>DUZF01000137.1 GCA_013349665.1 Rhodospirillaceae bacterium | reverse complement strand
CCAGCGGCAGCAGCTTGTAATCGACTGAATAGAAGCCGGTGCGCTGGATGGTCACCGAGCCGTCCTGGTCGCCCCACATGGCGTATTGCACCGCCTTTTCGCCGACTTCGCGGGCTTCCCGCTGATCGACGTCGGAAACACAGCCGACGAATGACCGCTGCAGATAGCCCAGCGTGTCGCCGCGCACCCGCTTGATATTCAGTTTGCTGCGCACCTCCTCGGTCAGCAGATCGGCCAAGGCGCCATTGCCGGACAGTTGCACATTGCCGTGCTGGTCGCGCTCCATCTCCTTGGCCAGGCGGGCGGCGATGGGCGTGCCGGAACCGTCATGGATACCCTCCGATACCGCCACCACGCAGCGGCCGAAGCGGTCATAGGCATTCTTGACATCGGTGAGGAAGCGGTCGGTGTCGAAGGTCCGCTCCGGCAGATAGATCAGATGCGGTCCGTCATCGGGAAATTTCTTGCCCAGCGCCGAGGCGGCGGTCAGGAAACCGGCATGGCGGCCCATCACCACCGCCAGATAGACGCCCGGCAGGGCCCAATTGTCGAGATTGGCCCCCATGAAGGCCTGGGCGACGAAGCGGGCGGCGGAGGGGAAACCCGGCGTGTGGTCGTTTTCCACCAGATCGTTGTCGATGGTTTTCGGGATATGCACCGAGCGCAGCGGATAGCCGGCCTTGGCGGCCTCCTCACTGACGATGCGCACGGTATCCGAACTGTCATTGCCGCCGATGTAGAAAAAATAGGAAACCCCATGGGCCCGCAGAACCTTGAAGATCTCCTGGCAATATTTGAGGTCCGGCTTGTCGCGGGTCGAGCCCAGGGCCGAGGCCGGCGTCTGGGCGACCATTTCCAGATTGTGGGTGGTTTCCTGGGTAAGGTCGAAGAACTCCTCGTCGACGATCCCCCGCACGCCATGGAAGGCGCCGTAGACCCGCTCGACATTACGAAACTTCCGGCATTCCAGAACGGCGCCGACCATCGATTGGTTGATCACCGCCGTCGGACCGCCGCCCTGCGCCACCAGCACCTTACCCTGCAACATCCTATCTCTCCTTTATCCGTCGGCCCGGGCCTTCTCTTCCCAGCCGCCGCGTTCCGTCTGCTGGTAATAGGTCAGTGACCAGCCGCGCGTTTTCCATTCCCGCCAAAGGTCGCGCGCCTTCATCACCGCCTCGTCGTCATTGCCGTCAAACAGGCTGAGACAGCGGTCGAACCGGTCCATCTGGCTCGACACCACCCCATCCGTCAATATCAGGATATCGGCACTATTCCCATTATCATCCTGATGCGTCAGCAGGACCGGTTGCAGAGCGGCGTCGGCGTCGCCGGCCTTGCCGTGCGGCAACCAGGAGTCAGGCTGCCAGGTCCACAGCAAAGCCTCGAGATGGGCCACCCGCTCGGCCGAACCGGCCATCACCAGCACCCGGTGGCCACCCTCCAGCGCCTTCTGCACCAGGCGCGGCAGGGTCTGGTCAAGGGTCGAGCGTTGCAAATGGTAAAAGCCGACGCGTGTGGTCATGGGCCTATCTTATCGCTCGAGACGGTCGGCCACCAGTCGGTCCAGAAGGCGCACGCCGAAACCGGTCGGCCCCTTGCCGGCCAGGGGACCATCCTCCTCCGCCTCGGTGACGCCGGCGATGTCGAGATGCGCCCAGGCGACGCCGCCGGGAACGAAATTCTGCAGGAAGCGCGACGCGTGCAGATGGTCGGGACCGCTCTCCCACTGGCAATTGCGCAGATCGGCGACGGCGCTTTTCAGGGCATCGTCGTAGACCTCGGTCAGCGGCAACCGCCACAGCAATTCGTCCTCGGCATCGCCGGCGGCCATCAGCCAGCCGGCCAGGGCATCGTCGCCAGTGAACAGGCCGGCGCGGTGATGGCCCAGAGCTACCTCCACCGCGCCGGTCAGGGTGGCCAGATCGACCATCAGCCGCGGCCTGCAGCGGGCGGCGGCCCATGCCAGGGCGTCGGCCAGCACCAGGCGCCCCTCGGCATCGGTATCGATGATCTCGACGCTGAGGCCGGAGAATCCGCGGACCACGTCGCCGGGGCGGCTGGCCCGTCCCGACGGCATGTTTTCCGCCAGCGCCAGGACCCCCACCACATTGACGGCGGCGCGGCGCGCGGCAACGGCATAAAGCGCGCCGACGACGGCGGCGGCGCCGGCCATGTCGCCCTTCATGCCGTCCAGGTCCTCGTCGTCCTTGATGTCGATACCGCCGGAATCGAAGGTGATGCCTTTGCCGACGAAGACCGCCGGCGCCGCCGCCGCCTCGCCGCCCGACCAGCGCAGCACCGCCAGACGGGGGGCATGGGCGCTGCCCTGGCCGACCGCCGCCAGCAGCCCGAGCCCGGCTTTGACGGGGTCGATCACCTCGACGGTGACGCCGAGGGCGACCAGCGGCGACAGGCGATCGATGAAGGATGAAGGGGTCAGCAGATTGGCCGGCGCCACCACCAGGTCGCGGGCCAGGGCACTGCCCGCCGCCAGCCCGGCCAGACGCTGGAAGGCCGTCCTTGCCCTATCGGGATCGCCGGTGACCAGCACCACTTCAACCAGCGTCGTCTCGTCGTCCTCATCCGGCTTGCTGCGATAGGATGCCGCCGGTCGCCAGGCGCGCAGCATCATGCCGAAGGCCAGTTCGGCGGTTGCCAGGGGATCGAGATCAAGGGCGATATCCAGCCGGGTGAAGCCGCAATCGGCCAGTTCGGCGACCAGGGCGCCGCCAATCCGCCGCCAGCGGCGGGCGTCCTCGCCCTTGGTCTCGTCGTCGAGGCCGACCAGCACCAGCCAGCCCTCCGGCGTCAGCACCGGCAGGACGTCCTCCGCCTCGCCTTTGAAGCCGTGACGGGCGGCCAGCAGCCGTCGCACCAGCGGCTGCCGCAGGGCGGCCTGCGGTTGCAGCCGCGGCCCCGGCCGGACGCCCACCGCCAGCGCCTGCGGCGCCTCCGCGGCGGCGGCGAAGGCGACCCTCAGCGGGACCTCAGGCGGATTCGTAATGGTCGGCCACCAGCCTGTCCAGAAGACGCACCCCGAAGCCGCTGGCGCCCTTCGGCGTCACCGCGGCGTCCTTCTTCGCCCAGGTCACCCCGGCGATGTCGAGATGCGCCCATTTGGTGTCCTTGACGAAGCGCTTGAGGAACATGGCGGCGGTGATGCTGCCGCCCTCGCGGCCGCCGACGTTTTTCATGTCGGCGATGTCGGATTTGATCTGCTTGTCGTAAGGGTCGTCCAGCGGCATACGCCACAGCTGCTCGCCCACCGCCTTGCCGGCACCGGCCAGTTTCTCCGCCAGGCCGTCGTCATTGGCGAACAGCCCGGCGTAATGATCGCCGAGCGAAATGATGATCGCCCCGGTCAGGGTGGCCAGATCGACCATCATCTTCGGTTTGAAGCGGTTCTGGGCGTACCACAGGGCGTCGGCCAGCACCAGCCGTCCCTCGGCATCGGTATTGATGACTTCGATGGTCTGGCCGGACATCGAGGTGACCACATCGCCCGGACGCTGGGCGGTGCCCGAGGGCATGTTCTCCACCAGGCCGACGACGCCGACGGCATTGACCTTGGCCTTGCGCAGCGCCAGCGCCTTCATCAGCCCGATGACCACCGCGGCGCCGGCCATGTCCCATTTCATGTCTTCCATATTGGCCCCGGGCTTGATGGAGATGCCGCCCGAATCGAAGGTCACCCCCTTGCCGACGAAGGCCACCGGCGCCGCCGTCTCGTCGCCGGCGCCCATCCAGCGCATCACCACCATCTGGGATTCGCGTTCGCTGCCCTGGCCGACGCCGAGCAGTGCCCCCATGCCCAGCTTGCGCATCTGCTTTTCGCCCAGCACCTCGATGTCGACGCCGTGCTCGGCCAGACCCTTGGCCTGTTCGGCCAGGGATTCGGGGAAGATGACATTGGCCGGTTCGCTGGCCAGATCGCGGGTCAGGAACACCCCTTCGATGACGCAGTCCAGCTTGGCGAAGCGGCGCTTGGCCTCCGCATTCTCGGCCAGCGAAATCACCACTTTGGAGACGCTGGGTTTTTCCTCGTCCTTTTGCCTGGTGCGGTATTTGTCGAAGCGATAGGAGCGCAATTTGGCACCCGCCGCCACATGGGCCGCCAGTTCGGCGGCCGAGGACAACCCCATGCCGTCGACCGCATCGACCAGGATCGTCACCTGCTTGTCGCCGGCGGTCAGCAACTGCCCGATGGCGGCGGCGCCGAAACCCTCGGCGGCCATGGGGTCGAGTTTCTCCGGCTTGCCGAGGCCGATCAGCAGCAGCCGCTGGACATTAAGCCCGCTCGGCGCCGGCAGGGTCAGGGTCTGGTCGCGCTTGCCGGTAAAGCGGCCCGAGGCCATCGCCCTGGTCACCTGGCCGCCGCTCTGCTGGTCCAGCCGCTGGCCGGACGCGGTCAGCACGCGGCCTTCGAAAACGCCGGCGACCAGCGCACCCTCGGTTGTTTCGGCGGGCTTGGAAAAAGAGATCTTCATGAAGGCGGTTCCCCGATCGATAGCTCATCCGGCACCGACTGTAACATCTGGCGCTCTTTTGAAAACAGCCAGAAAACACCGCCCGGCAAGGCGATCAGCAGGCTGACCAGCCCGAACAGCACGGAAATCGCCGCCGCCGTCGCCGGGGCGACGCCGACGAAACCGAGCATGGTGACCATCGCCACCTCCCGCGCGCCCCAACCGGCAATGGAAATCGGCAGGGTCGCCACCAGGATCACCGGCGGCACCAGC
>DUZF01000349.1 GCA_013349665.1 Rhodospirillaceae bacterium | reverse complement strand
CATCCTTCACGGCCATCGCGATATTGAAACGCATTTTTCGGAAAAGCCTTGGCCGCAGAGTTGACCAGAATCCGAAATCTGCCCATGCGTCCGGCCGCACCTGGCACAAGGCCGTCATCCAGAACCGACACGCTGGCTGGCCGGTTTTGACAAGGAAAGCAGACCGACATCCGCCGCCGATGCCGGATGATTGCAGGGCGCTGATCGCGTCCGAGCCGCGGTGCGGCGGTCAAAATGAGCTTCAAAATTGGGGTGTAGAAATGGGGTGTAGAACTCCGTTTTAGCACCCCAAAAAACCGCAAAATTCAGCCATTTTCTTAAAAAAACGCCCCCCTCCTCCGGGGATGCAGAGGAGGGGGGCTAGCCGACGGGGGTCAGGGAGGGGCAACCCCGCCAGGCATCGCGAATTAGCCTTTTACCGTGTCCTTCATGTTTATCACTATACCTTTGCGTGCAAGCTACTGCAACTATTTTTATTCATCGCTCTCTAAAACTCTCTTTTTCGTAGCGAAGGATCGGATCCAGCACATATTCGATCACCCGCCGGCGACCGGTCTTGATCTCCACCGCCACCGCCATCCCCGGAACCAGGGCGACATCGCGGTCGCCGGCCCGCAGATGGTCGACCAACGGCCGCACCCTGACCGAATAAGTGGGACCAAGGCTGTCCGGCGATGGCTGCGCCTGTCGATTGGCCGCCGGGTCGCCGGCCGGGCGCTGCCCCGAATCCTGCACCGAATCGGCGGAAATCACCTCGACGGTGCCGCCGATGGTGCCGTAGCGGGTAAACGGCAGGGCGTCGATCTTGATCTCCGCCGACTGGCCGGGCATGACGAAACCGGCATCCTTGTTGGGCAGACTGGCTTCGATGGCGATGCCTTCGCCGTCCGGCACGATCATCAGCACCGGCGTCGCCGGCGCCACCACCGCCCCGACGGAATGCACCGCCATCTGCTGCACCACCCCCGACACCGGCGCCGTCAGACGATAATTTTCCCGCCGGTCATCGGCTTTCGACACCTCATGGGCCAGGCTGGCCGCCTTCTGTTCGGCCTCGGCCAATTGGGTCAGGGCCTCGGCGCGGAATTGCGCCTCGGCCTGGCGCAGTTTCTCGCCGGCGCCGGCGATCGCCGCTTCGGTCTGCGCCAGACGATGACGCGCCGTTTCCAGTTCCTGCAGGCGGTCGATGCGCTCCTGCTCGACCCGCAGAAATTCGGTCCGCGACTGCCAGCCCATCTCGGCCATTTCGCCTTTGGTGCGGGCTTGCTCGGTCAGCAGCGGCACCGTATCGCGCAGGCGCTCGATATCCGCCAGATTGCCCAGGCGCTCGGCCTGCTTCTGCCGCCGGTCATGCTCCAGCCCCTCGATCATGGCCCGGTGATCGGCCAGTTTCTGCCGCAGTTGTCGCTCGTGGACCGCCAGCAGGGCGGCCGGTATGTCCAGGTCGGGCGGCACCGCCAAGGTCTCGCGGCCATCGAGCAGGGCCCGCTGGCGCAGGGCGACGGCGGTCTGCTCCTGCATCTCGCGGCGCAGGCGCAGCAGATCGGATTGCGGGGCCGCCGGGTCGAGATCGACCAGCACCTGGCCTTGCCGCACATGCTCGCCGTCCTTGACGTAGATCGCCGCCACCGAGGCCATTTCCGACGAGGCCACCGGCTTGGTCTTGCCGCCCGGAATGATCCGCCCGGTGGCCGTCGCATGGATGTCCACCTTGCCCAGGCAGGCCCACAGCAAGGCGCTGGCGAACAGCGCGGTGACCGTCAGGGCGGTGCCGCGGCCGGCCGGAGAGGCAGGGGTTTCGACGATTTCCACCACCGCCGGGAGAAACGCCAGTTCCTCGGAGGAGCGCGGCGCTTTCGCCGGTTGCCGGCGTTCCTGCCGCCAGGCCTGGCGCGCCACCGCCAGGTGGCGGCGCAGTCCCTGGAAGCGCATCAGCAGCGCCACCAGGGCATCGGGCAAGTCCCTCGGCTGCTTATCCGTCGACATGGCCGACTTCCTGGCAATGCCACAGAAAGGCGTAGCGGCCGCCCGAGGCCATCAGCTGATCATGGGAGCCCTGCTCGCTGATCTCTCCCTTTTCGATGACCACGATGCGGTCGCAATGGCGCACCGCGCTGAGCCGATGGGCGATGATGAACATGGTCCTGCCATGGCCGATGGCGGCCATGTTCTGGCGGATCTGCGCCTCGGACTCGTAATCCAGCGCCGAGGTCGCCTCGTCGAAAATCAGCACCTTGGGGTTATTGAGCAGGGCGCGGGCGATGGCGATACGCTGGCGCTGGCCGCCTGAAAGACTGGAGCCGCGTTCGCCGACCAGGGTGTCGTAAGCCTCGGGCAGTTCGCAGATGAAGTCATGGGCGGCCGCCATCTTCGCCGCCGCCACCACCGCCTCGAGGGGAGCCGAGGGATTGGCGACGGCGATGTTGTCGCGGATGCTGCGGCTGAACAGGACATTTTCCTGCAGCACGACGCCGACCTGGCGGCGCAGCCAGGCGGTATCGATCATGCCGAGATCGACGCCGTCGATCAGGATCCGCCCCGATTCGGGGACATAGAGACGCTGCACCAGCTTGGTCAGGGTGCTTTTGCCCGACCCCGACGACCCGACCAGGCCGATGGTTTCCCCCGGTTGCACGTCCAGCGACAGACGGCGCAACACCTCGGGCCGATCCGGGCGATAGCGGAAGGTGACATTCTCGAAGGTCACGCGGCCGTCCATGCTGGGCAGGCCGGAACGGGCCTGGGAATTGCGTTCGGTGGGGGTGTTGAGAATGTCGCCAAGCCAGGCCACCGACACCCGCAACTGCTGGAAGTCCTGCCAGGTCTGGGCGAGGCGCAGGATCGGCGAGGTCACCCGGCCGGCCAGCATGTTGAAGGCGATCAGTCCGCCGACCGTCAACTCGCCGTCCATCACCGCCTCGGCCCCCAGCCACAGCAGCGCCACTGACTGGATCTTGGAAATCCCCTGGGCGATCTGCGAACTGACATTGCCGAGGTTCTGCACCCGGAACGACGAGCGGGTATAGGCGGCCAGCAGGCTTTCCCATTTGCGCTGCATCTGCGGCTCGACGGCCATTGCCTTGCAGGTCTCGGCGGCGGTCACCGCCTCAACCAGAAAAGCCTGGTTGGCGGCGGCATGCTGGAATTTGGTGTCGATCCGCTTCTTCAGAACCGGCGTCACCACCACCGACAGCCCGAGATAAAACGGAATGCTGGCCAGCACGATCAGGGTCAACGGCACCGAATAGAAGAACATCACCACGAAAAACACGATGGTGAAGAAGGCATCGATGACCAAAGTGAGCGAGGTTCCGGTCAGAAAGTTGCGGATGGTGTCGAGATCGCGCACCCGGGCCACCGTGGTGCCGGCCGGGCGGGCGGCGAAATAGGCCAGCGGCAAGCCCATCAGATGGCGGAACAGGGCGGCCCCCAGTTCGACGTCGATGCGGCTGGTGGTATGGCTGAAGACGTAGGTGCGCAAGGCGCCGAGCACCACCTCGAAGGCCGAGACGATGGACATGCCGATCATCAGCACCGTCAGGCTCGACAGCCCGCGATGGACCAGCACCTTGTCGGTGACCACCTGGAAAAACATCGGCGACACCAGCCCCATAAGCTGCAGGAAGAACGAGGCCAGAAGCACCTCGCCGAACAGCCGCCGATAGCGGATCACCGCCGGAATGAACCAGGACAGGTCGAAGGTCCGCGCCGGTCCGGACAAGGCCTCGCGATGGGTGGTGAGGATCAGCGTTCCGTCCCACTGGGCGGCGATGTCCTCGGCGGTGCGAAATTCCGGTTGCGCCAGCCGGGGGTCATGGACGAACACCCGGTCGCCGCGCTCGGCGTCCTTGAGGAAGCGGGCGAAGATGACGAAGGACCCATCCTTCATCTGTGCGATCGCCGGCAGCGGCGCATGTTCCAGGCGTTTCCAGCGGCTTTCAGTCGATCGCGCCAGCAGACCGGCGCGCTTGGCGCAACGCACGATGTCGACGGCATCGAACGGCCCGTCCATCTTGCCGTAGTCGTGGCGCAGTTGTTGCGGGTCGTTGGGAAGCTGGAAATAACGCAGCATCAGGCCGAGACAGATCAACCCGGTATCAACGCTTTCCGGCTTGGCGATCTGCCCGATCTGCATCACGACGCCTCCCTGGATGTGATGGTCTCAGCCGGATGATGCACGGCCACGTCGCCCTCCTCTGTGAACCAACTCACTGAGGTCGGGAGATTTTCCTGGCATACCGGATATACCCGCAAAAATTGTTCATATGTCATGTTGGATATTTTTTTGCTGAGACATCGCGGATAAACACGTTCTTTAGAAGTTGTCTTTATGAAGTTATTCTTGTTTTACGTGTGTTTGCCGATTTTGTCCAGAGCCTCCCCCTGATGTCCATTCCTCTGCCGGCGGCGATCCACTCCCTGTTCACCCGGACCGACGGCAGCCCGCGCTTCACCATGACCGTTCCCAGGCGCTTCCTCGCCGATCCCGGCGTTCACCTGCTGGTCGACAGGGAACGCCGCGGCATCGGCTTTGCCTACGCCACCCGCTGTCTGCTCGACGGCCTGCTGCGGGACGGCGATCTGTTCGTCGACATCGGCGCCCACTGGGGGATCATGTCGCTGCAGGCGGCAACCGGCGGAGAGGTCCAGGTCCTGGCCGTCGAGGCGCTGGCCGACAACCTGCCGCATCTCAAGCGTTGGGTGGCCGAAAACCGGCTGGATCACCGCATCGAGGTGGTCTTTGCCGTCGCCGCCGAAAGCCCCCGGCG
>DUZF01000203.1 GCA_013349665.1 Rhodospirillaceae bacterium | reverse complement strand
CCAGGCCAATGCTTCGACACGGGCACTCATCGGCCGCCGGTCAGCGCCGCGCGGAAAGCGGTGCGCTTGAGCGCGGCGATGGCGCCCGCCAGGTCGAGATGCTTCGGGCAAACCTCGGAGCACTCCTGGTGGCTGGCGCAGCCGTGGGCACCAAAATCACCGGCCACCGCCGCCAGACGGGCCCGCCCGGCACCATCCCGGCTGTCGTTGACCAGTGTCCAGACCCGGTTGAGCGCCGCCGGCCCGAGATAGCCGGGAAAGGCGGCCACCGTTTCGCAGGCGGCGGCACAGACGCCGCAGCCGATACATTCGATTCCGGCATCGGCCCGCTGGCGGGCCGGCGAACCCGGGCTCACACATGCGAAGTCACCATCACCACCGCCGGGAAAGAAGCGCGCCACGGCCCGCTCGTGCTGTTGAAAAAACGGTTCCATGTCCACCGTCAGATCCTTGATCACCGGGAAGTTGGCCAGGGGCTCGAGGCGAAGGTGGGCGTTCTCGGCAACGTCCTCGACCCGGGTGCGGCAGGTCCAGCGCGGACGCCCGTTGACCGTCATGGCGCAGGAGCCGCACATACCGACCCGGCAGGCGAAGCGATAGGCCAGGCTGGGGTCACGATGCCTCTGGATCCAGGTGACGAGGTCAAGCACCGTCTGGTGCCGCTGAAGCGGCACCAGATACTCGGCCCATTCCTCACCCCTCAGGATCGAGACCGCCAGCTCTGACATCAGGCGCTCCGGTACAGCTTGGTCAGCACGAACTCGCGATGCCCCAGCACCTCGGCGGCGGTGAGGCGGCCGTTGGCGGTCCTGAGCGTCAGCGCGATCAGCTGGTCGCCGGCGGCGTCCAACGTCAGCTCCCGCCTCAGGATTCCCGAAACGTCATGATCCACATGCTCGCCCATGGTCCTGACAGTCCGTGGATTGGCGGTGATCTTGATCACCGGCAGAATGGGATTGCCGATAACGTTGCCCTGGCCGGTGGGAAACAGATGGACGGCGAATCCTGCGGCGGCCTGCAGTGTCACGCATTCGGCGGCGGCCGAAGAGGTGTCCATGAAGTAGAGGCCGGCCCCCTTTGTCGGCGCCTGCGCCGGTTCGAGGACATCGACATAGCGGGCCTTTTTGCCGATCTTCTGGAAATTGCCGAAGGCCTTTTCCTCGATGGTGGTCAGCCCCCCCTCGATATTGCCCTTGGTCGGCTGGCTTTCCGAAAGGTCGTTGGTCTTGTTGGCAAGAATGAAGTCGTTGTAGTCGCTCCAGGTCTTAAGGAACTTCTCGCCCACCGCCGGATTGGCGGCGCGGGTGGCGCAGACAGCTTCAGCGCCGGTCAGCTCCGAGGTTTCGCCGAAGCAGGTGGTTGCGCCCAGGGCGTCCACCTTGTCGATGAAGTCGCCCACCGTCGGATTGGAGGCCAGTCCGGAGGTGGTGTCGGATTCTCCGCACTTCACCGATACCCACAGATCCCGGATATCGGCCTCGCTGCGCACCAGTTCGCTGGCCCAATGGACGAAGTCCTTGGCGGCGCGCGAGGCCGCGGCGATGGTGGAGATATCGCCATTGCCTTCGATGGCAAAGCCCTGAACCGGCTTGCCGGTGGCTTTGATGCCGTCCACCACCCGTTTGGTCCAGCCTGGTTCGATGCCGATGACCACCACGGCGGCGACATTGGGGTTGGCGCCGGTGCCGATCAGAGTGCGGAAATGCAGGTCCAGATCGGCGCCGAACTGCAACCGGCCATAAGGGTGCGGGATTGCCAGCGTGCCCTTGATGTTGTTGGCGACCGCCTCGGAGGCGGCGTTGGAGAGATCATCAAGCGGCAGGATGATGACGTGGTTGCGCACGCCGACGCGGCCGTTCTCGCGGCGATATCCGAAAAAGGAGGGCATGCTCACCACCGCCTTGTCTTGAGGTTATGGACGTGGACATGGCGCCCCTTGCCGATGGCGGCGACCGTGCGACCGATGTCATGACCGTATTTGAGCACTCCGGCACCGTCGGGAATGTCGGTGAGCGCCACCTTGTGGCCCAGGGGGATGGGGTCGAGGGCTTGAACCGAAATGGTGGCGTCGGTGTCGAGCACCCAGCCGACCAGCGGCTTTCCGGCTTCGACGGTCTCGACGACCACCACTCCGACATTGTCGCCGGGGGCGTGAACGATGAAATCAGGCGCTGACAAGTTGACCTCCTGGTGGTTGAGGGGAAAGACGGGTGAAGCGCACCGGCGCATCGGAAGCCATCAGCCGGTCGCCATCAAGGCAGACCAGGGTATGGCGGGAGGCACCGGCATCGGGATGCTGCGGATGGTCGGCGCGCCAGTGAGCACCGGCGGAATTGCGGCGCTGAAGCGCGGCGGCGGTGATGGCGCGGCTGACCAGTATCTGGTTTCTCAGGTTCAGCCAGTCGTGCCAAGCCAGATTGTAGGCGGGCGCTTCCGGCACGCCGATGAAGTCCAGCTCAGTTTCGAGGACTTGCAGGAGCGCTTCGGCGTGTTCCAGGCCCGACTGTTCCCTAAGAATACCGACGTCGTCCCACATCAATGCCTGAAGGCGCCGGCGCAGCCCATCGAGATCGCCCTCAGCACCGCCCAGCGGCCGCCGCGCCTCCGCCTCGGCTCCCCTTATCCGCTTGCTGTCCGCTTCGGCCAGGGCGCGCCCGGCGATCCAGGCGGCCATCGCCTCGCCGGCGATGCCGCCGAATACAGTGGAATTGGCGACACCGTTGCCACCCAGGCGGTTGGCGCCGTGGACGCCGCCGGTGTCTTCGCCCGCGGCGAACAGCCCCGCCATGGCAGTTCTGCCGTCGGGGCGGAATACCACACCACCCATCAGGTAGTGGGCGGTGGGAATCACCTCGACCAGGCCGCCGGCCAGGTCGAACCCGCAATCGGCACAGCGCTCGACCATGCCCTTGAACTGTTTCCGCACATTGTCCGGCCCTAGATGGTTCATACGGAGATGAACGCCGCCGCCCGGAGCGCCGCGGCCAGCCCGCACGATCTCAATGATGGCGCGGCTGACGATATCACGGGTGGCGCGCTCGCCCCGGGGATCGAATTCCTCCATGAAGCGGTTGCCGGCACCATCGAGCAGGTGGCCACCGGCCCCCCTCAAACCCTCCTCCAGCACCGTACCGGTCATGCGGGTATCCTCGCCGGCCAGCAGCCCGGTGGGATGGAACTGCACCATTTCCATATCGCGCAACTCCAACCCGACCCGGAGCGCCATCGCCAGACCGTCGCAGCTCTTGTCGCCGGACGGCGTGTTGTAGCGGTACATGGTGGGACCGCCGCCGGTGGCCAGCAGCACCGCCTTGGCGCGAACCAGCACAAAGCCGCCGCTACGGATGTCGATCAGCAACACAGCGGCGATGGTTGTTCCATCTTGCGAGGGGATCAGAGCAACCGCCCGATGGTCCTCGAACCGGTCGATGCCGGCGCCCCTGACCTGCTCGGCGAGGCGGTTGACGATCTCGATACCGGTCAGGTCGCCCTTGTGGACGGTGCGGTCAAAAGTTTGGCCGGCAAAGGCTTTCTGATGCAGCGTGCCGTCGGCGTTGCGGTCGAAGAAGCAGCCCCAGCGGTTTTCCAACTCGCGCACTCTTTGCGGCGCCGTATTGACCAGGGTCCAGGCCAGGTCCTGATCGTTCAGCCATTGTCCGCCCTCGATGGTGTCACGGAAATGGCGCTCGACCGAATCTTCGGCGGCCAGTGCCACATTGTAGCCGCCCTGGACCATGCGGGTGCAGCCGCATTTCCCCAGCAAACCCTTGACGGCAATGGCGATGCGGGCATCCGGCGCCCGCTCACGGGCATGCAGCGCAGCGAGCAGGCCCGCGCCTCCGGCACCGAGGATCAGGATGTCGGTGACCTCCTGCCTCATGGCACGATCCCCAAGTCGGTCAGCACCGCGTCGCGACGCTCCACGACGGCGCGCCGGCGTTCCTCGTAAAGGCTGCGGCCATGGGAATCCATGGCCACCAACAATGGGCCGAAACCTCTGACAATGAAGCGCCACAGGCATTCGGGATCGAGATCGAGAAGGTCGACGTCGTCGATCTGTTCGATCCAGGTTGTCTCGATGGCGGCACAACCGCCGTTGACGGCAAGATAAACGCCACCCAGTTCGTTGAAGGCGGCGAGCGAGTCTTCCGACAACCCGCCCTTGCCGATGATGACGCGGACACCCAGGCGCTCCATCAGCGGCCGGGTGAAGCGTTCCATGCGGGCGCTGGTGGTGGTGCCCACCGAGACCGGCTCAAAACCGTTTCCCAGGCGGCGTACATTGGGCGCGGTGTGGATCACCACCTGGCCGGCAAGGTCGAAGCGAGTGGTTCGCCCATGATCGAAGAGTGCGATCTGGGTGGCGTCGCGGATGCCGTACAGCAGGCCGTCGAGAACCACCCGATCACCCGCCTTCAGGGCGCGGACGGCAGCTTCCGAAAGCGGCGGGCTCAAATAGTGCGTGCGGCTCATGCGCCTATCTCGACGCCGGTGGCGGTGAAGACGGCCGAGGCGCGTCGCGCGGAATGGCACTGGATGTTGACGGCCACCGGGTTCAGGGTGATGTGAGTGGCCGCCACCTCCACATGAACGGCATAGGCGGTGGCGTCGCCTCCCAATCCCTGCGGTCCGATCCCCAACCGGTTGACCGCCGTTCCCAATTCGGCTTCCAGGGCACGTCCCGCCTCGTCGGCACAGGAGGTGCCGAGGGGTCGGGTGGCTGCCACCTTGGCCAGACGCATGCAGACATCCGAGGTGCCGCCGATTCCGACACCGACCACCGTCGGGGGACAAA
>DUZF01000230.1 GCA_013349665.1 Rhodospirillaceae bacterium | reverse complement strand
TCAATAGTCGATATAGATCTCGGTCGACTCACCGCCGGAGGAAGCCCCGCCGGCCAGGGTCATGCCGGTGTCGGCGGCGGCGCCGGCATAGATGCGGCCCGCCGGCACGCCCAGGCGGACCAGTTGCTGGGCAACCACATCGGCCCGGCGTGCCGCCAGCAGGCGATTGGCCTCGCGGTTGGCGGAGGGATCGACATCAAGACGCGAACTGGCTGAATGGCCGACCAATCTCAGCGAGCCCTTCCGTTCACGGGCCAGGGCGGCGATTTCCTTGAGCGAGGCGACATCGGCCGAGGACAGGGCGGCGGTGCCTTCGCCGAAGGCGAGATCGCCGACCTGGAAGGAGGCGGCGCTGCGCGACGGGTCCCAGGACTCCAACGGCTTGAAGGGCGACTTTCTCGCCTCCCAGGGTGGCGTCAGCACCACCTGGCCGCGGTCGGAGGACGTGGCGACGGCATTGACCGCCATCCGCGCCGGCGTGGTCGCCACCACCGGAACCGCCGCCGTCGGCGTATTGAACTCAGCCAGGCGGCGGCGATAGATCTCCTCGACGGTGGCCGGCGCCGCCGGGGCGGTGGCTACGGGCGGCGGCGGCGGCACCGCGGCGGCGGTCTGCTGGGATACCGGTGCCGGCGGCGGTTCAGGCGCCCGGCTTTGCGGCGCCAACCTGGCCGGCGGCTCGGCGGCCGGTGGTGGCGGTGGTGGCGGTGGTGGCGGTGGCGGCGCCGCCTTGATCATTGGCGGCGGCGATGGCGGTGGTGGTGCTGGCGGCGGTGGTGCCGGCGGCGGCACCGCCTTGACCATCGGCGCCGGCGGCGCCTCGGGCGGCGGCGGCACCGGCTTGGCAACGGCGGCCTCGGCGCTCAGCGGCCGGGTCGGATTACCTTCGCGACGCAGGGAATCCTGGGTGTATTGGGCATTGGCGCGATCCGCCGCCAGCCCCTTGGCGAGGTCGGCCCGCTCCTTGCCGGCGGCCACTTCCGGCCGCTTGTCATTGACGATTTTGGGGTAGTCCTTGCCGGCCTTGGACTGTTCCTCGGGGGCAGGCCGCTCGGGGGCGTCAGAGACCCAGTCGCGGA
This sequence comes from Rhodospirillaceae bacterium, assembly GCA_013349665.1. GTDB lineage: Bacteria > Pseudomonadota > Alphaproteobacteria > Rhodospirillales > Magnetospirillaceae > DUZF01. Next base: position 3,841 of record DUZF01000230.1, on the reverse strand, counting down.
CGCCGCGATACCAGTTGACCGGATTGACCGCGTCACCGACCGACCCGCAGCCGGTCAACGTCATCAGCGAAAGCAACACGCCACACCCCGCCAGGCCTATACCGGCCCGGTTCGTTTTTCTGGCCTCAACCATGGTCGGACGATCGCTCCCTGACAAAAGATCCTGAGACGCTTTCCTTCCGCAATGCACACCCGGCGAACGGACATTTAACAATTGCGGAAATGAAGTATATATGAGGTCAGGGGATCATGCCCAGAGGCGTGTTGCCGATGGACGTGTCGCTGCACTGCAAAATAGCTTGCGAATCGCAGTACGATTTGCATCCTTGCCAAACTATGGCCTGAACCGACAGAGGACAAGATGGGTGACCAGCAAGCGACGGACCTGAAATTCGTCAATCCTACCGAGCTTTCGAAAGCGGTAAGCAACATCGCCGAGCGAAGCCAGCGTATCGTCACCGAGTTCCTCGCGCGGCAGGCGGCCGACGGGTCGATCGGCAGTTTCAAGGACCCGCTGAACATCGGCGACGCCTTCCTGCAGATGACCACCCGGATGATGACCGATCCGGCGCGCCTGGTGGAAGCGCAGATGAACCTCTGGCAGGACTACATGCAGCTGTGGCAAAGCACCGCGCGGCGCCTGATGGGCGAGGCCTCGGCGCCGGTGGTGCAGCCGGAGGAAGGCGACCGCCGGTTCAAGGACGAGATGTGGCAGGACAACGAAGTCTTCGACTTCATCAAACAGTCCTATCTGCTGACCGCCCGCTGGATCCAGGGCGTGGTCCATGACGTCGACGGTCTCGACGACCACACCGCCAAGAAGGTGGATTTCTATACCCGCCAGTTCATCGACGCCATGGCGCCGTCGAATTTCGCCATGACCAATCCGGAAGTGCTGCGCGCCACCGTCGAAACCGGCGGCGAGAACCTGCTCAAGGGCCTCGACCATCTGCTGCAGGACCTCGAGCGCGGCAAAGGCAAGCTGGCCATCCGCATGACCGACCTCGACGCCTTCAAGGTCGGCGAAAACATCGCCACCACCCCCGGCAAGGTGATCTATCGCAACGACCTGATCGAGTTGCTGCAATACACGCCGACCACGGAGAAGGTGCACAAGGCGCCTTTGATGATTATTCCGCCGTGGATCAACAAATATTATATCCTCGATCTGCGCCCGAAAAATTCGTTCATCCGCTATGCGGTGGAACAGGGGCATACCGTATTCGTCATTTCCTGGGTCAATCCCGACGAGAAGCTGGCCAAGAAAAGCTTCGAGGACTACATGGTGGATGGACCTCTGGCCGCCCTCGATGTCATCGAGCAGGCCTGCGGCGAGCGCCAGGTCAACGCCATCGGCTATTGCCTCGGCGGCACCCTGCTGGCCTCGACCCTGGCCTATATGGCGACCAAGGACGACGACCGCATCCTGTCGGCGACCTATTTCACCACCATGACCGATTTCGCCGAGGCCGGCGAACTGTCGGTGTTCATCGACGAAGACCAGTTGTCCTCGCTGGAAGAGAAGATGCGGGAACGCGGCTATCTCGACGGCAGCGAAATGGCCGGCACCTTCAACATGCTGCGCGCCAACGACCTGATCTGGTCCTTCGTCGTCAACAACTACCTGCTGGGCAAGGAGCCCTTCCCCTTCGACCTGCTGTACTGGAATTCCGATTCCACCCGCATGCCGGCGGCGATGCACAGCTTCTATCTGCGCAAGATGTACCAGGAAAACCGGCTGATCGAGCCGGGCGGCATCCGGCTGAAGGGCGTGCCCATCGACCTGCGCAAGATCAAGGTGCCGAGCTATATCATCTCCGCCCGCGAGGACCATATCGCCCCGTGGAAGAGCACCTATGCCGCCACCCGCCTCTATACCGGACCGGTGAAATTCGTCCTCTCGGCCTCGGGCCACATCGCCGGCATCATCAACCCGCCCGAGGCCAAGAAATACTGCTACTGGACCAACCCCAAGAACGCCAAGGACCCGGAAGTCTGGTTCAACGGCGCCAAGCAGCATGAAGGGTCCTGGTGGCCCGATTGGGCCGAGTGGACCGCCAAGTTCGGCGGTGCCCAGGTAGCGGCACGACTGCCCGGCGACGGCAAGGTGAAGACCATCGAAGACGCTCCCGGTTCCTACGCCAAGGTACGGGTGGGCTGAAACCAAGAGAAAAGGACCGGCATTCTTGCCGGTCCTTTTTTACCTTCCTGCCTTCCTGCCTTCCTGCCTTCCTGCCTTCGTGGTGGCCTTACCTGTTCTTACTTTCCAACAGATATTCGCCCGCCAGTTCGGCGTAATGCGGCGCCGACCAGGCAAATCCGGCCATTTCCTCTTCACTCATGCGGCGCAGCAGTTTGGCCGGGCTGCCGGCCCACATTTCTCCGCGCGGCACCCGTTTGCCGGGAGTGACCAGAGCGCCGGCGGCGACCATGGAACCGCCCTCCACCACCGCGCCGTCCAGCACCGTCGCCCGCATGCCGATGAAGGCGCCGTCCTCCAGGGAACAGCCATGCAGGATGGCGCCATGGCCGATGGTCACATTGGAGCCGATAACGGTGCAGAATTTGCCATCGGTGACATGCACGACGGTGCCGTCCTGGATGTTGGTGCGTTCGCCAACGCGGATCGAATGGACGTCGCCGCGCAGCACACAGCCGTACCAGATACTGCTGTTGGCGCCGATCTCGACATCACCGATGATGACGGCGTTTTCGGCGATGAAGACGTCGCGGCCGATGGTCGGCCGAATGCCGCGATAGGGCAGGATCAGTGCGGACATGACACCTCAACGAAGCGCATTGTGAATGAGATAGGCGGCGATATCGGTGGGCTTGAGTTTCAGGTCCTTCACCTCGATGCCGTCCAGGGCCTTCTTGACCAGGATATGGTTCTCCACCTGTTCCGGACGGACCTTGAACACCCCCCGTTCGCCGCGCAGCCTGGGATAAAGCGTCGGGTCGATCATTTTTTCTTTTTTGCTTAAGCGCTCGAGGATCGCCTCGGCGGTCAGCTCGCCGGCGTCCTGCTGGCCGAGAACGGTCCAGTCGGCGACGCCGCAGAGCTTCGCCGCCGGCCAGTCGGCGACGTCCTCGGGACTGTCGGCCAGACCGACCTTGTACAGGTTCTTGCCCAGCCCGACATCGCTGCCCCATTTGATCAGCTCGGCGCTGCGCGCCACGAAGATAACAGCCATCCGGCCACCTTAACGGTTCAGGACGACGCGCGCAAACGCCTCGCCGGTCATCGGCTTGTGAAAATGGTATCCCTGCACCATGTCGCAATCGGCGGACTGCAGAAATTCCAGCTGCTGCAGGGATTCCACCCCTTCGGCAACGACGTCCAGACGGAGATTATGGGCCATCGAGATGATGGCCCTGACCAGCGCCGCGTCGTCGGCGTTGGTGCCGACCTCGGAGACGAAGGAGCGGTCGATCTTGACGATGTCCACCGGCAGCCGGCGCAGATAGCTGAGCGAGGAATAGCCGGTACCGAAATCATCCACCGACAGGCGGATGCCGGTCTCCCGGATGGTCCGCAGCCAGGCCAGCATCGCCTCGGTTTCCTCGATGACGAAGCTTTCGGTGATCTCGAACTTCAGCAGATCGGGGGACAGTCCGCTGTCGTCCAGGGCACGGGCGGCATGGCGGGCGAGTTGCTGCAATCCCAGCTTGGCCTGGCGGTTCGACAGGTTGACGGCGACGGTCACCGGTTCGGCGCCGCTCCGCTGCCAGCCGGCGGCGTCCTTGCAGGCCTGGTACAGCACCCATTCGCCGAGCGGGGCGATCAGCCCGGTCTCCTCGGCCAGCGGAATGAACTCGGCCGGCGACACCAGCCCCAGGC
>DUZF01000132.1 GCA_013349665.1 Rhodospirillaceae bacterium | reverse complement strand
CCATCCCTGCATCGGCTGCAGCGAACAGGGCATTGGCTTTACCAAGCCGATCCACGCCCTGGCCGAGCCGAAATACATCGTGCCGCCGGTGTCCTACCCCCGCATCCAGGAGGAGCAGGGCCAGGGAGTGAGCCTCGGCTCGGCGGCGGTGGTCGCCGCGGTCGTCGGTGTGGCGGCCGGGGCCGGGGTGGCCATCGGCCGCAATCTCGGCAAGTCGGATGAAAAGTCGAGTGGCAAGGAATGATCCCATGGCACTGACCAGACGCAATTTCCTCACCACGGCGGCGGCCGGTGGCGCCGTCCTGGCGGCGGCGGCGCCCAGTGAGGCGCGCGACAACAAGACCATGCCGCCGAAGGCGGTCGGGTTGCTATACGATTCGACCCTCTGCGTCGGCTGCAAGGCCTGTGTCAGGGCCTGCCGCGAGGCCAACGACACCCAGCCGGAGTTCAACACCGCCGACAAGCTGTGGGATACGCCGCTCGACATCTCGGGGCGCACCATCACCGTCATCAAGCTTTATGCCGACGGTACCGCCGACCACAAGGACCAGGAGAAGAACGGCTTCGCCTTCATCAAGAAGTCCTGCATGCATTGCGTCGATCCGTCCTGCGTCTCGGCCTGTCCGGTAACGGCGATGACCAAGAGCCCGGATACCGGCATCGTCAGCTATGACGCCGACGCCTGCATCGGCTGCCGCTATTGCGTCGCCGCCTGTCCGTTCAGCGTGCCGCAGTTCCAATACGACACGGCCTTTCCGCGCATCCTCAAATGCCAGCTGTGCAAGCATCGCCAGGCCGAGGGCAAGATGCCGGCCTGCGCCGAGGTCTGCCCGACCGGCGCCACCCTGTTCGGTCCGGTGCCGGCCTTGAAGGCGGAGGCCGATCGCCGCCAGGCCCTGGCGCCCGGCGAAACCACCACCTTCGCCCGCAAGACCGTCGGCTCGCCCGACGTCCACGAGAAAAAGGCGGCCCATTATATCCGCCACATCTACGGCGAATCCGAGATGGGCGGCACCCAGATGCTGCTGTTGGCCGGCGTCGATTTCGACAAACTGGGGTATCCGGCGCTGCGCGACCGCTCTTACGCGGCGACCTCGGAAACCATCCAGGGGGCCCTCTATGACGGGCTGATCCTGCCGGCGGTGGTGCTTGGCGGTCTGGTCTTCGCGGCCAGCAAGCATGTGCCGCAGCATCATGAGGAGGAGGACTGATCCATGGCCCAAGCAACTCCTCTCGGCGGCCCGCTGGTCACCCGGACGACGGTAATCGCCGGCGCCTTCGCCCTCATCGCCGCCGGACTGGCGCTGTACCGCTTCGTCTACGGCCTGGGCGCCGTCACCAATCTCAACAACGCCTATCCCTGGGGTCTGTGGATCGTCTGGGATGTGGTCATCGGCACCGCTCTCGGCTGCGGCGGTTTCGCCATGGCCCTGGTGGTCTATGTGATGAACAAGGGCGAATACCATCCGCTGGTCCGCCCGGCGCTGACCGCCAGCCTGTTCGGCTACAGCCTGGGCGGCATGTCGGTGCTGGTGGATCTGGGGCGGTATTGGAACTTCTGGCATCTTTATGTGCCGGGATGGGCCAATCCCACCTCGGTGATGTTCGAGGTCGCCGCCTGCATTACCGCCTATTGCCTGGTGCTGTGGATCGAATTCATGCCGGTCCTGGCTGAACGCTTCGCCTCGGCGTCGACCCGCAAGATGGTCAACAAGACGCTGTTCTTCTTCGTCGCGCTGGGCGTCCTGCTGCCCACCATGCACCAGTCGTCGCTCGGCTCGATGCTGGTGGTGTTCGGCTTCCACATCCATCCGCTGTGGCAGACCGAACTGCTGCCGCTGCTGTTCCTGCTGTCGGTGCTGGCCATGGGCTATGCCATCGTCATCTTCGAGGCGACCCTGGTCACCAAGGCCTATCGCCGGCCCAGCGAAGCCCATCTGGTGGGGGCGCTGGGGTTCTATATGGTGCCGCTGATCGCCGCCTTCCTGGCCATCCGCTGGGCCGACATCATCGCCGGGCGCAAGATCGACCTGGTGTTTTCCTCGGGCGGGCTGAGCAGCCTGTTCTGGCTGGAAAACCTGCTCTATGTGCTGCCGCTGTTCTGGCTGTCGAGCGAACGCAGGCGGGCCAATGCCAAGTTGCAGTTCATGGCCGCCTGCTGCCTGCTGCTGGCCGGCATCCTCTATCGCCTGGACGCCTACATCATCGCCCAGCAAAGACCGGGCTGGCACTATTTCCCGGCGACCGGCGAACTGCTGGTGACCATCGGCATCGTCGCCTTCGAGGTGCTGGCCTACATCGTCTTCATCAAGACCCTGCCCATCCTTCATTCGGTTCGCAAGTAGAGGAGAGTTGCCGTGGCAACGAGAATTTCCATCGACCCCATTACCCGCATCGAAGGACATTTGCGAATCGACTGCGAGGTGGACAACGGCAAGGTCCGCAAGGCCTGGTCATCGGGCCAGATGTGGCGGGGCGTCGAACTGATCCTGCTGGGCCGCGACCCGCGCGACGCCTGGGCGATTACCCAGCGCATCTGCGGTGTCTGCACCACCGTGCATGCCGTCACCTCGGTCCGTGCCGTCGAGAACGCGCTCAAGCTGGAAATCCCGCTCAACGCGCAATACATCCGCAATATGATCATCACCGCTCATGCGGTGCATGACCATATCGTCCATTTCTATCACCTCTCGGCGCTCGACTGGGTCGACGTCGTCTCGGCGCTGAAGGCCGATCCGGTGAAAACCGCGCAGCTGGCCGAGAGCCTGTCCGACTGGGACGGCAACAGCCGCCATGTGATGATCGAGACGCAGAACCGGCTGAAGACCTTCGTCGGCGGCGGGCAGCTGGGGGTGTTCACCAACGGCTATTGGGGCCATCCGGCGATGAAGCTGTCGCCCGAGGTCAACCTGCTGGCGGTGGCGCATTACCTGCAGGCACTGGATGTGCAGCGCTATGCCAACAAGATCGTCTCAACCCTGGGGTCAAAGACACCGCATATTCAGAACCTGGCGGTAGGCGGCGTGTCCAATCCCATCGCCACCGACAGCCAGTCGGTGCTGTCGGTGGAGCGCCTGCTGCTGATCAAGGAAATGATCGACAAGGTCGGCTCCTTCATCCGCAACTGCTATCTGGTCGATGTGGCGGCGATCGGCGCCTTTTACGCCGACTGGACCGGCATCGGCAAAGGCATCACCGACTATCTGGCGGTTCCCGACCTGCCGATGGACGGCAAGGGCACGCAGTTCATGATGCCGGGCGGCTATATCAAGGACGGCGACCTGTCGACCTACAAGCCGATCAAGTCCTTCGACGATCAATATTTCAAGGATGGCGTCGCCGAATCGGTCAAGCATTCCTGGTACAACTACCAGAAGCCCGGCGCCCTGCATCCGTGGAAGGGCGAGACCACGCCCAATTACACGGATTTCCAGGATGACGGCAAATATTCCTGGGTCAAGGCGCCGACCTTCTACGGCAAGCCGGCCCAGGTCGGTCCGCTGGCCCAGGTGCTGTGCGGCGTCGCCGCCGGACATCAGCCGACCATCGGCTATGTCAACAAGGTGGTGGACACCGTCAGCGCCCTGGTCGGATCGAAGATCCCGCTCACCGCGCTGCATTCCACCATCGGCCGGCATGCGGCGCGCGCCGTGCGCTGCGGCGTGATGTATGAAGGCCTGCAGGCCAACTGGCAGGCGTTGATGGAAAATCTCGCCAAGGGCGACGTCAAGACCTTCAACAAGCCGGTGTTCCCCAAGGAAGAGATCATGGGCTTCGGCTTCCATGAGGCGCCGCGCGGCGTGCTGTCGCATTGGGCGGTGATCAAGGACGGCAAGATCGCCAATTACCAATGCGTGGTACCGACCACCTGGAACGCCGCGCCGCGCAACGAGGAGGATAGTATCGGTCCCTATGAGGCGGCCTTGCTGGGGACCCCGGTGGCCGATCCGGAGAAGCCGCTCGAGGTGCTGCGGACCGTGCATTCCTTCGATCCCTGCCTGGCCTGCGCGGTGCATCTGACCGACAAGGAACATAAGACGGTGGTGCAGGTGAAGGCATTGTGAGGATCGTGGTCCTGGGCGTCGGCAATGTGCTGATGTCCGACGAGGGGGTCGGGGTCCATGCGGTCGAGCGGCTGCAAAGCCGCTTTCGCATCCCCGATGAGGTTGAGTTGGTGGATGGCGGCACCACCGGCATGGAATTGCTGCCCATGCTGCATGGCGCCGATCAACTGATCATCGTCGACGCGGTCAGGGTGGGGCAGCCGCCGGGCAGCGTCGTCCGCCTGATCGACGACGAGGTTCCGGCCTTTTTCAAGACCAAGCTGTCGCCCCATCAGATCGGCGTTTCCGACATGCTGGCGGCGTTGAAATTCGGCGGCGGCAGTCCCCAGCGGGTGGTGCTGATCGGCGTTCAGCCGGTGTCGCTGGATCTCGCCATGACCCTGTCCGCGCCGGTGGCGGATCGTCTCGACGAGGTGGTCGGGATGGTGCAGGATGAACTGGCGGCGCTTGGGCGGCCGTTGACACCTCTGTAGCAGGCTCCTCCATGTGCATGGCCATTCCATCGCAGATCCGCTCGATCGACGGCGTCAATGCCACCGTCGAATGTTTCGGCGTCAGCCGGGTGGTCAACCTGATGCTGTTGCCCGAACCGGCGGCGGTCGGCGACTATGTGATCGTGCAGGCCGGCGGCTTCGCCATGGAGAAACTCGAACCAGCCGACGCGCTGGAGGCTCTCGACTATTTCGCCCGGGTGCTGGTCGAGCCTTGATGAGCCCGGCGGATGGCGGCATCGACATCACCGTGGAGATCGACGGCGGAGTGATCCGCCATGTCGGTATCGTCAACCGGCGCCCGCGGGGCATCGGCCAGTCTCTGCTTGGCCTGCCGCTGGCCGACCTGCCGGCAACGGTGACCCGCCTGTTCTCCATCTGCCGCATGGCCCAGGGGGTGGCGGCCCTCGGCGCCCTGGAAGCCGCCGCCGCCGTGGCGGCGGACCCCGCCCAGCTGGCGGCGCGGCGATTGCTGCT
>DUZF01000235.1 GCA_013349665.1 Rhodospirillaceae bacterium | reverse complement strand
TTCGGTGCTTGCGACATGGGTGGCCTCGCTCATCAACGAAGCCTCCTATGAATCACATTCTTCTCGCCTTGGGACTCCCCTATCTTCCTGTCAAGCCGTTAACCTGAAGCGATCACCGTGAGGGAAGCGCCATGTTTATGGACAACAAGGCGCAAAACGGTTAGCTATGGCGGTGATGGGTTCCAAGCAGGCAGAGCCTGCTGGATCAAAAGGGAACACGGTAGGGACGACCCAGACAGGGGCCTGATCCGTGGCTGCCCCCGCAACTGTGAGCGGCGAGTCCGCGTCCGTAAGGCCACTGGGAAACCGGGAAGGCCGGGCGCATTGGACTAAGACCCGCGAGCCAGGAAACCTGCCCGTCAAACGTAACCGGCTGCGGTGGGCGGCGGGATCGGATCAGTCTCCGATGCTCCCCTTTCGCATCCCTTATTCCTGCGCGGCGGGTGCGGGTGAGGAGAGCGTATCGATGTTTTCCCGGATATTCAAAGACGCGAGCGGTGGCTTGCGCGGCAGGGTCCTCGGTATCGGCATGCTGCTGGTGGGCTTCAACCTGCTGGCCTGGGCCTGGGCCTTCATCGCCTTTCGCGATTATCCCCTGCTGATGGGCACCGCCCTGCTGGCCTACAGCTTCGGCCTGCGTCATGCCGTTGACGCCGACCATATCGCCGCCATCGACAATGTCACCCGCAAGCTGATGCAGGAGGGAAAGCGGCCCGTCGCGGTCGGTCTGTTTTTCTCGCTTGGACATTCCTCCATTGTCGTCGCCCTGTCGGTGGTGCTGGCGGCGACAACCTCCGCCCTGCAGGACCGCTTCGAGAACTTTAAGGCGGTTGGCGGGATCATCGGCACCAGCGTTTCGGTGTTCTTCCTGTTCGCCATTGCCGCGGCCAATATCGTCATCCTGACGGCGACCTGGAGGACCTTCAGAACCGTGAAGGCCGGAGGGCGTCTGGTCGAGGAGGACCTGGATGCGATGCTGGGCGGTGGCGGCCTGTTGTGCCGGCTGTTCCGCCGGCTGTTCAGGCTGATCGACAGCAGTTGGCAGATGTACGCCCTGGGCCTGCTGTTCGGGCTGGGCTTCGAGACGGCGACCGAAGTCGGCCTGCTCGGCATTTCCGCCTCGGGGGCGGCCAATGGTTTGTCTCCCTGGTCGATCCTGGTCTTCCCGGCGCTGTTCTCGGCGGGAATGGCGCTGATCGACACCACGGACGGGGTGCTGATGCTGGGGGCCTATGGATGGGCCTTCGTCAAACCGGTGCGCAAGCTTTACTACAATCTGACCATCACCTTCATCTCGGTCCTGGCCGCGGTGATCGTGGGCGGGCTGGAGGCTCTCGGCCTGTTTGCCGGTCACTTCAAACTGGACGGCCCGTTCTGGGAGTTTATCGGCCTGATCAATGAAAATTTCGGCCTGCTGGGCTATGGGATCATCGCGGTGTTTGCCGTCGGCTGGCTGGCTTCGCTGGCGGTCTATCGCGTGAAGCGCTATGACGAGATCGAAGTGGTGACCTGAGCCGGAGCCAAGCGATGACCGATGCCGACGCCTTGTTGTCCCAGATCCTGTTCAATGCCGATGGCCTGGTGCCGGTGATCGCCCAGCAGCATGACAGCGGCGAGGTGCTGATGCTGGCCTGGATGAACCGCGAGGCCGTAGAGGAAACGCTGCGCACCGGCCAGGTCTGCTATTTTTCGCGGTCGCGGCAGGCCCTGTGGCGCAAGGGTGAGACGTCGGGACAGCGACAGGCCCTGGTGGCGTTGCTGGTGGACTGCGACGGCGACACCGTGCTGGCGAAGGTGGACCAGCTCGGCGTCGCCTGCCACACCGGCCATCGCAGCTGTTTTTTTCGCGCCGTCGGAGCCGACGGCCTGGACGAGGTGGCGCCGGTCCTGGTGCCGCCGGGCAAGCTTTACAGCGAATAAGAATTATTATCATTGATAAAAAGCGATGATTTCTGTAGTCTGAAGGGGATGTTGACCATCAGTGGTCAGCCTCCCTCTCTTGAAAAATCCCTTTTCGCCCGTCCGACTCCGGTCGGGCGGGCGCTTTTTATGCGGTGACGGTGCGCCGCGGCGGCGCGAAGGCGGGGGAGGAAACGCCAGGCAGACGGGGCTGCCGGGTGGTCCAGACGGTGGAGCGGTCGGCACCGGCCAGCAGCTGGTCGGGCAGTTCGATCGCCATGCTGGCGAAGGCCCGGCCGTCGCCGGAGGCGCGGCCGAGGATCAGCGCGCCCTGGATGCGCTCGACGGCGTCATTGGCGCGCCGTTGGGCGATATCGCGGGCCAGGCCGGAATCCGTCAATGTCTGGGCCAGGCTGGCAACCCAGCGCGAGAAGAACTGGGCGATCGGCTGGGCGAACATCTCGCGCTCGGCGGTCAGGGCCAGCAGGCCCGGCAGGCAAGCCAGATTTCCCGCCTGGTAATAGCCGCTCAGCATGTCCAGCATGCCGACGATACGGCTGCGCGGCGGGTGGACCGACTCCAGGGACTTGAAAATATTGGCGTCGAACCATTCGGTGACCGACCCGATGACGGCCGCCGCCATTTGCGCCTTGCCCTGCGGAAAATAGTGATAAAGGCTGGCTTTGCCGAGGCCGGTGGCCTTGGCGATGCGGGTCATCGTCGCCCCTTCATAGCCGTAACGGCGGAAGGTATCGGCAAGATGATCCAGTATTTCTTCACGCGACAGCATTGCTATGGGCATCGCCTCGGGTCCTAAAACCGGTTTTTCCGCCGGATTACCGAACGGTCGTTAGAGAACGCTAACTCCAACCGATAATCAAGTCAAGGGGAGGTCCTGAGAAACTTTTTATAAAAGAAGGGGTTGTGGGTGTTTTCTCAAATCGGACCTGCGGAACACCCTGTATCTACAACAAGACTCATATACTATTTGTTGTGGGTTGGATTCCCGGTCCTTACCGCGACGAGTCTTCCGCCGGTTTGGTCGGCCGTTCGCCGTCCTCGCCGAAGTCGAACAGGCGCGGCGCCTTGTTGATCAGGGCCTTGAGGATGCGATTGGCGCGTTCGGCATCCTTCAGCGCTTCGTCGTCGAGCAGGTCGACATAGCGCGGTCGCAACAGCTGCAGGCGGGCGTCATAGATCAGGCGGATGGTTTCGATAAACAGCTCCCGCGAGCCGATGGGCAGACCCTGGCCCCGGCGCAGGCGGTCGTCCCAGACCCGCAGCATACGCAGATTGGTGGCGATCATGCTGTGCAGCATCGGCACCTGCAAACGCCAGAAATAGGCTTCGAGGTTCCGGTATTCGGTGTTGCCGCGCTGGTCGTTGACTTCGAATTTGGCCAGGGAATTCTCGGTCAGATGGCTGAGGATCTGGAATTCCTCGCTCAATTTGCGGAAATGGTCAAAAAGGGATCGGAAACGGGCATAGTCTTCGGGCTGGAAGGCCTCGTGCCGTTTGGCGTCTTTCGCCATATGTTCAAGTTCGGTCAGGCGGGTTGCCAAGGCGTCGACGAAACGTCTGGCTTCGCGGCGGTGTTTGTCGTTCGCCTGGAGGTCACTCATCGCTGATTATACAAATGATCTTACAGCTGTACCTTGGCCAGTCGGGTAAAGGCGGCGGTGAGGTCGGCCACCAGGTCCTCGGGATCCTCCAGACCGGTATGGATGCGCAAGGTCGGACCGGCGGTTTCCCAGGGACTGGCCGTCCGCAGGATGGTGCCGGTGGTGGGGATGATCAGGCTTTCGAAGCCGCCCCAGCTGTAGCCCAGGGCAAAATGCCTGAGGCCGTCGAGGAAGGCATCCACCGCCGAGGCGGGGCAGGGGGTCAGTTCCACGGCGAACAGACCGCAGGCGCCGGTGAAGTCACGGCGCCAGATGTCATAGCCGGGGTCGTCCGGCAAGGCGGGGTGCAGAACCCGCTTCACTTCCGGGCGGGCCTTCAGCCAGTTGGCGAGGAACATCCCGCTTTCCTGGTGCTGGCGCAGACGCACCCCCAGGGTCCTGAGGCCGCGCAGGCCGAGATAGACCTCCTCGGCGCCGGCGCAGACCCCGGACTGCGCCACCGAGGTCTTGATCTCCTTCCACAAGGCTTCGTCGGCGCAGGTGATGACCCCCAGCATGGCGTCCGAATGGCCGACGATGAATTTGGTGGCCGCCTGGATCGAGACGTCGACCCCCTTGCTGAAGGGGCTGAAAAACAGCGGCGTCGCCCAGGTGTTGTCCATCACCACCCGCGCGCCGCGGGCATGGGCGGCGGCGGCGATGGCCGGAATGTCCTGCATCTCGAAGGTCAGCGAACCGGGGGCTTCGACAAAAACGACGCGGGTCTGGGGACGGATCAAGGCGGCGATGCCGCCGCCGATCAGCGGATCGTAAAAGGTGGTTTCCACCCCGCAGCGCTTGAGTTGTTCGTTGCAGAAGCGGCGGGTTGGAAAATAGACGCTGTCCACCATCAGCACATGATCGCCGGATTTCAGCAAGGCGGTCAGCGTGCCGGTGATGGCGGCCAGTCCGGAGGCGGTGGAAATCGACCGGTAGCCGCCCTCCAGCGCGCAGACGGCTTCTTCCAGGGCGAAGCTGGTGGGGGTCCCGTAGCGGCCGTAGCGCAGCCCGTCATAGGGGCGCTTTTCGCCTTCGCGCAGCGCTCCGATGGTGGGGTAGGTGACCGTCGAGACGTGGTAGACGGGTGGATTGACGGCGCCGAAATGCTGTTCCGGATGGCGACCGCCATGCACGATCTTGGTATCTTGTTTCATCGGTCCCCGGCGCAGTCAGACTGGCGAAACGGTATTTTGCACCGCCAACCGCCGGCCGCCAAATCCTATTTGTTCTTCTCGGCCGAGTGTTCAATGCCGCTGCCGGCGGATTTGACGTCCTTGCCAAATCCTTCGGTGGTGTTGCAGCCGGCCAGCAGCGTCGCCATCAGGCCAAGGATCACCGTCAGCATGGATAGGGAAATCAATACCGGCCTGAGGTCGATCACGCGGGTGCGGGCCATGCCTGTCCTCCTATGCTGAGTGCCTGAGGCAGGAGGTGGGGCTTGGCCCGCCCGCGATCAACGGTCTATAAGCAACTGTCCCTCAGGCGCCGGGCGCCGCCTCCGGCGGCTTGGCTACGCGCCAACGATGGCGCGGGCGCTCAACGCGCC
>DUZF01000332.1 GCA_013349665.1 Rhodospirillaceae bacterium | reverse complement strand
GCCGGTCGTCGGGATGGATCACCGCCAGCACCGCATCGACCTGCGGATGGGCGGCGAAGGCCGCCAGGCTGTGCCGCAGCACCGCCCGCCCCCCCAGATCGTGCCATTGCTTGGGGGTGTCGCCGCCGAAACGGCTGCCCCGCCCGGCCGCCACCACCAAGGCCACGCAATCGATCATCGGTTGGTTCCCTTTCATCAGACACGGATGGAACGGATAGCAACGGATGGGAACGAATGGAAGGGGAATTCGCCGATCCGCAACATCCTGAATAAACGATAGTTTTTAACCACGAAGACACGAAGACACGAAGAAAAAAAGGTGAATAAATTTTCTTCTTAATCCTTCGTGCCTTCGTGTCTTCGTGGTTAAACATTAAAATGGCACTACAATTTAGCAATGTGCGATCGAGTGCGGAATGCATGTCCCCCAAGGCATTTGAGGAAGACTTTGCCCGGCACAACTTTCAGTAATCATACCATGCTCTCTTCCCCAGAAACCTCGCGGCGGCTATAGTCGGCGCATGGTTAATCCGCTCGTCTTCAATCTGGCCGCCCTGATTGCCCTGGCTCCCGCCGCCCTGCTGCCGCTGCTGCGGCCGACGGGACGGGACGGGGGCTTCTGGGGCGTGTTGGGACTGGCCGTCTGCGCCGCCGTCTGGTGGTCGGCGAGCCAGCTTACCGGCAGCTGGCAGACCAATCTGTCGGCCACCCTGTGGGTCGGCATCGCCGCCAGCCTGGTGCTGTTCGCCGTCATCGCCGCCTTTCACCGCCAGGCCTGGCGGCTGTCGCCGCTGCTGCTGGCCTATCTGATGCTGCTCGGCCTGATGGCCGCCCTGTTCGTCTCGGCGGCCGGCGCGCCCCTGCCGCAAAGCCTGTCCAGCGGCTGGATCGACAGCCATATCCTGGTGTCGATCGCCAGTCTGGCCTTCCTGACGGTGGCGGCCTCGGCGGCCCTGGCCTCGTTCCTCCAGGCCCGCGCGCTGAAGAGCAAGCAGCCCAACGGCCTGACCCGCATGCTGCCGTCGGTGACCGACAGCGAGCGTCTGTTCGAGCGCCTGCTGCTGCTGGCCGAGCTGGTGCTGGGTCTCGGTCTGGCCACCGGCATGGCCACCCAATACGGCGAGAACGGACGACTGCTGTCCTTCGACCACAAGACCCTGCTGTCGCTGACCGGTTTCGTCCTCATCGGGCTGCTGCTGATCGGGCGCCGCGTCTGCGGCGTACGCGGGCAGATCGCCGCGCGGACCATGCTGTTGGCTTATTCTTTGATCATCATTGGCTATTTCGGCGTCAAATTCGTCAAGCAAGTGCTGCTTTCATAGGCAGCTCCCCCCTATTATTTGCATTGCGCTTCGGCCGTTGCACAATTAATATGCATCCCTCTCGGTGGGAAACAGCCTTATGACGCTCTGCATCGGGCCGGTCAAGCTCGACAATCCGGTTATTCTCGCCCCCATGTCGGGGGTCACTGACATGCCGTTCCGTCGCCTGGTCAAAGGCTTCGGCGCCGGCCTGGTGGTGTCTGAAATGATCGCCAGCGAGGCGATGATCCGCGCCAACCGGCAGACGCTGAAAATGTCTACTGGTTGCGCCGAGGAATTTCCCATGGCCGTGCAGCTGGCCGGCTGCGAACCCGAGGTGATGGCCGAGGCCGCCCGCCTCAACGCCGACCGCGGTGCCGCCATCATCGACATCAACATGGGCTGCCCGGTCAAGAAAGTGGTCAAGGGCGACGCCGGATCGGCGCTGATGAAGGACGAGGCGCTGGCCGGTCGTATTCTCGAGGCGGTGGTCCGCGCCGTCGATCTGCCGGTGACCCTGAAAATGCGCACCGGCTGGGACGAGGCCAACCGCAATGCTCCCCGTCTGGCGAAAATCGCCGAGGATGCAGGCATCCGCATGATCACCGTGCATGGCCGCACCCGCGCCCAGCTCTATACCGGCCGCGCCGACTGGTCCTTTATCCGTCAGGTCAAGCAGGCGGTGTCGCTGCCGGTAATCGGCAACGGCGACGTCACCAGCTTCGACGATGCCGCCCGGATGCTTGAGTTGTCCGGGGCCGACGGCGTCATGATCGGGCGCGGCAGCTACGGCAGGCCTTGGTTTCCCGGGCAGGTGGCGGAGTTCCTGGCCACCGGCCGGCGGCCGGCTGATCCGCCGCTGTCGGTCCAACTGGCGGTGCTGCTCGACCATTTCGCCGCCATGATCGACCATTACGGCGACGAAACCGGCTGTCGCCTGGGGCGCAAGCATGTCGCCTGGTACACCAAGGGCTTGGCCGGATCGGCGGAATTCCGCGCCGCCGTCAACCAGTCGCTGGCGCCGAAAGAGGTGCAGGCGCTGATCCGCCGCTACTACGATCCATTGCTCGAGCGCGAGGCCGCATGACCAACTCCCGTCTAGCCTTCCTGTCCAGGCGGCAGGCGACCTCCGCGCCGCCCGACCCGATGGCGATCCTGAACGCGCTGGCCTCGGTGATCCTGGTGGTCGACGGCACCGACATCATCCAGCAGGTCAACGCCGCCGCCGAAACCCTGTTCGATTCCAGCGCCGCCATGCTCTGCGGCATGTCGCTGATCCAGCTGCTGCCGCCCGATTGCCCATTGTTCGGCCTGCTGGAACAGGCCCGCAGCGGCGCCACCTGCGTCTCCGAATACGGCGTCGCCCTGGACAGCCCGCGCACCGGCGTCCGCTCGATGAACATCCAGGCGGCGCCGCTGGCGGAAATGCCCGGCTGGCTGGTGATCACCCTGCATGAGCAATCGATGGCACTGAAGATCGGCCAGCAGCTGACCCATCGCAATTCGGCGCGGTCGGTGACCGCCATGGCGGCCATCCTCGCCCATGAAGTGAAGAACCCGCTGTCCGGTATCCGCGGCGCCGCCCAGTTGCTCGAACAGGGATGTTCGATCGAGGACCGCAGCCTGACCCGGCTGATCTGCGACGAGGCCGACCGCATCGTCGCCCTGGTCGACCGCATGGAGGTGTTTTCGGACAAGCGGCCGATCGAACGGGTGGCGGTCAACATCCACCGGGTGCTCGAGCATGTCCGCCGGGTCGCCCAGGCCGGTTTCGGCCGCCATATCCGCTTCATCGAGAATTATGATCCGTCGCTGCCGCCGGTGCTGGGCAACCGCGACCAGCTGATCCAGGCTTTCCTCAACCTGATCAAGAACGCCGCCGAGGCGGTGCCGGCCGATGGCGGCGAGATCGTGCTGTCCACCGCCTACCAGCATGGCATCCGCCTGGCCGTGCCGGGCACCGACAGCCGCACGCCGCTGCCGCTGGTGATCAGTATCCAGGACAACGGCCACGGGATCCCCGAGGATCTGCGGCCGCAGCTTTTCGACCCCTTCGTCACCAGCAAGGCCAGCGGCACCGGGCTCGGCCTCGCTCTGGTCGCCAAGATCATCGGCGACCATGCCGGCGTCATCGAATTCGACAGCCAGCCGCGACGCACCGTATTCCGGGTCATGCTGCCGAAAGTCACCAACATGGACGGTGAGAAATGAGTGCTTCGACCATCCTGGTGGCCGACGACGATCGCGGCATCCGCACCGTTCTGAGTCAGGCCCTCGGCCGTGCCGGCTATGAGGTGCGGACCACCGGCAATGCGGCGACGCTGTGGCGCTGGGTGGCCGACGGCGACGGCGATCTGGTGATCACCGACGTCGTCATGCCGGACGAGAACGGCCTCGATCTGCTGCCGCGCATCAAGAAGATCCGTCCCGATCTGCGCATCGTCGTGATGAGCGCCCAGAACACCCTGCTCACCGCCGTCAAGGCGGCGCAGCGCGGCGCCTTCGAATATCTGCCGAAGCCTTTCGACATCCGCGAGCTGGTCAGCCTGGTGCAGCGCGCCCTGTCGACCCAGCGGCCGTCCGACCACCCGGCGGTCGCCGACGACGGGGAAGAAGCGCTGCCGCTGATCGGCCGCTCGCCCGCGATGCAGGAGATCTATCGCACCCTGGCCCGGCTGATGGGCACCGACCTGTCGGTGATGATCACCGGCGAATCGGGAACCGGCAAGGAGCTGGTGGCCCGCGCCCTGCACGATTACGGCAAGCGGCGCAACGGCCCCTTCGTCGCCATCAACATGGCGGCAATCCCGCGTGAACTCATCGAAAGCGAACTGTTCGGCCACGAGAAGGGCTCGTTTACCGGCGCCACCCAGCGCGCCGCCGGACGTTTCGAGCAGGCGGAGGGCGGCACCCTGTTCCTCGACGAGATCGGCGACATGCCGCCCGAGGCTCAGACCCGCCTGCTGCGCGTGCTGCAGGAGGGTGAATACACCACCGTCGGCGGACGCACGCCGATCCGCGCCAATGTGCGGATCATCGCCGCCACCCATCGCGACCTCACCCAGCTGATCCGCCAGGGTCTGTTCCGCGAGGACCTGTTTTACCGCCTCAATGTCGTGCCGATCCGCCTGCCGCCGCTTCGTGAACGCACCGAGGACATCGCCGAACTGGTGCGCCATTTCCTGGTCCTTGCCGCCGCCGAGGGTCTGCCCGGCAAAACCATCGACAGCCTGGCGATGGAGCGCCTGAAACGCCATCGCTGGCCCGGCAATGTGCGGGAGCTGGAGAATATGGTGCGCCGGCTGGCGGCGCTGTATTCCCAGGAAGTCATCGGCATCGAGGTGGTCGAGGCCGAACTGGCCGGCGGCGCGCCGCCGGTGGAGGCCAGCAACCCGCTGGAGAACGAAGGCCTGTCGTCAACGGTGGAACGCCATCTACGCGATTACTTCGCCGCCCATGCCGACGGATTGCCGGCGGCCGGCGTCTATGACCGGGTGCTGCGCGAAATCGAGCGGCCGCTGATCACGCTCACTCTCGAGGCGACCCGCGGGAACCAGATCAAGGCCGCCCAGGTGCTGGGGCTCAACCGCAATACTCTGCGCAAGAAGATCCGCGACCTCGACATCCAGGTCGTGCGCGGACTGAAATGATTTCACTCGCCCAGCGGGTCACCCGGTTCAGGCTTTGGGGCCGGCGCGTCGGTCTGGCCCGCAAGCTGGCAGTGGCGCTGACGCTGGCGGTGATCGCCTCGGGCCTGACCACCTTCGGCGCCCTGACCCGCTCCGGGCCGCTGGGGCCCGATCCCCAT
>DUZF01000206.1 GCA_013349665.1 Rhodospirillaceae bacterium | reverse complement strand
TGGCCCAAAGTTGGTTAAGCAACGACGTCAAGGCGTTCTTCTGATGTCTGCCGGTGAACCCGGCACCCCGGAGGAAAGAGCTATGTCAGTTGTTATTCGTTGCTTTACGCGTGCAATCCGCCCGGCCACGGTCGCCGGTCATGGACAGGGGACGGTACCATCACCCGTCTTCTCCCCGAGGGATAGTATGAAGACGGTCGCTTAAGGCCCCTGGCCTTAAACCGGCGACCGTCCATAGATCCCGCGGTACCGTCTCGGTTCCGCACTCCTCGCCCTTTGTGATTCTCCTCGCGTACGGAGTATGCGATGACTGCGAAAATTTCCCGTTTTCTCGCCAATGACGAGCCGGACACTCCTTGCCTGGTCGTCGATCTTGATGTCATTGAAGGCAATTACCGCGCCCTTCGACGCTACCTGCCGGTGGCCCAGGTCTATTACGCGGTGAAGGCCAATCCGGCGGCGCCGGTGATCGATCTGCTGGCAGGACTGGGGTCCTGCTTCGATACCGCCAGTCGCGCTGAGATCGAGTCGGTGCTTGAGGCCGGGGCCGGGGCCGAGAGGATTTCCTTCGGCAACACCATCAAGAAGCAGCGCGATATCGCCTGGGCCTATGAGCGGGGTGTCCGTCTGTTCGCCTTCGATTCCGAGGCCGAACTGGAGAAACTGGCGGTAGCTGCGCCGGGCTCCAAGGTTTTCTGCCGCCTGCTGATGAATTGCGAAGGCGCCGACTGGCCGCTGTCGCGCAAATTCGGCTGTGATGCCCAGATGGCCAAGGATCTGCTGATCCAGGCCCGCGACCTGGGGTTGGATCCCTATGGCATTTCCTTCCATGTCGGGTCGCAGCAGACCCGCCTCGACCAGTGGGAGGTGGCGGTGGGCAAGACCGCCATGCTGTTCTCCGCGCTGAACGAAGCCGGCATCGAGTTGAAGATGGTCAATCTCGGCGGCGGCCTTCCTGCCCGCTATCGCGACGACGTCGAGTCGGTCGACCGCTACGCCACCGCCATCATGGACGCCATGACCCGGCATTTCGGCAATGATCTGCCGCAGATGATCGTCGAGCCGGGCCGCTCGCTGGTCGGCGATGCCGGGGTCATCGAGGCCGAGGTGGTGCTGATTTCCCGCAAGTCCTATGACGAAGACGCCCGCTGGGTCTATCTCGACATCGGCAAATTCGGCGGCCTCGCCGAAACCATGGACGAATCCATCAAATACCGCCTGGAAACCGGGCGCGATGGGCCGACCGGGCCGGTTATCCTGGCCGGGCCGACCTGCGACTCGGCGGACATCCTTTATGAAAAGTTCCAATACCAGATGCCGCTGTCGCTGAAGGTTGGCGACAAGGTGCGCATTCTCGCCGCCGGGGCCTATACCACCAGCTATTCGGCGGTGAACTTCAACGGCTTCGCGCCGCTGAAAGCCTATTTCGTATAGGTAAACGGGATCGGCGCCCGGCAGCAATTGCCGGGTGCCGGGCGATCGGCGGCGGCAAACGCTGCCCTGATGCCGCCGGGAAACTGGCCGAAAGCCGCGGTTTTCCTTACGTTTATAATTGGCATCGCCTTTGCATCCATCCTCAGCGGTAGTTTCTCCGCGATGGGAAGGAGCGTTTGCAATGTCCACCTGGACAGCCATGATCAACGCCAATGAGGGCATGGCGGCTCAATCGGTAGGCCTGTCGGCGGTCAGCCAAAATATCGCCAACCTCAATACCAATGGGTACAAGGCGACCGAAGTCAGTTTTGCCGATGTCCTCTCGTCGGTGACCCCCCAGGCGACGATTCTGGGCGTCCGAGCCATACAGCAGAACCGGATCAGTTCGCAGGGGACCATTCAGACGACCCAGAATTGGAATGACATCGCGATCCAGGGAAATGGATTCTTCATCGTCAATACCGCGGTCAACGGCACTGGCAATACTCAGTTTACCCGCGATGGCGGTCTCGTCGGCAAAGCCCTCGGGCTGACCTCCACTACCACCCCCAGCGGCGCCACCACCACCACCAATGCCAATGCCACCTATGTGACCAGCACGACCGGCAACTATGTCATGGGGTGGGCCAACGGCACCTTGCCCGGCAATTCCCTCGCCACCATGAGCGCGGTCAATTACACCTTGGGGTCGGTGATGGCGGCGAAAGCCACCACGACCGTCGACGTGGCGACAAATCTGCCGTCCGACGCTCCGGTCTACAATCCGCTCAATCCGTCCGCCGGCGGGCTTTCCGCCACCAATATCCCCATCTATGACACTCTCGGTAATTCGGGAAACTCGCAATTGGTGTGGACCAAGAACTCGGCCAACTCCTGGGGGTTGACGGTGCAACCGCCATCGGGGGCGGCGGTGGCCAATCTGGCCAATACCAGTTATCTCAACGGCACGCGCTTTTTCGCCTCCCAGGGACAGCTGGAATTTTCCTCGGTACCGCCGGCAGGGTCCTATTTCTCCCTCAACAGCACGGTCACCGGAGGTCAGCCGGCAACGGTACAGGTCCAGTTTTACGATTCCCGGACTGGGCTCGACCCGACCAAGGACGGCGCCACCCTCGGCACCGCTGCCAATCCCTATGTGCTTGGCGTTGACCTGGCCGGGGTTAACGACCCCTCCCAATTGGCCTCCGCCATCCAGACCGCCATCGGCAGCGCCGCCAACAACCCGGCGGCCAAGGGCACCTTCGGCATGGCCAATATTTTCCAAGGCGGTGTCACCGATGGGTCCAATCGCTTCGTTGCCGACAAGAACGTGCTGCGCCTCGAGCAGATTCCCGGTGCGGCGGCGATCAATGTCAATTGCGCCAGCAACACCACCACCAAACTCGGAACCAGTATCGTCCAGTCGGGAACCGGCGCCGGCGGCACCAGTACCGCCACCGGGCAATTCACCATTCAGCAGATCGATCCGGCTTATACCCAGGTTTCGACCGCCGGCGATACCAACAGCCTCACCTTGAGCGCTGTCAACAATACGGTCGTCCTCGGCAATGCCAGTTTTACCGTCAACAGTGCGCCGCCGACCGGCAGCCTGACGGTCGGCACCGCCAATGTCGCCTGGTCGGACATTGCCGCCGGCGGTAACGGCTATCCCTACACCAATGCCTCCTCGACCCTCCAGTTGGCGGCCAATGCCGCCTATTGGGTCAATAACACCGCCGGCGTTGCCGGCGTCAGCGCCAGCTTCAATGGTGCGACGGTGGTCCTGTCCACTGCCAACGCCACCGCGACCGACGTCACTCCCGATACCGCCGGCGCCGCCGGCGAGGTGACCTGGGCCAACAATACCGACGGCCTGTCGGCGGAAAGCGTCAGCCCCGGCAATTACCTGCAGGTCGGCAATATTCAAATTCCCTGGGCGCAATTGATCTCCGGACAGGTGACCAGTTATTCCGACGCCTATACCGGCGTTTCCACCACCCTGGCGACACCGTTGACCCTGGCCTATGGGGCTTCCGGAACCAGTGCGACGGCCCTGGCGACCACCGATACCGACAAGCTGGCCAATAACATCACCTCGGCTTTGACCCAGTTGGCGGCGGTGCCGGTGACGATTCCCGGCAGCGTTACCGCCAGGCAGAACGCCGTGCTGTCGTCGAAGATCGATCTCACCTCCGGGGGCACCCCCACTTCCGTGTTCATCAACAATGGCGATGCCATCTGGGCCAACGGGCAGGTGGCCGACAAACGCGCGGTGACCATGGGGCAGTCGAGCGGCTTCAGCGCCACCGGCACCGGTGCCACGTTCAACGGCGACGGCACCGTGGCGGCGACGATTGCCAATACCATGCAGGTCTATTGGGCCAACGGTGCGTCTCCGCAGGCGGGAACCGGCGGCGACATCAGCCTGAACATGAGCGGCCTGCGGCAGCTTACGTCCTCGACCGGTCAGGGCGACAGTACTCAACAGGACGGCTACGCGGCGGGGACCCTGACCACGGTGAGTTTTGACGGTTCCGGGGTGTTGAACGGAAATTTTTCCAACGGCAAGATCAAGGCGCTTTACACCTTGGGGATCGCCACCTTCACCGCGCCGGATGCTCTGGCTCCGAGTAGCAACAATGTGTTTTCGGCCACCGAGGGGGCCGGCGCGATGAACATTTCCACGGTTGCCGGCCTCAATGGTCAGACCAGCCTGGTGACCGGCGCCGTCGAAAGCTCCAATGTATCGGTGGACGGCGAATTCACCACCATGATCATCACTCAGCGAGCCTACGAAATGAATTCGCAGGTGTTCAAAGCCAGTGACGAGATGACCCAGCGGGTACGTGACCTGGTGGCTTAGAGCCAGATGCTATTAGGTCGCGAACCGCTCTAATAGCTGAATCTGGCTCTCAGCTTAGCTTAGCTCTTCGGCTTGCGAGCCTGGTCGATCAACTGCTTCATCGCCTGCTGGCTGATGGCGCCGCCGACGATCTGGTCGCCGACGATGAAGGCCGGCGTGCCGTTAAGATTCAGCGCATGGGCAAGATGCAGGTTGTTCTTCAGCAAAGTGTCGATGCGGGTGTCGTCCATGTCCTTCTTCAGCTTTTCGACATTGATGCCGACCTCGGCCGCGGTCTTCATGATCGTCGGCTCGTTGACCGGTCCCTTGAGATGCATCAGCGCCTTGTGAAATTCCTCGTAGCGGTTCTGGTTGACGGCGGCCAGGGCAGCGCGGGAGGCGGTGACCGAATCCGGTCCGAGGATCGGGTATTCCTTCATCACCATGCGCACTTTGCCGTCGGTCTTGACCACGTCGAACAGCGGGTCAACCATGCTTTTGCAATAAGTGCAACGATAGTCGAAGAAGAAGACGACGGAGATATCCCCCTTCTTATTACCGACGACCGGTGACCCCGGATCGTTGAAAATTTCTTCTTTCCTATCCGTCAGAGCTTTCTTGGCATCCATTTCGGCAGCCAGTTCTTCTTTCTGGCGCAGAGCCTCGATCGCCTCGGAGATGACGGATGGGTTCTCCAGCAGATAGTCATGCACCAGTTTCTTGACGGCATCTTGTTGTTTGGGGGTCAGCGCCGGTTCTTCCTGGGCAGCGGCGGGATGAGCGGCGGATAGTCCGGCCACCAGCAGAACGGCAAGCAAGCGCAGTAACATGGGACGAAAGCCTTTGCGGATAGGGGCGTCGGCAAGACGACAGCGACGCATCATGCGGCAGGTCGACGTCTACTTCAAGGGTGCCAG
>DUZF01000245.1 GCA_013349665.1 Rhodospirillaceae bacterium | reverse complement strand
CCAGGAACTCCATGGCGTCGACCACGCCCATCGGCATCAGCACGCGGCGCAGCACCCACATCTTCGACAACACTCCCTTGTCGACCAGCAATTCCTCTTTGCGGGTGCCGGATTTGGTGATGTCGATGGAGGGGAAGGTGCGCTTGTCGGACAGCTTGCGGTCGAGGATGATTTCCGAATTGCCGGTGCCCTTGAACTCTTCGAAAATCACTTCGTCCATGCGGCTGCCGGTATCGATCAGGGCGGTGGAGATGATGGTCAGCGACCCTCCCTCCTCGATATTGCGGGCGGCGCCGAAGAAGCGCTTCGGCCGCTGCAGCGCATTGGCGTCGACACCGCCGGTCAGCACCTTGCCGGAGCTGGGCACCACCGTGTTGTAGGCCCGCGCCAGACGGGTGATGCTGTCCAGCAGGATCACCACGTCGCGTTTATGTTCCACCAGGCGCTTGGCCTTCTCCAGCACCATCTCGGTGACCTGGACATGGCGCGAGGCCGGTTCATCAAAGGTTGAACTGATCACTTCGCCTTTCACCGAACGCGCCATATCGGTGACTTCCTCCGGCCGCTCGTCGATCAGCAGCACGATCAGATAGACTTCCGGATGATTGGCGGCGATGGCATGGGCGATGTTTTGCAGCATCACCGTCTTGCCGGTGCGCGGCGGCGCCACGATCAGCCCGCGCTGACCCTTGCCCAGCGGCGAGATCAGGTCGATGACGCGGGTGGTCAGGTCCTTGGTGGTGGGGTCTTCAATCTCCAGCCGCAGCCGCTCCTCGGGGTACAGCGGCGTCAGATTGTCGAAATTGATGCGATGGCGGACGTTTTCCGGCGGCTCGAAATTGATGGTGTTGACCTTGAGCAGGGCGAAATAGCGTTCCCCGTCCTTGGGCGAGCGGATCTGCCCTTCCACCGTGTCGCCGGTCCTGAGACCGAAGCGCCGCACCTGGCTGGGCGAGACATAGATGTCATCTGGTCCCGGCAGGTAATTGGCTTCCGGCGAGCGCAGAAAACCGAAGCCGTCCTGCAGAATTTCAAGAACACCATCGCCATAGATGGGGGTGTCGTTTTCCGCCAACTGCTTCAAAATGGCGAACATCATATCCTGCTTGCGCAGGGTCGAGGCGTTCTCGATCTGAAGGTCTTCGGCATAGGCCAATAATTCGGCCGGTGTCTTGGCCTTTAATTCCTGAAGATTCATGGCGGATCCAGCGTGGATGGGGATGGAAGGCGGTGGGAGGTCTGGCCCAGAGGACTGATACAAAGACCCGGACGCATCGGAACGGGACTACCTGTCATGGAATGGAGATCGGGCATTTGCCCTTAGGATCTCAAGAGCAATATAGAAAGCCGGCGGCCAAGTCAAACAGAGAATGGGTTACCCGCCGTTTTCCTCAGAAGGGCTTGACCACCACCAGAACGACGATAGCGATCATCAGCAAGGTCGGCACCTCGTTGGCGATACGGAAAAACCGTGTCGGCCGGCGGTTGCGGTCGGCAGCGAAATCGCGGCGCCACCTTTCCATCAGGACATGCATCACCGTCATCGCCGCCACCAGGGTCAGCTTGGCATGCAGCCAGTGATTATCCGCCAGCCCGATTTCACCGGTCATCCACAGGCCGACCAGCCAGGTCACCATCGCCGCCGGTGTCATGATCGCCTGCATCAGGCGCCGCTCCATCACCTTGAACAGCGCCGACTGCTCGGATGCGGCGGCGACCTGCGTGTGATAGACGAACAATCGCGGCAGATACAGCAGCCCCGCCATCCAAGAGATGACGGCGATGACATGCAGCGCCTTCAGCCACAGATAGAATTCGCTCATGCCCGTCCTCCGCTTTGCCCACAGCCGACCAGGGTCCCCGGACAAAGCCGGCCGCCGCGCTCGGAACAGGGGTCGACGCCGGCGATCAGCGCGCGGTTGACCAGATCGGCCAGGGCGCCGATGAAAAGGGCGTCGGTGCCGAGCGCGCCGACCCTGAGATAGAGCGGCACCCCCGCCTCGCTGGCCAGATGGGCGTATTCCATGTCCAGTTCCACCAGGGTTTCCGAATGTTCCGAGACAAAGGCCACCGGCAGCAGCACCAGGCCTTTGCCCTCGGTCCCCGCCCGATGAATCTCCGCCTCGGTGGAGGGGCCGATCCATTCCAGCGGACCGACCCGGCTTTGATAGCAGACCCGCCAGTCGAGATCGGGCCGGTCAAGCGTTTTGACGATCGCCTTGGCGGTCATCTCGACCTGATGCTGATAGGGATCACCGCCGTCGATCACTTTTTTCGGCAGGCCATGGGCGGAAAACAGCACCCGCACCGGCGTTTCCCCGGCCTCGGCCAAAGCCCGGGCGAGCAGTCCGGCCTGCGCCTGGATCATGCCCTCCTCGGTGGGATAGCAGCAGATGCTCACCGACGGCGCCGTCAGTCGCAGCGCCGCCGCCGCCCGCTTCCAGGCGGACAGGGACGAGGCTGTGGTGGTGGTCGAATATTGCGGGTAGAGGGGTAGCAGGACGATGCGATCAGGCCCCCAGGCGGCCACCGCGGCGGCCGTTTCCTCGGTCAGCGGATGCCAGTAGCGCATGGCGATGAAAACCTTGACCTCGCCGGCGGCGGTTCCACTCAGCCGGGTCTGCAGCGCCTGGCCCTGTGCCTCGGTCAATTCCAGCAGCGGCGAACGCCCGCCGATCTTGGCATAGATTTCGCGGGCCACCGGGGCCCGGCGGGTGGAGATGAACCAGGCCAAGGCCCGGCGGATCAGGCCGGGGGCACCGATGATGGCCGGGTCGTTGAACAGATTGAACAGGAACGGACGCACCGCCTCGAGACTGTCCGGACCGCCGAGATTGAATAACACCACCGCCAATCGGCTCGTCATGCCCTCAGCCTCGCCAGGCCCGCACCCGCTCGACCAGGCGGGCCACCGCTTCCGGCGGTGTCGACGGCAGGATGCCATGCCCCAGATTGAAGATGAACGGTCCCTTGGCGCAGGCTGCCAGAATGCGGTCGACGGCACGGTCGAGGGCGGCACCGTCGCCGGCCAGCAACATCACCGGATCGAGATTGCCCTGCAGAGTCACCTTCGGCTGCAGAGTCCTGACCGCCCAGTCCAGCGGTATGCCGGTGTCGAGACTGACGGCGTCGACGCCGGTGCCGTCGACATAGGCCTGATACAACTGGCCGGCGCCGCGGGGAAAGCCGATCACCGGCACATTGGGCCGCTGACCCTTGAGGCGACGGACCAGCGCCCTGGTCGGCGCCACCACCCATTGCTCGAACTGATCCTCGGGCAATACCCCGGCCCAGCTGTCGAACAGCTGGATCGCCTCGGCACCGTTGTCGATCTGCGCCAGCAGATAGTCGCCGGTAGCCTGCACCAGCAGATCGATGAGACGGGAAAACAGCTCCGGCTGGCCATAGGCCACACGTTTGGTTTCGACAAAATCCTTCGATCCATGCCCTTCCACCATGTAGGTGGCGACCGTCCAGGGCGATCCGGCAAAGCCGATCAGCGCCGTGGTGGCCGGAATCGCCGTCGACAGGCCGCGCACCGTCGCCAGCACCGGCGCCAGGCGGGCGGCCAGACCGTCCAGGCTCAGCGCCTCGAGATCCTTGGACGTGCGCACCGGCCGCAGCACCGGTCCCTCGCCTTCCCTGAAGCTGACCGACTGGCCCAGGGCATGCGGCACCACCAGGATGTCGGAAAACAGGATGGCGGCGTCGAAGCCATAGCGGCGCAATGGCTGCAAGGTAACCTCGATGGCCTTTTCCGGGGTGTAGCAGAGATCGAGAAATCCGCCGACTCCGGCCCGCACCTCACGATATTCGGGCAGGTAACGGCCCGCCTGGCGCATCAGCCAGCAGGGCGGCGGTGTCACGGTCTGTCCGGCCAGAGCGGCAAGAAAGGATTTGGTCATTGGGGTTATCTCCAATCTGCTCCACTCAATACTAGGCTTATAAGCTTTAGGAAAGTGGGAGTAGTGGTAGTTCCCTGTGGATAACGGGGATTGGATATCGTCCCCAGCCTTCAAGAGGAGTCATCCACCATTTTGCCAAACCGTCCGGATATGGGGATGAAGTTGCGGAAAACATTTATAACGCATTGAATTTTAATAATAAATATGGTGGACGAAAAGAATTGCGAAACGCGGATGTTTCGCTTTCGTCAGGGTTGTCCCGGCAATCCGGCCGCGGTCCCGGTGAACTTTCCCCAGGGGCATGACACGACCCAATCGGCGATGGTCAATGTGCATCAAAAAAGGCACAATCCCGGCGGCCCCCAGTTATCCCCACTGGCGGCGGTTATCCACAAGAGGCGATCGGTGTCCCTCAGACAGTCTCATCTCCACCTGGTTTCCGACGCCACCGGCGAAACCGTGCATTCCGTCGCCCGCGCCTGCCTGGTGCAGTTCGAGAATATCGAGCCGATCTATCATCTTTGGTGGCTGGTGCGCAGCCAGGCCCAGGTGGCGCGGGTCATCGTCGGCATCGAACAGAATCCCGGTCTGGTCCTGGTCACCCTGATCGATACCGCCGTCCGCGGCGTCCTCGAGGAGGCCTGCCGCCATATGCAGGTACCGTTCATTCCGGTCCTCGATCCGGTCATGGCGGCGCTGTCGGCGCATCTCGACAGCGATTTCGGCGCCCATCCGGGCCGGCAGCATATCATGGATGCCGAATATTTCAGCCGCATCGACGCCATGCATTTCACTTTGGCCCATGATGACGGCCAGCTGCTGCACGATCTCGACGATGCCGACATCGTCCTGGTCGGCGTGTCGCGGACATCGAAGACGCCGACCTGCATGTATCTCGCCAATCGCGGCATCAAGGCCGCCAATATCCCCCTGGTGCCGGGAATCCCACCGCCGCCCGAGCTGCTGGCGGCCAAGCGTCCGCTGATCGTCGGCCTGACCAAGGAACCAAAGAGCCTGGCCGATGTCCGGCGCTCGCGGCTGCAGTTTCTCAAACAGGACGGCGACGACATGGCCTATGCCGACCTCGAACAGGTGCGCGACGAGGTCACCCAGGCACGTCGCCTGTTCGCCCGCAACGGCTGGCCGGTGATCGATGTGTCGCGCCGTTCCATCGAGGAAGCCTCGGCGGCCATCCTGCAGCTGTATTCGCGTTTTCGCGGCAGTGAGGTCGGGGGGCCGGAGTGATCATTCTGGCGTCGACCAGCCTC
>DUZF01000201.1 GCA_013349665.1 Rhodospirillaceae bacterium | reverse complement strand
ACTCCTCGGCCCGAAGGCCTTGGAAGAGGCCCAGCGCCAGCATCCAGTCCACGGGCGAGGCAAGGCCCCAGCCCGGAGGAAAGAGCCTGGCCAGCTCGTCCGCCGTGAACTGGCGGCGCTTCAAGGCCCCCTCGGCGGCCGCGGCGGGAGGTGCCAGGCCAAGGGCCACGTTGGCCTCGACCAGCCCCTCCCTCAAGGCATAGGCAAACAGGGAGCCCACGGCGCGCACATACTTGCGCTTCGTGGCAGGCGCGAGCGGCAAGGCCAGCAGCGCGTCGCGCACCCGGCGCATGTCGTCCCTGTCCACCTGGTCCACGAACGCGCCAAGGCCCACGACGTCGCCAAGGACGGCCTTGGCCGTCGTGTAGTTCGAGGCGGTCCGGCCCGAGAGCCCTGCCCGCCTCGGATCGGCCTCGAAAAGCGAGAAGAGCTCGGCCAGCGACATCCTCCTGCGCCGCCTCGGCCCAGGCGTCAGCAGGCGCCTGGCCTCGGCCTCGTAGCGCGCCCGGTCGGTCGTGGGCGTAGGCTCAGCCAGCCTCGCCGCCACCGCCTCGCCCAAGGCCGGCAGGAGCCCGGCGGCAGGCGCCAGGCCCAGAGACCGGGCGGCCCAGCCCACGAGCTCCCCAGGGTCGCCCGGCAGCGCCTCGCCGCCGGCCTTCGCGACCTCGGGATCGAACTCGAGGTCCAGCAGCGTCTCGGCGTCGCCAGCGAAGGCCTCGGCCTCGGAGGCCGTCATGGAGGCCACCGGCCGGGGCTCCCGCCGCAGGTCCCGCCGGCAGGCCTCCCAGGCGTCGTCGAGCTCCACCAGCATGCGCAAGGCCCGCCGCAGGCCTTCGGCCCTGTCGGCGGTGCCCGTCGAGCGCTCGACGGTCCTGGACCTCCCGACCCAGTCCGGATGGTCCCAGACGTCGCGCGGCACCTGCTTCAGGACACCCACCCTCCCGGCGCGGTTCCACACCACGCCAGGCGGAAACCCCGCCTCCTTCGCCACCAAGACCTCCATAGCCGCAAGCCAAAACTATGGACCATCCTATGGAGCCAGCCATGGAGAAGTCAAGGAATCCAAGGCCTGCAAGGGATCCAAGGTTTGGAGACACTTCCTCCCTAAACTTGGGCCGTGTCTTCGGACACGGCCTTTTTTCTTGCGAATCAAGGGGTTCTGGATTCCGGAAAGAAGTGGGACACAAGTTTACCCGGGGTTTTGCCCCACCTACCGGAAAATGGAAAAACTTATTGTTTTTCTTCAATTTTCTTCGTGTCTTCGTGTTGAAACGAACAGACTAACGAAGTGGGGGCTCTCCGAGATCGTCACGGCATCTCGCAAAGATGGGAAACGCTCTCACGCCGCCTGGTCCTCGCCGACCGCATCGGCTTCGTCTCCGTCGGCGACAGTTTCGCTGTCCTCACCGTTTTCTTCACCGTCCTCGTCAGCGTCCGGTTCCACTTCCGCCGCAACGGCCGCGGATTTGAAGGCGACGTCCTCCGCAGGCTCCCGATTCGCCGGAAAAAACCTGCCCTTCCCCCGCATGGGGCCGCGCCTCGGCATCACCTCGACGGCGGTGAACGCCGCACCGCACTCCGGGCAGGAGATCGGAAAACGCATCATGTCGTAGAAGCTTTTGCCGCAGCTTTGGCAGCCTCGCTTCTCGCCCCATTCCTGTTTCGCCATCATTGCTCCTTGGGGCATGTGTGATCGTCGCGCCATCTGCCGCCTTTCCGGGACAGATTCATAGGTATTTCGTTCAGGCGGCACCGATCGGGGATGTCCTCGGGGACCCCCGACCGCTGGTAAGGCGGCGCCCCAAGCCGGGGCCGAGGCCAGGCCAGGCCAGGCGATGAAACCCGCCATTTACAAACCCAATGTGAATTTCACTAAGTCTTACTTCAAATGCGGTATTCGCTTAGGGCGGCTTGTTCGCACATCGGATGGCGGAATCACGTAATTTGTCTATTGCAAGATCGCCTCACTTAACAAAACATACCTCGATTGGTGTAGGCCAAATACAGTTTATCATTATTTATAATTTTTATTCAAAATAAAAATTTTAATGATTCACACTTCGATATTAACAAACATATTTATTCATTTTTTATGTTTTTATACCCCATTCGGAGGATGAATCGCCCAGCTGACCAGTGATAAGCATTGCTATACTTTGGCGAAATGGTTGCGACCTGATTCCTTGGGGGGATTTGTCATGCGCAGCGGAAAATTGTTTTTCTCCTTCAAATCCCGTCTTCTTGCCGGCACCTACCTGGTGCTGAGCGGCACGGCATTCCTGGCTGGCGCAACAGAAGCTTTTGCCGGCGATCTGAGCGTCGGCGGACAAGTCATTGGCAATCTCAACCAGGACCCATTCATAACAATAGGACAGAGCGTCAATGGATCCGTTTCACTCGCGAACGGCGCCTCCGTCACCAATACCGGCAATCTGACACTCGGGCAGATCGCCCCGGCCCAGGGAACCATCCTGATCGACAATAGCGTTTGGAATGTCGGCGGCGGTCAGGGGAACGTCGCTTGGGTCGGCGGCGGCGACTACAACAGCTTCGGTTCCGGCGGCGGGACGATGACAATCCGTAACGGCGGAGCGTTGAACGTATCCTCCGCCAATGCCGGCGACCATTCCGCTTCGGTCTATGTCGGGGACACCGGCGGCACCGGCGCCCTGAATATTCTCTCGGGAGGCGCCGTCAATGTCACCGGACAGGCAGCGGGATCCTGGTATTCGCTTGGCGTCTACATCGGTGGCGATTACGGACATACAGGCACCGGTACAATGACCCTTGACGGGCCCGGTTCCCGTCTGAACATCGCCAGCACCTATACCAATTTTGCCATCGGAGCGGGCCAGGGCGCGACAGGTAACGCGACCGTCTCCAATGGCGCCCAGGCCGTCTTTACCAACAGCACCGACAAAAACGGCTTTACCAATGTCAATGTCGGAACGGCCGGCGGTAATGGCAATCTTACCCTGAGCGGCGGCGGGACCATCGCCGCCACTTCCGCCGGATCCGCGGGACTATCGGTCGGTCAGCAGGGCAGCATGGGCACCATGTCGGTAGGCGCCGGTTCCTCGGCGGCGATCAACGGAGCCGGGCAAGGCGGCGGGTTCCTGGCGGTCGGCACCCAAGACGGCATCGGCAACCTGCAGGTCAATGGCGGCACCGTATCGATCACCGGAGCCACCGGCGCCGGCGGGCAGATTGGCGGCACCTTTGGAGGAAACGGGGGTGGCACCGGCATGGTCAGCGTGATCAATGGCGGAACACTTTCCTTTGGGTCCAACGCCAACGTTGCCTATCTCGCGGTCGGCCAAAACGGCGGCACCGGCGTCCTGACCGTGTCCGGAGCGTCATCCGGTCTGTCGGTGAATGGGCAGGCTGGTTCATGGGTCCAAGTCGGAAGTCCGTTCGCCCCCTCCGGCCAGGGCAGCTTAACCATCAGCCAAGGTGCCGGGATGACAGTCCAGTCGGGAGCCGGCAACGCCAATATCGATGTCGGCAGCGATGCCGGTTCGGCAAGCCTTGCAGTGCAGACCGGCGCCAAGGCGACGGTGAGCGGCCTGCAGGCGGGGCTCAGTATCGGCAACATGAAGACCGGCAGCGCCACCTTCGGTACCGGCACCCAAATCAACGTCCTGGCCAGCGCCGGCAATGCCGCCTTCAATGTCGGCATGCAGGGCGGCGTAGGGACCATGACCGTTACCGGCGGGACGGTGCAACTTGCGGCAAGCGGCAGCGGCGCCAAGACTGGCGGCGCCAATCTCAATATCGGCAACGGTGGCCAGGGAACACTGACCCTCCGCCAGGGATCTTCGTTGTCGCTGTCCGGCCTTGCCAACGGCTCCTTCCTGGCAGTCGGCACCAACAATGGCAATGGCAGCATGACGGTATCGCAAAGCGCCGCCGCGCTATCCGCCGGCGGCCCCATCCTCGCCGATGCCGGCGGCGCAGTTGGTGGCGGCGGTGGCGGCAGCGCCGGTACCGGCACCCTAATAGTGAATAATGGCGGGACCCTTTCCTTCGCCGCCAATCGCAACGCCCATCTTGACATCGGCAACGCGGGCGGTCAGGGGGCTGCGTCTGTCTCCGGACCGGCCTCGCAGATCACCCTGTCCGGCGACCAGGGCAGTTCGATGAGCGTCGGCAACGGCGGCGGCGGCGCCCTGGCGGTCAGCGTCGGCGGACTTCTGTCGCTGAACGGGGACAGTACCTATCTCGGCGTCGGCGTCCAGGGCGGCAGCGGATATTTCACCGCCGATGGAGGCCAAACGCTCCTCTCGGGTAATACCTGGGCGAACGTCGACATCGGCGGCGGCAACGGCTTCCCGGTCGCCGGCGGCAAGGGAACCGCCACCATCCTCGACGGCGGCAGTCTGTCCCTAAGTTCGGCCAAAGGATCGGCCCATCTCGGCGTCGGACAGAACGGTGGCGACGGCAGCCTGTCGGTGGTGGGACAAAAGTCCCTCGTGCAGTTGTCGTCGGCCACTCAATCGGGGCTGTCGGTGGGCGGATCCTGGGGCCCTTCGGGATCAGGCGATATCCAGATCCGTGATGGCGGCCAGATGCAGGTCGGGTCAAGCGGCAACAGCAATGTCGTGGTCGGCAGTTCCACGGGATCGGCCTCCCTCGCCGTCAGCGGCGCCGGGGCCATTCTGTCGGTCGC
This sequence comes from Rhodospirillaceae bacterium, assembly GCA_013349665.1. Lineage (GTDB taxonomy): Bacteria > Pseudomonadota > Alphaproteobacteria > Rhodospirillales > Magnetospirillaceae > DUZF01. The sequence continues at coordinate 516 of DUZF01000201.1, read as the reverse complement.
CGGCGGTGGCGATGCCGGCCTCGATATCGCCGCCGGCACCGGTTCCACCGGCTCGGTTGCGGTGACCAATGGCGGAAAGCTGCAGCTGAATTCCTCCAACATCAGCGGCTTTACCGCCTTTGCCAATATCGGCAATGGCGGGCAGGGGCTGATGACCGTGGACGGCGGTTCGGTAAACCTATCCGGACAGGGATACGCCGGCATGACCGTCGGCAGCCGTGGCGGCAATGGTGCGCTCAACGCCGTCAATGGGCAGATATCCGTCAATTCCCAGACCCTCGATGCCAATCTGTCCATCGGCGATCCGTGGAATAGCGGTGGGGCCGGCAATGGCATAGCCACCCTGCAAAGCAGCAGCCTGTCCCTCACGGCGCAAAACCGCAATGCCAATCTCACGATCGGCGGCGCCCCCGGCGGCACCGCCTCGTTAAACCTTATCAGCGGTTCGACGGCGGATATCAGCGGCACCCATGCCAATGTCCAGGTCGGCCTTGGTGGCACCGCCGGTCTGCGGCT
>DUZF01000347.1 GCA_013349665.1 Rhodospirillaceae bacterium | reverse complement strand
AAATAGATATTACCTTTGAGCTGCTTCTTGGTGGAGGTTTCAACGTCGAATTCTTCGAGCCGCGTCCCACTGACGACGACCACGCGGGTTTCTTCCGCGTGCGTCGCGTCGATCAACATACATTTCGCCATTAACCTTTGAACTCCCAGACGCCGTCGCGGGCGCCGAGGGCGCCATCACGCAGCAAATTGATCCGACGAAGCCGGAGGCGCCTGCGGTTTCCTGAATCAGCGTCTTGGTCATTTGCAGGACTAAGGGCATGGTGAGCGGAACCCTGGCGGGCTGCACGCCCGGCTTCGAAATTCTTGTACAAGCGGGAACGGGCGGCAGCTTCCGGACTTGGAAACCATCGGCCTGCCGACTACGGACCTCGCGCCGACACCATAACCGTAGAGGCCGGGCGACGGCAATCATCTTCTTCCGGCGGCGATTGCCGGGGGTTTTGCGTTGAACCGGCCGAATCCTTTTGGCTATATGATGGCGCCTTGATGGGAGCGGTTTCGTTCCCAGGCACAAGCTCCGGGTCAAGATGGGCCTAAACCGCGCCGTGTTGCGTTTTTTCTGTTGTCTGATCCTGGCCGTGCTGACAATGCCGGGCGGCGGCGCGCGGGCTGTCGAACGCGTCCAGGCGACGGCGCTCCGCGCCGCCGACCACGACGGCGTCACCCGCATCGTCATCGATCTCAACGCCCCGGTGCAGTTCCAGGTGGCGGGCGCCGCCGATGCCGTCGACGTGCTGCTACCGGGACTTGACTGGCGGGTCCCCGGTTGGCCGGGCCGGCGCGCCGTCGGTCTGCTGCGCGGTTTCGGCTATACCGCCATCGATGGCGAACGTGGGATCCTGCATCTCAATTTCGGCCAGGCGGTCACCGTAAGGGCGTCGTTCCTGATTCCGCCGCCGACGGTGGGAAGCTATCGCCTGGTCCTGGACTTCGGCACCTCCCAGGCCCCCTTGGCCAATGAGCGGGTGGCCGCCGGCCCGGTGCCGCCGCCGGCCCCTCCGCCAGCGTCGCCGCCGGCTTTGAGGGCAACCCCGGTCGCGGCACCGGCGGTGATACCGGCCGCGCTGCCGATAGAACCGCCGGCCGCCGCCAGGGGCCGCAAGCCCGGCCATGCGGGCAAGCCGATCGTCGTCCTCGATCCCGGTCACGGCGGCATCGATCCCGGCGCCATTTCCCTGAGCGGGGCCTATGAAAAGAACATCGTTCTGGCCCTGGCCCGGGACGTCAAGGCGCAGTTGGACAAGGGCGGCAAGGTGACCTGCCTGCTGACCCGCGACCGCGACCTGTTCGTCGCGCTGCGCGACCGCGTGGCGATCAGCCGCGCCGGCCATGCCGATCTGTTTCTGTCGCTGCATGCCGACACCGTGGCTGATCCGATGATCCGCGGCCTGTCGGTCTATACCCTGTCGCAGAACGCCTCGGACGCCGAGGCGCAGGCCCTGGCCGACAAGGAAAACAAGGCGGACATCGTTGCCGGCATCGATCTGTCCAACGAGTCGCCGGAGGTGACCAATATCCTGATCGACCTGGTCCAGCGCGAATCAATGAACCTGTCGGCGGTCTTTGCGCAGAAATTGATCGCAGCAGTTTCACACGAGACCCATATTCTGCTGCAGAATACCCATCGCTTCGCCGGTTTCGCCGTGCTCAAGGCGCCGGACATCCCGTCGGTCCTGGTCGAAACCGGCTATCTGTCCAACGAAACCGACGAGCAGATGTTGCGCCGGCCGGAATACCGGGCAAAATTGGCCACGGCCCTGGCCAGGGCCATCGAACATTTTTTCGCCGAAAACTGGAAGGCCCGTCGCAAGTGACGCAATACCAAGCAATGACATGCTGAGATTTCTGGTCCTGGTGTTCAGCACGCTGCTGCTGTTCGCAATCGTTGCCGTTGCCGGAAGCCTGGCGGTGTTCTGGCATTTCGGCCGCGATCTGCCCGACTACCATCAACTGGCCCATTACGAGCCGCCGGTGACCACCCGCGTCTATGCCGGCGACGGCCGGCTGGTCGCCGAATATGCGGTGGAAAAGCGCAGTTTCGTCCCCATCAACGCCATCCCGCAGCGGGTGCTGAATGCCTTCCTGGCGGCCGAGGACAAGAATTTCTACCAGCATTCCGGGGTTGACCCCATGGGGGTGCTGCGGGCGGTGGTGGTCAACCTGCGCAATCGCGGCATGGGCGGTGACCGGCGGCCGGTCGGAGCGTCGACCATCACCCAGCAAGTCGCCAAGAATTTCCTGTTGACCAATGAGGTGTCGTTCAGGCGAAAAATCAAAGAGGCTATCCTGGCCTTTCGCATAGAAAGAACATTCAGCAAGCAGCATATTTTTGAACTGTATATCAATGAAATATATCTTGGTCAGGGCTGCTATGGCGTCGCCGCCGCGGCACTGAATTATTTCGACAAAGGGTTGGATGAGCTAACTGTTGCCGAGGTGGCATTCCTCGGTGCCCTGCCCAAGGCGCCGAACAATTATAATCCGGCGCGCAGTCCCGTCGCCGCCAAAGAGCGTCGCGACTGGGTGATCGGCCGCATGGCCGAGGACGGCTACATCACCGCGCAGGAGGCCCGTCTGGCGACGTTGGAGCCTTTGGCCATCCATCGGCGCGGCGAGGCGGTGCTGGTCCCCGGCGGCGAATATTTCGCCGAGGACATCCGCCGCGAGCTGGCCGCCGAATATGGCGAGGATTCGCTGTACAAAGGCGGACTGGCGGTGCGCTCGACCGTCGATCCGGGGCTGCAGGAAATCGCCACCAAGGTATTGCGCCAAGGGTTGACGGCCTATGACCGCCGCCATGGCTGGCGCGGCCCGCTGGCCCATATCGACCTGTCCCAGGGCTGGCCGGCGCGTCTGGCGGCGATCGCCCAGCGCCAGGACCTGACACCCTGGGTGCCGGCGGTGGTGACGGGGGTCAGCGACAGCCAGGCCGAGATCGCTTTCACCGACGGCCGGCGCGGCCGCATTCCCTTCGGCGAGATGCGCTGGGCCCGGCCGGGCCTGCCGCAACAGGGGGTCGGTCCGGCGCCGAAACGGCCGGCCGAGGTGGTGCAGGCGGGGGATGTGGTGGCGGTGGAGGCGGTAACCCGCGGCGAAGACGGCAAGGAACAATACGGCGCCGACGCCTATGCGTTGCGCCAGCCGCCCAAGGTGGAAGGCGCGCTGGTCGCCATCGATCCCCATACCGGCCGGGTGCTGGCCATGCAGGGTGGGTTCTCCTACGCCCGCAGCCAGTTCAACCGGGCGACCCAGGCGTTGCGCCAGCCCGGATCGTCGTTCAAGCCGTTCGTCTATATGGCGGCCCTGGACGCCGGCTATACGCCGTCCTCCCTGGTCCTCGACGGTCCGGTGGAATTCGACCAGGGGCCGGGTCTGCCCAAATGGCGTCCGACCAATTACCATGGCGGCTTCCTGGGGCCGACCACCCTCAGGGTCGGCATCGAGAAATCGCGCAACCTGATGACGGTACGCCTCGCCGCCGCCATCGGTATCACCAAGGTGGCGAGCTTCGCCGAACGATTCGGGGTGGTCGACAAACTGCCGCATGAATTGGCCATGGCCCTGGGCGCCGGGGAGACCACGCCGCTGAGGATGGCCGCCGCCTATGCGCAGATCGTCAATGGCGGCAAGCGGATCACACCGACCCTGATCGACCGCATCCAGGATCGCAACGGCAAGACCATCTATCGCCATGACGGCCGCAATTGCGGCGGCTGCGAGGCGACCTATTACACCAACCAGGACATGCCCGATGTGGCCGACGACCGCGAGCAGCTGGTCGACCCGATGACCGCCTATCAGATGGTCCATATCCTGGAGGGCGTGGTCGAGCGGGGGACCGGGCGGGTCATCGCCCAGGTCGGCAAGCCGCTGGCCGGCAAGACCGGCACCAGCAACGATTCCAAGGATACCTGGTTCGTCGGTTTTTCGCCGGACCTGGCGGTGGCGGTGTTCGTCGGTTTCGACGACCCGCTGAGTCTGGGCAACAGCGAGACCGGGGCATCGGCGGCGGCGCCGATTTTCCGCGATTTCATGGCCGATGCGCTGAAGGACAAGCCGCCGACTCCGTTCCGCGTGCCGCCCGGCATCCGCCTGGTGCGGGTCAATGCCGCCACCGGCCGGCCGGCCCAGCCCGGTGACACCAACATCATCTACGAGGCCTTCAAGCCGGATGCCGTGCCCAGCGGTGCCGAGGAATCTGTGCTCGACAGCGATACCGGCCTGAGCGGCCTCAGTTACGGCAACCTGTCGGGGCTGGGCGCCGCCGAAGGCCAGGCGGGACCAACACCGCCGGCGGCCGGGGAACCCTTGGCCGGCGCGGCGCCGACACCGTCGCCGGTTCAGGTTCCGGCGGCGGCACCGGACTTGCCCAAGGCGCCTGCGGCTGCGGTCGAACCGCAGGCCGGAGGGCTCTACTGATCGCCGCCGGCGCATAGGACAGACGGAAGGGTACCGCAAGGATACAATTTTCTGGTATAGGTCTTTGCCTGAAGATGTCCCGAGCGTTGTATCCCGGGGCGATGATTTAAGGAAACGTCTCCAAGACAGCCAGAGGCCCTAATGACGAAAGATTCATCTGAAATATTGAGTGCGGATCCTGTGGTCGCCATGGATTCGTCGGCGCTGTCCGGCGAAGCCATGTATTTCGACAGCATGGGGCGCCGGTTGAAGGCAATATTCATCGGATCCATCGGTAATCTGGTGGAATGGTATGATTTTTATGCCTATGCCGCCTTCGCCCTGTATTTCGCCAAGTCTTTTTTTCCCGAGGGAGACGAGGTCGCTCAACAATTGAGCGCCGCCATGTTGTTTGCCTTCGGCTTTCTGGTCCGGCCGCTTGGCGGCTGGTTGTTCGGCTGGATGGCGGACCATGTCGGCCGCCGCGTGTCGCTGACGGTGTCGGTCCTGCTGATGTGTCTGGGCTCGCTGATCATTGCCGTCACCCCCACCTATGCGGCCATCGGCGTCGCCGCGCCGTGTATTCTCGCCTTTGCCCGTATTCTGCAGGGGTTGAGCCTCGGTGGTGAATACGGCACCAGCGCCACCTATCTTTGCGAGGTCGCCGACCAGAAAAACCGCGGTTTCTACTCCAGCTTCCAGTATGTAACGCTGATCGGCGGGCAACTTTGCGCCGTGCTGGTGCTGCTGCTGTTGCAGCAGGTCTTCCTCTCTCCCGAGGAGTTGCGCGC
>DUZF01000297.1 GCA_013349665.1 Rhodospirillaceae bacterium | reverse complement strand
GCCGCCGGGCGTCCCAGCAGATGGCGGCCGAAATGGAAGGTCAGCAGCACGGCGGCCAGCGCGCCCAGCACCGAGGGCAGGCGATAGGCCCAGATGGCGTTCTCGGCATCCAGCAGATGCGCCGTGGCGGCCTGCATCCAATAGATCCCCACCGGTTTCTTGGCCCGCGACTCGCCTTGGAAATTGATGCGCACGAAATCGCCGCTTTCCAGCATCTGCCGTGACGCCTGGGCGAAGCGCGCCTCGTCGCGGTCGATCGGGGGAATGGCGGAAAGGCCCGGCAGATAGAGCGCCAGGGACAGCAGGGTGAGCAGCAAATAGGGAGCCAGGCCTTGGGTAAGCCGCGTCACGAAAGGTCCTGGCATCAGCGTTTTTTTGCGGTCATTCCGGCCTGCGCGGGGATCCAAATGATCTGATGGATCCCCGGCAGCACGCGGGTTCAGCGGGTCGGCAGCGGCTTTTCGCCGGTGTAGTCGTAGAAGCCGCGCCCGGTCTTGCGGCCCAGCCAGCCGGCCTCGACATATTTGACGAGCAGCGGGCAGGGGCGGTATTTGGAATCGGCCAGGCCTTCATACAGTACATGCATGACCGACAGGCAGACATCGAGGCCGATGAAGTCAGCCAGTTCCAGCGGCCCCATCGGATGGTTGGCGCCCAGTTTCATGGCGTTGTCGATGGATTCCACCGAGCCGACGCCTTCATAAAGGGTGTAGACCGCCTCGTTGATCATCGGCAACAGGATGCGGTTGACGATGAAGGCGGGGAAGTCCTCGGCGCTGACCGAGATCTTGCCCATGCGGGCCACCAGATCACGGACGATGGCGAAGGTTTCCTCGCCGGTGGCGATGCCGCGGATCAGTTCCACCAGCTGCATGACCGGCACCGGGTTCATGAAATGCATGCCCATGAACTTGGCCGGCCGGTCGGTGGAGGCGCCGAGGCGGGTGATGGAGATCGACGAGGTGTTGGAGGCGATCAGGGTCTCGGGCGGCAGGACCGGACAGAGGGTGGCGAAGATCTGTTTCTTCACCGCCTCGTTCTCGGTGGCCGCCTCGATCACCAGCTGGCAATCGGAAAACATCGAGTAATTGGTGCCGGTGCTGATGCGCGCCAGGCCGGCGGCCTTTTCCGCTTCGGTCAGTTTGCCCTTGGCGATCTGCCGGTCAAGATTCTTGCTGATGGTCGCCAAGGCCTTGGCCAAAGCCGGTTCGGCGGCGTCGAGCATCCTCACATTGTAGCCGGACATGGAGGCAATATGCGCGATGCCATTGCCCATCTGTCCGGCGCCGATGACGCCGATGGTCTTGATCGAAGAGGAATCTATGGTGGAGGTCGCGCTGGCTTGATGGGTCACTTGCTCAACTCCGATGCGAGTTCCGGGAGGGCTTGGAAGAGATCGGCGACCAGCCCATAGTCGGCGACTTGGAAAATGGGCGCTTCCTCATCCTTGTTGATGGCGACGATGACTTTGCTGTCCTTCATGCCCGCCAGATGTTGGATGGCCCCGGAAATGCCGACGGCGACATAAAGGTCGGGGGCGACGATCTTGCCGGTCTGCCCGACCTGCAGGTCATTGGGCACGAAACCGGCGTCGACGGCGGCCCGCGAGGCGCCGACGGCGGCGCCCAGTTTGTCGGCGACGGCATCGATCAATTTGAAATTATCGCCTGATCCCATGCCGCGGCCGCCGGAGACGATGATGCGGGCGGCGGTCAGTTCGGGACGTTCAGACTTCGACAATTGCTGGTCGATGAAGGTCGATCCGCCACCGACCGCCGGAATGGCGACGGCTTCGACCGCCGCGCTGCCGCCCTCGGCGGCGGCGGCCTCGAAGGCGGTGCCGCGCACGGTGAGGACCTTGACGGGGTCCTTCGACTGCACGGTGGCCAGGGCGTTACCGGCATAGATCGGCCGCACGAAGGTGTCGGCGGAGACGACCGCCACCACTTCGGAGAGCTGGGCGACGTCGAGCAGGGCGGCGACCCTGGGCAGGACGTTCTTGCCGGTGGTGGTGGCCGGGGCGACGATCGCCGTGTAATCGGCGGCCAGCTTGACCACCAGCGCCGCCAGCGGTTCGGCCAGGCCATGGGCGTAGGAGGCGTCCTCGGCATGGCGCACCTTGGCGATGCCCGCCACCTTGGCCGCCGCCTGGGCGGCCGGGCCGGCGTTCTGGCCGGCGACCAGCAGATGCACCTCGCCGCCGAGAGCGACGGCGGCGGTCACCGCGTTGAGGGTGGCCGCCTTCAGGCTCTGATTGTCGTGTTCAGCAATGACCAGAGTAGCCATGTCAAATCACCTTCGCTTCATTCTTCAGACGATCCACCAGGTCGGCGACGCTGCCGACCTTCACCCCGGCCTTGCGCTTGGCCGGTTCCTCGACCTTCAGCGTCACCAGGCGCGGCGCCGCGTCGACGCCGAGTTCGGCCGGCGACAGGGTGTCGATGGGCTTCTTCTTGGCCTTCATGATGTTCGGCAGGCTGGCATAGCGCGGTTCATTGAGGCGAAGATCGCTGGTGATGACCGCCGGCATGGTCAGTTTCACGGTTTCCAGCCCGCCGTCGATTTCGCGCAGCACGGTGGCCGAATCGGCTTCCAGCGTCAGCTTCGAGGCGAAAGTTCCCTGCGGCCAGCCCAGCAGCGCCGCCAGCATCTGGCCGGTCTGGTTGGAGTCGTCATCGATCGCCTGTTTGCCGAGGATGACCAGACCCGGCTTCTCGCGCTCGACGATGGCGCGCAGCAGCTTGGCGACGGCCAGCGGCTGCAGGTCCTCGTCACTGGTGACCAGGATCCCGCGGTCGGCCCCCATCGCCAGTGCGGTTCGCAGGGTGTCCTGACAGGCGGCCGGCCCCATGGACACGGCGACGATCTCGCCGGCCTTGCCGGCTTCCTTCAGGCGAACCGCTTCTTCGACGGCGATTTCGTCGAATGGGTTCATCGAGAATTTGACGTTGCTGATGTCGACACCGGTGCAATCCGCCTTGACGCGGATCTTGACGTTGTAGTCGACCACCCTCTTGACAGCGACGAGAACTTTCATGGAGCCTCGGTATTGGTTGTTTGAGCTGAATCAGACATCACATACATTACCATCGTATAGGTGTGAAAGATGTTTGTCTATTGCAGCGCACAATTTGCTGTCAGCGGCTGCCGCCAGGCACCCATAGGACGTCACTTCCACCATTGTCATTCAACCTGCGGGCGATAACGAAAAGATGGTCGGACAGGCGGTTGGCATAGGCCACCGCCAGTGGGTTGACGGTTTCGACCTCGGCCAAGTGACAGATCTGGCGTTCGGCACGCCGCACCACCGTGCGCGCCAGGTGCAGATAGGCGGCACCGGGTCGCCCGCCCGGCAGGATGAAACTGTCCAGCGCCGCCAGGTCGGCGTTCATCCGGTCGATCTCGCGCTCCAGGCGGTCGATCTGGTCCTGGCTGACGCGCAGCCGCCCGGCGGTCTCGGGGCTTTCCGGCAGGCACAGATCGGCCCCCAGGTCGAACAGGTCGTTCTGGATCCGCGCCAGCATGGCGTCGGCCTCGGCGTCGCCGCCACTATGAAGTCTGGCCAGGCCGATCACCGCGTTGGCCTCCTCGACGGTGCCGTAGGCGTCAACCCTCAGTCCGTGCTTGTCGACGCGCCGGCCGTCGCCCAAAGAGGTCTTTCCCTTGTCGCCGCCGCGGGTGTAGATGCGTGTCAGGCGCACCATCGCTGTTCAGTCCTTCTGCTGTTCTTCCTTCATGTTATAGCCTTGCCCCAGGGAATGGCTATAATCGGCCACGAAAATCGTACCGGAACCCCGCGGCGTCATGCGTCTCTCGCCAATTCTCAGCATTTATATCGGCCGACATTTCCTTTCGGCGTTCTTTGGCGCGCTGGGGGTGATCATCGGCCTGATCTATCTGTTCGATGTCGTGGAACTGATGCGCCGTGCCGTCAGCCATGCCGATGCCGGATTCGACGTCATTCTCGAACTGGCGCTTTTCAAGCTTCCCCAGATGGTGCAACTGGTGCTTCCCTTCGCCGTCATGATCGGCGCCATGACGGCGTTTTGGACCATGACCAGAAGCCGCGAACTGGTGGTCATCCGGTCGGCCGGCGTTTCCGCCTGGGAATTCCTTACACCGGTCATGGTGACCGCCCTGGTCATCGGCATCGTCAACGTGGTGGCCTTCAATCCGCTGGCTGCCTCGCTCTATCTGCGCTACGAGACGCTTCAGGATCAACTGCTGCTGCGGGGCGGCGGCAATCCGCTGCTGGTTGGCGCCTCCGGCTTGTGGCTGCGCGAAAGCCATGGTGCGGAAACCGTCGTCGTGCATGCCGACTCGGTCCGCCAGGACGGTTTTGACCTGCGCCTGCGCGATGTCAGCATCTATGTGGCGGATGCCAATGAACATTTCCTGTTCGGCATCGAGGCCTCGCTGGGTCATCTGGACAACGGGTTCTTCAATCTTACCGAGGCCAATCTGCTGCGCCCCGGCCGAGCGGTCGAGCATCAGGCGGAATACCGCTTCGCCACCCAGCTGACGCTGGCCAAGATTCAGGACAACTTCGCCTCGCCCGAGACCATGTCGTTCTGGGATCTGCCGGGGTTCATCCGCTTTTTCGAGAGCGCCGGCTTTTCCGCCAACCGTCAGAAGCTGCATTACCAGTCGCTGCTGGCCTCACCGATCCTGCTGCTGGCCATGGTACTGGTGGCGGCCAGCTTTTCGCTGAAGGCCAATCTGCGTTCGGGCGGCATGCTGATCCGCCTGGTCGGCGGGGTGGTCGCCGGCTTCGTGTTCTATTTCTTTTCGAAAGTGGTCTATGCCCTGGGGCTGTCGGGAACCCTGCCGCCGGTGCTCGCCGCCTGGGCGCCGGCCATCGTTGCCGGCTCGGTGGGCTGCACCGCCCTGTTTCATTTGGAAGATGGTTAGGAAGAGTTTTTTGTCCCTCGCCGGGCGCTGCCTCAATGGCGGCTGAGGGCGATGCGAAGCGGGTGCATCGCCCTCTATTTACTCCGGCCAGCGCCGGTGCAGCCATAGCCATTGCTCGGGATACTGGCGGATCCAGCCCTCCAGCATCAGATTGACCTGGGTCATGGCGGCCAGCAGATCGCCCTGGCGGTCGCCGGTCTTGCGGAAATAAATCGGCGGCTCGACGCAAACGCGAAAGCGCGCCCCGTTCAGGCGGAGGATGCGCGCCGGCAGCACCGGACAATCATA
>DUZF01000276.1 GCA_013349665.1 Rhodospirillaceae bacterium | reverse complement strand
CGCCCGGTGCGCGGGTTGTCGATAAAGGAATCCAGGGCCAATTTGCCATGGCCCCGGAACAGGACCTCGGCGACGGCGTTGCGTTCGACGGTGTCGCCCTCGGAAATGGCCAGGTCGGTGACGTCGATGATCCGTTCGATGGCTTCCGCCGTCACCCAATGTTCCGCCGTGGCCAGTTTCAGCTTGTAGCGCCGCCCCAATTGCAGCGGCGCCCGGCCCAGCCAGAACAGCCGGGCGCGGAATTGTTCGGTGCCGATGGGGGCGCTGTCCAGCAGGCTGGCGATCTGCCCGCGCTCGAGGAAGATCTGTTCGTCCAGGGTAACGCCGATGGATTGTCCGGCGACGGCGGCGATGACCGGCGCGGCGCTGTTCCAGGTCTCGATGGAGGCGACGCGGGCGGACTTGCCCGACGGCGAGAACAGCAGGCGGTCCCCCACCTTCAGCCGTCCGCTTTCGATGCGCCCGGCAAGAATGCGCCGGTGGTCGAACTTGTAGACATCCTGCACCGGAAAGCGCAGCGGCCGGTCGATCTCCGACACCGAGGCGGCGAACCTGTCCAGTGCCTCGATGACGGTCGGCCCCTGGTACCAGTCCATATTGGCCGAGCGCCCCACCACATTGTCGCCGTGACGGGCGGCGACCGGAATGATCTCGGTCGGCGTCACCCCGATACTGGCCAGATAGCCGCGGATCTCCGCCGACACCTCGGCGAAGCGCTGCTCGGAGAAATCCACCGCGTCCATCTTGTTGACCGCCACCGCGAGCTGCCTCAGCCCCAGCAGATGCAGCAGATAGCCATGGCGCCGCGACTGCTCGCGCACCCCTTCCAGGGCGTCGATGACCAGCACTGCGGCATCGGCGTTGGCGGCGCCGGTGATCATGTTCTTGAGGAATTCCTTATGCCCGGGGGCGTCGATGATGACATAGGGGCGCAGGCTGCTGTGAAAGGGGATATGGGCGGTGTCGATGGTGATGCCCTGGTCCCGCTCGGCCTGCAGGGCGTCCATCACGAAGGCCCATTCGAAAGGCATGCCGCGCCGCTCGCAAACCTCGCGCAGGCTTTCCACCTTGCCGTCGGGCAGCGAATCGGTTTCGTGCAACAGACGCCCGACCAGGGTCGACTTACCGTGGTCGACATGACCGACGATGACGATCTTCAGTGTGGCAGCGGTTTTCATCTCACATATAGCCCTGTGCGCGCAAATTCTCGAAAGCGTGTTCGGATTCCTTGTCCTGGGCGCGGCCCGAGCGCTCCGAAACGCGCGTCGTCTTCAATTCCTCGATGATTTCGGCCACCGTCGCCGCCGTGCTGTCCACCATTCCGGTGCAGGGCGCGCAGCCGAGCGAGCGGTATCGCCGACCGTTCCTGGCGAAATACAGGTCGACCAGGGGGATGTTCTCACGCTCGATATAGCGCCAGACATCCAGTTCGCTCCAGGCCAACAGGGGATGGATGCGCAGATGGGTGCCGGGGGCGAAGTCGGTCTTGAACTGGTCCCAGAATTCCGGCGGCTGGTCCTTGAAGTCCCACACGGCTTCCTGGTTGCGCGGACTGAACACCCGCTCCTTGGCCCGCGTCCCCTCCTCGTCGCGGCGGATGCCGACGATGACGCCGGTGAAGCCGTGCTCGGCGATGATCTGCTTCAGCGGTTCGGTCTTCAGTGCCGAGCAGCAGGTGACCCGGCCGCGCTCCGGCCCCATGCCGTCGGCCAGCGCCTGCTTGTTGCCGCCTACGATCAGCGGCAGGTTCCATTCCTTGGCGAAGCGGTCACGGTATTCGATCATCGCCGGGATCTTGTAGCTGGTGTCGACATGCACCACGGGGAACGGCACATGGCCGAAGAAGGCCTTGCGCACCAGCCATAGCAGGACGTTGGAATCCTTGCCGATGGACCACAGCAGGGCGACCTTATCGATGCGGTTGAAGGCTTCGCGGATGATGAAGATGCTTTGATTTTCCAAAGCGTCGAGGTCACTGCTCATAATGCTGTCTTTGTCCTGTGAATTCCGCATTCGGTCTTGGCGCCGCCGGCCCAGCGGCCGGCCCGCACCTCTTCGCCGGGCAGGCTGGGCCGCGAACAGGGCCAGCAGCCGATGGACCGGTATCCTTGCGCCACCAGAGGATGCCGGGGCAGGCCGCGGCGGAGAAAGGCGGCCTCGATATCGGCGGCGGTCCAGCGGGCCAGCGGGCTGATCTTGATGATGCCGTCGGCGTCCTCTTCGATCACCTGGATGGTTTCGCGGCCGCCGCCGTGATAGCGCTTGCGGCCGTCGACCAGGGCCCGCAGCCCGGCCACCGCGCGGGCCAGGGGCGCCACCTTGCGCATCTGGCAGCAGGCATCGGCGTCGCTGCGCCACAACTCCTCGGCCGCCGCCAGTTCCTCGGCCGTCGGACGCTGCCTGCGCAGCTCGGAAAGCCCAAGGAATTCGGTCAGCTGGCGCTGATAGGCCAGGGTCTCGTCGAACAGCTCGCCGGTATCGAGAAAGATCACCGGGATGGTCCTGTCGACCTCGGCCACCAGAGCCAGCAACACCGCCGCCTCGGCCCCGAACGAACTGATCACCGCCAGTCCGTCGCCGAATTCGTCCCGCATGGCCCGCAGCAGATCGGCCCCGTCAAGCCCGCCAAAGTCCTTGAGCAGACGCCCCAGGCTCATTCCGCCGCGTCCTTTTCCACCGCCGGTCCGGAGACCAGAAAGCGGACCGTGTCAAGGAACACCACCAGCGCTTCGCGGGCGCTCTCGGTCAGGTCGCCGGCCAGGGCCTCGGCGGCGGCGTCGAGGACGGCGGCAACCTCGGCCGAGGCGCCCCCCCTGGCCCGCTCGAGGATGGTGGCCGACGGCTCGTCGTCGCGGGTCATCTGGCCGGCCTTGTGCACCAGCCGGCGGGCCGCGAAGACCAGCGCCTCCTCGGCCGAACGGCGCGCCCCCGGCAGCCGGCCGACCGCCAGATGGCGATCGAAATTGATCAGGGCGTCATCGGCGAGATCGGCCAGCAGGTCATCGGAGGCGAAAGGCGCGGCGCATTCGCCCTTCAGCGTCGGCGCCCCGGGGAAGGTTGCGCTGTCGCCCCAGTCGATGAAGGCATCGGCCCCGCCGTGATCGCCGAGAGCGGACAGCAGGCCGGCGATACCGTCCTTGCCGATACGCTCGGCCCAACCGCGGACGCTTTCGCCCGGCAATCTGGCCGACTGATAGCCCTCGCGCAGCAGCCGCAGCGCCCGCGGCGCCAGCCGGGCGGCGACGATCGGCCCGGCGATGCCGACCATCTCGGCCTGGGCGCCGACCCGGCCGTCGCCGCCGATATGGATCTGGTAATGCGGCGCCTGCCGGCCGTCGATCTTCTTGGCTACGCCATGAAAGCCGAAGTCGCCGATATGGTGCTGGCCACAGGAATTCTGGCAGCCGGAAATGCGCACCGCGAGGCCGCGCGCGGTGGGATCGCTCCTGGCCTCCTCCAGCACGGCGCGGGCCAGCCCCGGCGAATTGGTGATACCGATGCGGCATGTGGTGGTGCCCGGACAGGACACCACATCGGCGGTTTCGGCGGCACTGGCCGGCACCTCGATATTGATCGCCCTGAGCCGCGCCACCGCGTCCTCCAGCCGGTCGGCGGGAACGTCGGGCAGCACCAGATTCTGGTCGCGGGTGACGCGCAGCTGGCTCACCCCGAGTTCGCCGGCGAGAGCCGCCAGGCTGTCCAACTGGTCCGAGGACAGATTGCCGAGCGGCGGATTGCCGACCACCGCGAAGCGCCCGTCATGCTGGCGGACCACCCCCATCGGCGTCCGCTCGACCGCCGCCTCCCCGGGCCGGCGCCAGGACAGCGGCGCCCAGGGGCGTTGCGGCAGGCCGCGCAGGCGCTCGAACTCCTCCTGGAACAGGGCGCGGAATTTCTCCTCGCCGAAGCGCTTGACGACGAATTTGATGCGCGCCGTATTGCGGTTGATGCGGTCGGAATAGCGCTGATGCAGGCGAGCCAGGGTTTCCACCACCGTCGCCAGATCCTCTTCGGCGACGAAGTCCAGCACCTGCACCGCCGGCCGCGGCTGGCCGCCGAGGCCGCCGCCGGCCAGCACGGCGAAGCCCTGGCGGTCGCCCTGGCGGACGGCGATGAAGCCGAGATCATGGATATTGGTGATGGCGCAATCGGTGGCGCAGCCGGAAACGGCGATCTTGGCCTTGCGCGGCATGTGCTGCACCAGCGGCTGGCGGATCCAGGTCGCGGCCAGCCGGTCGGCGACCACCCCGGCGTCGACATGTTCGCGCGGGCAATTGCCGGCCAGGGCGCAGGCGGTGATGTTGCGGAAGGTGTTGCCGCAGGCCTCACGCGTCGTCATTCCGCGGGAATAGAGGAATTCCAACGCCTCGGCCGAACGCGGCAGCGGCACGAAATAGGTCTGGATGTCCTGGCGGGTGGTGATGTGGACGTCGCCCGTGCAGAAGCGCCGGTTGAATTCAGCCACCGTGGTGACCCAGGACAGCGGCAGGACGCCGCCGGGGATCTTGATGCGCAGCATCTGCACACCCGGCTGCTTCTGGCCATAGACGCCGAAACGGACCCGGAAGGCGGTCCATTTTTCCTCGTCCCAATGGCCGGCCAGATGCTGGGCCAGACCTTCGGAATATTCGTCGAGGTCGGAAAGGCGGACCAGAGGCTCGGCGGAAACGGTCACGGCGGAGTCCTTTTCTGAACAAACTACATTAATTTTGTGTTGTACACGTCTTCTATACACAAAAATGATGCATTTTGTCCGGCAAGTCAACTGCGCTCAGATGGAAGCGTCGGGAATCACCGCCTCGCCGTCGTCTTCGAGAAAGAAACGCGGGTTCCGCGGCGCCAGCAGCACCACCTGCCCGATCTTCAGCTGCAGCTCCGCCAGGCGCTGGCGGGTGATCTCGATGTCCAGCAGTTGATCGCCGACCTCCGCCTCGATGCGCACCAGCGCCCCCAGCACCGACAGATAGCGGATCACCGCCGGCGTGCCCTGCCCGGCCAGGGATGGTTCGATGGCGATGTCATGCGGCCTGAGGAAGGCCACCGCCTTGCTGTCACCCAGATACGCCAGTTTCGGCGCCGGCAGGGTCAGTTCGCCGGCACGGGCGACACCGCCGGTGATGCGGCAGTTGATGGCGTTGACGTTGCCGAGGAACTGATAGACGAACGGCGTCGCCGGCTGGTCGTAGATCTCCGAGGGCGTTCCCACCTG
>DUZF01000163.1 GCA_013349665.1 Rhodospirillaceae bacterium | reverse complement strand
ATCTCCTACGGCAAGGAACGTCCTGCCGTCCTCGGCTCCAACGAAGCCGCCTGGGCGCAGAACCGTCGCGCCGTCGGCGTGGTGCAGTAATCGGACTTCCGTCCGATCGTCTGTGCTGTCAAGTTAGGGCGCCTGCCGGTTACCGGCGGGCGCCTTAATGTTTTATGAGGTTCCCGGTGCGATTCGACCTTCCCGCCTGCATTGTCTCTTTGGCCCTGGCCGCTGGACTGCTGTCGCCTTTGCCGCTGTCGGCGCAGTCCGACACCCGCGGCCTGATCGATCGTCTTGACCGTCTCGAGCGGGATCTCAACACGCTGCAGTCGCAGGTCTATCGCGGCCCTTCGGGTGGCGGCGCCGGCGCTGCCGCCGGTGGCGGGGCCAGCCTGAGCAGCGATGCCTATGGTCGGCTTGACGACCGCATTTCCGGCCTTGAATCGCAGCTTCGCGACCTTACCGGAGCCTTGGAAAAGGCCAATTTCAACAACAGCCAGCTGCAATCCAAACTGGAGCGCATGCAGGCCGACGACGATTTCCGCTTCAAGGCGCTGGAGACCAAGACTGGCCTGGCGCCGGCCACGACCGCTCCCGGCGCTCCGGTCGCAGCCGCTCCCGGCGCGCCGGCGGGGGAACCGCCGGCCGGTGGTCTGGCCCCGGCGGCCGGTGTGCTCAGTCATCCGCCGGCTTCCGGCGGCGCGGCCGTCGCGCCTGTTCCGCCGCCGGCCGCCGGCAAGACCCCGCAGGAGCAATACGACCGCGCCTTCGCCATGCTGCGCAATTCCGACTATGACGGTGCCGGCAAGGCGCTGCAGGCCTTCGTCGCCCAGTATCCGCAGGATCCGCTGGCCGGCAACGCCATGTACTGGCTGGGTCAGATCCCCTATTCGCAGGGGCAGTTCGAACAGGCGGCGGTGATTTTTCTCGACGCCTACCGAAAATATCCCAAATCGGCCAAGGCCGGGGAAAGCCTGCTGAAGGTCGGACTGGCGATGAGCAGTCTCGGCAAGACCAAGGAAGCCTGCGCGGCGCTGCATCGCTTCACCGGCGAATATCCCGACGCCGCCGACAATCTCAAACGTCAGGCGGCGGTGGAAAAGAAGAAGCTTGGCTGCTGACGGCCCGCTGGGCGACGACGACTTCGCCTCGCTGATGACGGCCCTCGGGCCGTTCGAGACGGCTCCCCATCTGGCGGTGGCGGTATCGGGCGGTGCCGACAGTCTGGCTCTCTGCCTGCTGACGGAGCGTTGGGCCCGGGCCAAGGGCGGGCGCGTCACCGCGCTGACCGTGGATCACCGCCTGCGCCCCGCCGCCGCCGCCGAGGCGGCCGGGGTGGCGACCTGGGCGGCGGCCCGGGGCATCGCCCACCATACTCTCACCTGGACCGGCGATAAGCCCTCCGCCGGCCTGCAGGCGGCGGCCCGCGAGGCCCGCTATGCCCTGCTGGGCGAATGGTGCCGCCAGGCCGGTGTCCTGCATCTGCTGCTTGCCCATCACCTGGACGACCAGGCCGAGACGCTGCTGCTGCGTTTGGGGCGCGGCAGCGGCGTCGACGGGCTGGCGGCGATGGCCCCGGTCACCGCCAGCCGCCCGGTGCGCCTGTTGCGGCCGTTGCTGACCGTGCCCCGATCACGCCTCGAGGCGACACTGACGGCGGCCGGCCAGACCTGGATCGATGATCCTTCCAATGCCGACGACCGTTTCCGGCGGGTTCGCCTGCGCCGTCTGATGCCGGCTTTGGCGGCGGAGGGGCTGGATGCCGCCCGTCTGGCCGCCACCGCGACACGCCTCGGCAGGGCCCGCCAGGCCCTGGACGAGGCCGCCCGGCAGGTGATGGTGGCCGCCGTCAGCCTGCATCCGGCCGGATTTGCCCGGCTCCGGCTGGCGCCGTTCAGCCGGGCGGCGACGGAACTGCGCCTCGGCATCCTGGCCGCGCTGTGCCGGACCATCGGCGGCGGCGTCTACCGGCCGCGGCTGGAACGGCTGCAGCGGTTGCTCGAGGAAATCGACGGCGGCGGACTGAGCCGTCGGCGGACTTTCGCCGGATGCGTGCTTGTCATGGTTGGCGACGATGTGGTGGTTTGCCGCGAACCGGCGGCGGTCGCGGCGGCGGCGGTCCCCGTCGACGGGCCGACTGTATGGTGGGACCGGCGGTTCCGGTTGTGCCTCGAGGGGGGCAGCGGGGCGCGGGTGGCTGCCCTGGGCGCCGGCGCCTGGCGGGATCTGCGTCTCGGGCGTCGCTGGCCGGCGGCGGCGGGGGCCTGTCTGCCGGCGGTTTACGATGATTTCGGTCTGGCGGCGGTTCCCCATCTGGGGTTCCGGCGCCCGCAGCCGGCGGCACCGGTTGTCCCGGCCTGCGCTTTTTCGCCGGTCCATCCCTTGGCGGGAGTAAGGCATTGCCTTGTTTAGTCGAGCCAATGCATTATCTCTTAGGCCAAGATGGTCGGCAGAGTTGTCTGGCTACCGCGATAGATGATGACGTGGGTTTGGATAGGGCGTTCCTCCGTGCAAGGAAATGTTGAATGAATTTCAGCAAGAATCTGGTGTTGTGGGTCATCATCGCGGTCCTGTTGGCGGCCTTGTTCAACCTGTTCCAGAACTCGTCGACCCCGCGAGGCGCCTCCAGCTACGCCTATTCCGATTTCCTGAGCGAAGTGGATGCCGGCAAGGTCGCCGATGTCACCATCCAGGGTGATTCGATTAACGGCCATTTCACCGATGGTCGCAGTTTCAGCACCTATGCGCCGCCTGACGTCAATGTCGTGCCGCAACTGCGGAAGGCCAATGTGCGCATCTCCGCCCTGCCCAAGAGCGAAGAAAGCCAGACCTTCTGGAACTATGTGCTGTCCTGGCTGCCGATGCTGCTGGTGGTCGGCGTGTGGATCTTCTTCATGCGTCAGATGCAGTCGACCGGCGGCAAGGCCATGGGCTTCGGCAAGAGCCGCGCCCGCCTGCTGACCGAAAAAACCGGCCGGGTCACTTTCGAGGATGTCGCCGGCATCGACGAGGCCAAGCAGGAACTCGAGGAAATCGTCGAATTCCTCAAGGATCCGCAGAAGTTTCAGCGCCTCGGCGGCAAAATTCCCAAGGGCGTGCTGCTGGTCGGCCCTCCCGGCACCGGCAAGACCCTGCTGGCCCGCGCCATTGCCGGCGAGGCCAATGTGCCGTTCTTCACCATTTCCGGTTCGGATTTCGTCGAAATGTTTGTCGGTGTCGGCGCTTCCCGCGTCCGCGACATGTTCGAGCAGGGAAAAAAGAACGCGCCCTGCATCATCTTCATCGATGAAATCGACGCCGTCGGCCGCCATCGCGGGGCCGGGCTGGGCGGCGGCAACGACGAGCGCGAGCAGACGCTGAACCAGTTGCTGGTGGAAATGGACGGCTTCGAATCCAATGAAGGGGTGATCCTGATCGCCGCCACCAACCGTCCCGACGTCCTTGACCCGGCGCTTTTGCGCCCGGGCCGTTTCGACCGCCAGGTGGTGGTGCCCAATCCCGATGTCCTCGGCCGCGAGAAGATTCTCAAGGTGCATATGCGCAAGGTGCCGCTGGGTCCCGATGTCGAAGCCCGGGTGATCGCCCGCGGCACCCCCGGGTTCTCCGGCGCCGATCTGGCCAATCTGGTCAACGAGGCGGCCTTGCTGGCGGCCCGCGCCGGCAAACGCGTGGTCACCATGGCCGAGCTGGAATCGGCCAAGGACAAGGTGATGATGGGAGCCGAGCGGCGGTCCATGGTGATGACCGAGGAGGAAAAGCGCCTCACCGCCTATCACGAGGCCGGGCACGCCATCGTCGCCGTCAACGAGGTCGAGTCCGATCCCATCCACAAGGCCACCATCATCCCCCGCGGCCGGGCGCTCGGCATGGTCATGCGCCTGCCGGAGGGTGACCGCATCTCCACCTCGCGGGCCAAGTTGAAGGCCGATCTGGCGGTGGCGATGGGCGGTCGGCTGGCCGAGGAACTGGTGTTCGGGGCTGACAAGGTGACCACCGGCGCCTCGTCGGATATCAAGATGGCCACCGACATCGCGCGGCGTATGGTCACCGAATGGGGCATGAGCGACAAATTGGGGCCGTTGACCTATGGGGAGAACGACCAGGAGGTGTTTCTCGGCCATTCGGTAACCACGCATAAGAATATTTCCGAGGCCACCGCCAAGACCATCGACGAGGAGGTCCGCGGCATCGTCGACGGCGCTTATGCGCGGGCCCGCAAGACCCTGACCGACCAACTGGACCTGCTGCATGTGCTGGCTCGCGGGCTGCTGGAGTTCGAGACCCTGTCGGGTGACGAGATCCGCAAGCTGCTGCGCGGCGAGCCGGTGATCCGCGACCTCGACGTCGACGATCCGGGAGCAAAATCCCGGGAGACGCCGCCGCCGCCCAGGCGGTCGTCGGTGCCGACCACCGGCATCAAGCCGACATTCGGTCCGGGTGCCGAGCCGCAACCGGGGTCGTAAGGGCCCTGTGTTTTTCGCCGGCCTGTCCCTGGACGTGCCGCGGCTGATGGGGGTGGTCAACGTCACCCCCGACAGCTTTTCCGACGGCGGCCGCTTCCTCGATGCCGAGGCCGCCATCCGCCATGGCCGCGACTTGCTCGCCGCCGGTGCCGACATCCTTGATATCGGCGGCGAATCCACCCGGCCCGGGGCAGAGCCGGTGCCGCCGGCGGAAGAGTCGGCCCGCGTCATACCGGTGATCACCGCCTTGGCGGCGGAAGGGGCGGTGATTTCCGTCGACAGCCGGCATGCCGAGGTGATGAAAGCGGCCATCGCCGCCGGAGCGACCATCGTCAACGACATCACCGCCCTGACCGGCGACGCCGACGCCTTGCGCCTGGTCGCCGACAGCGGCGTTTCGGTGGTGCTGATGCATATGCAGGGCGAACCGGCCGGCATGCAGCGGGATCCGCGCTATGTCTCGGCGCCGCGCGAGGTCCGCGATTACCTGGCGGCGCGCCTGGCGGCCTGTCGCGCCGCCGGGATCGCCGATGACCGCCTTTGTGTCGATCCCGGCATCGGCTTCGGCAAGACGGTCGGCCACAATCTCGAAATCCTGGCCGGTCTCGGCCCCCTCGTCGAGCTTGGGGTGGCGGTGCTGGTGGGGGTCAGCCGCAAGAGTTTTATCGGCCATCTGTGCGGCGGCGCCGCCGCCGACCGGAGGCTGCCGGGCTCGCTGGCGGCGGCCCTGGCGGCGATCAGTCGCGGGGCGCATATCCTGCGGGT
>DUZF01000164.1 GCA_013349665.1 Rhodospirillaceae bacterium | reverse complement strand
GGTGCAGACCCGCATTTCGGACATCATCCTGGCGGTCGACGAACCGATCCAGACCACCCGTTGCTCGCCGGGGTCGCCGGCCGGTTGCCACAATCACAAGGGCCGCTGCATGACCCATGATCTGTGGGAGGAACTGGGCAACCAGATCTATCTGTATCTCAGTTCGGTCTCGCTGGGAGACGTGGTCGAACGCCGTCTTCTGGGCACCAGCGGCATGTTCCACGGCACGGCGGCCAGTCCGGGCGGCGTCGTCGCCGCGCAATAGTATGGGGAATGGCCGGGCCGTCTATCTGGATCATAACGCGACGGCGCCGGTGCGGCCCGAGGTGGCGCGCGCGGTCGTCGAGGCCCTGGGGGTACTGGGAAATCCGTCTTCGGTGCATGGCTTCGGGCGGGCGGCGCGGCGTCTGGTCGAAGATTCCCGCGAGCTGATTGCCGGATGGTTGGGCGCCCGCCCCGCCGGCGTCATTTTCACCTCCGGCGGCAGTGAAGCGAACACTCTGGCAATGCTCGGCCGCGTTGGACGGCGACGGCTGGTATCGGCCGTCGAGCACCCGTCGCTGCGCGATGTCGGCGCGACGGAAGCGGTCCCGGTGGATGGCGACGGCGTCCTTGATCTGGCCCGGCTCGACAGCCTGCTTGCCGGCGACCGGCGGCCGGCGCTGGTGGCGGTGATGCTGGCCAATAACGAGACGGGGGTCATCCAGCCGGTAGCCGAGGCGGCGCGCATCGCCCACGCCCATGGCGCGCTGCTGCATTGCGACGCCGTGCAGGCGGCGGGACGGATGGCGGTCGATCTCGGCCGCCTGGGGGCCGACAGCCTGTCGGTCTCGGCCCATAAGCTGGGCGGCCCGACGGGAATCGGGGCGTTGGTCCTGGCCGACCCGGAGGAAGCCCTCGAGCCGCTGCTGAAAGGCGGCGGGCAGGAGCGCCGCCGCCGCGCCGGGACCGAGAATGTTTGCGGAATCGCCGGCTTCGCCGCCGCGGTCGAGGCGTCGTGCGGGGCCCCGGGCCTGGCCGCGAGCCTGGCCGTCTGGCGCGACGGGATGGAGGCGGCGCTGCGGGCGGCCTGTCCGTCACTGGTGGTGTTCGGCGCCGCGGTCGAGCGCCTGACCAACACCAGCTGCCTGGCGGTGCCCGGCCTGACGGCGAGGACCGCGGTGATGGCGCTGGACCTCGCCGGGGTCGCGGTCAGCGCCGGTGCCGCCTGCAGCTCCGGGTCGGTGGCGCCCAGCCATGTGCTCGAGGCCATGGGGGCCGGGCCGCTGGCACAGGCGGCGATCCGCATCAGCCTTGGCTGGAGCAGCCGGAAGAGCGATATTGATGCCTTCGTTGATGCCTTCCTGGCCCTACCGGGGGTGGCGGCGGCAAAGCGCGAGGTTCAGGCATGGGGTTGAAACTGCCCATCTATCTCGATTACCAGGCGACCACCCCCTGCGACCCGAGGGTGGTGGAGGCGATGCTGCCGTTTTTCACCGAAACTTTCGGCAATCCGCATTCCCGCCAGCATGCCTTCGGTTGGGCGGCGGAGGAAGCGGTCGAGCAGGCCCGCGAGCAGGTGGCGGCGATCATCGGTGCCGAGCCGAAGGAAATCATCTTCACCTCCGGCGCCACCGAATCAAACAATCTCGCCCTGCAGGGGGTGGCGCGGCTCTACAAGGCGAAGAAAAACCACATCGTCACCGTCGTCACCGAGCATAAATGCGTCCTCGATTCCTGCCGTCAGCTGGAGGAGGAGGGGATCTCGGTGACCCGCCTGGGGGTGAAGCCCTCGGGGCTGATCGACCTTGACGAACTGGCCGCCGCCATCGGTCCGCAGACCGTGCTGGTGTCGGTGATGGCGGTCAACAACGAAATCGGGGTGATCCAGCCATTGGCCGAGATCGGCGCCCTGTGCCGCAGTCGCGGGGTGTTCTTCCACACCGACGCGGCGCAGGCGGTGGGCAAAATGGCGTTGGATGTGAACGCCATGAATATCGATCTGATGAGCATCTCGGGGCATAAATTTTATGGGCCTAAAGGCATCGGCGCCCTGTTTCTGCGCCGCCGCCCACGGGTGCGGCTGCAGGCGATGATGTTGGGCGGCGGCCAGGAACGGGGCCATCGTTCTGGCACCTTGGCGACGCCGCTCTGCGTCGGTCTCGGCGAGGCCTGCCGCATCGCGGCGGTGGAAATGCCGGCCGAGGCCCTGCGCCTGGCCGGCCTGCGGGCGCGGTTGCTGGACGGACTGGTCGGGCGCCTCAAGCATGTCGAGGTCAATGGCGATTTGGACCGGCGCATCCCCGGCAATCTCAATGTCAGCTTCGGCTATGTCGAGGGTGAGCGCCTGCTGGCCGAAATGAAGGACATCGCCGTCGCCGCCGGATCGGCCTGCAGTTCGGCCTCCACCGAACCCAGCTATGTGCTGCGCGCGCTGGGCGTCGATGCCGAACTCGCCTTCGCCTCCTTGCGAATCGGCCTCGGCCGCACGACATCTGTAGCCGAGGTTGATTATGCCATCGACCATATTGTGGATGCGGTGTCCCGTCTGCGCGAGCGCAGCCCGTTATGGGGCATGTTCCGCGAGGGCATCGACACCCGTGTGAAGACCTGGGCCGGCAATTGAACCGGCTGCTATTGACGGAGGTAAAATGACGACGCGTGAACGGATGGCTCCCCTGACGGTGACCGAGGCGGCGGCCGAGCACATCAGGTCCCTGATGGCCCGCCATGACAAGCCGTCGGTCGGCTTGCGCATCGGGGTCAGTCCGAAGGGCTGCTCGGGCCTGTCCTACAAGCTGGAATTCGCCGAAGCCCGGGATCCCCTGGACGAGGTGGTGGAAACCCAGGGCGTGACCGTCCTCATCGATCCGCGGGCGACGATGTTCATTCTCGGCACCGAACTGGATTACGTGGCGGACAAGATGCAGACCGGCTTCGTCTTCCGCAATCCCAACGAAAAGGGGCGTTGCGGCTGCGGTGAATCCTTCCACGTGTGAACCGCTTGCCGAGCGCGGCCGGGGGCGCTATTCCATGCGGCAAAGATAGTGGCTGGAAAGGCGTCGCATGCCGAAAATGACGTTCATTCGTTCCGACGGAACCGCCTGCGAAGTGGCGGCACCCGAAGGGCTGTCGGTGCTGGAGATCGCGCACCGCAACAAGATCGATCTCGAAGGCGCCTGCGAAGGCTCGCTGGCCTGTTCGACCTGTCATGTGATCGTCGCCGAGGAGTGGTTCAAGCGGCTCCCTGCTCCCAGCGACGACGAGGAGGACATGCTGGATCTGGCTTTCGGCCTCAGCCGCACCTCGCGTCTCGGTTGCCAGATCATCATGACCCGCGAGCTCGACGGGCTGGTGGTGGCGTTGCCGGCCGGGACCCGCAATATGATGTCGGAAAAGTGAAGCCATGAAGGACAACCCGCAAACCCTGTTCGCCCGCCTCAAGGCGGCGGCGCCCGAGGAATGGAGCGCCTTCGCGCGCCATGATTTTCTGCGCCGGCTGGGTGACGGCCGGCTGGGAGAGGAAGCCTTCCGCCGCTATCTCGGCCAGGATTACCTGTTCCTGGTGCAGTTGTCGCGGGCCTATGGGCTGGCGGTGTTCAAAAGCGACAATCTGGACGATCTGCGCCAGGCGGCGGCCGGCATGGCGGCAATCCTCGACGAGATGGGGCTGCATCTCAAATACTGCCACGACTGGGGCCTGACGGCGGAAGAAATGGGCCAGATGGCCGAGACCGGCGCCACCACCGCCTATACCCGCTATGTGCTCGAGCGCGGTGTGGCCGGGGACCTGCTGGATCTGCATGTGACCCTGGCGCCCTGTGTCATCGGATTCAGCGAAATCGCCGTCTGGATGAAGGCCGAATATGCCGAGACCCTGGATGACAATCCCTATCGTGCCTGGGTCGACCTCTATGCGGGTGCCGATTATCGCCGCATCGCCGATGCCCAGCTGGCGCAACTCGACCATCTGCTGGCCCTGCGTGGCGGCCCCGGTCGTTTTCCCGCCCTGCAGGAACAGTTTGGCCGGGCGGTGCGGCTGATGACCGCCTTCTGGGACGCCGGCCTCGCCCTTAACCGTTGACAACCGGCTGACGGTATCCTGATGGGCAAGCGCATCGTCGTCGCCATGTCGGGCGGTGTGGACTCCTCGGCCACCGCGGCCCTGCTGCTCGAGCAGGGATGGGAGGTGGTGGGGGTGACGCTGCAGCTCTATCACCATGGCGCCGCCGTCGGCCGCGCCAAGAGCTGCTGCGCCGGCAAGGATATCCACGATGCCCGGCGCGTCGCCGACAGCCTGGGCATTCCCCATTATGTGATCGATTTCGAAAGCACCTTCCGCCGCGACGTCATCGAGCCCTTCGCCGCCTCCTATGAGCGAGGCGAGACGCCGATCCCCTGTGTCTTGTGCAATCAGACGGTGAAGTTCCGCGATCTGCTGGCGGTGTCGCGCGACCTGGGTGCCGAGGCCCTGGCCACCGGCCATTACGTGCGCCGCACCGAGGACGGGCAGGGGGCGATGATGCTGCGCGGCGCCGACCACAGCCGCGACCAGAGCTATTTTCTGTTCGCCACCACCCGCGAGCAACTGGATTACCTGAGGTTTCCACTGGGCGGCATGGCCGGCAAGGAGGAGACGCGGGCCATCGCCCAGCGCTTCGGGCTGGCGGTCGCCGCCAAGCCGGACAGCCAGGACATCTGCTTTGTCCCCGATGGCGACTACGCCTCGTTGCTGCGGCGCCTCAATCCCCAGGCCGCCCTGCCGGGCGAGATCGTCGACGAGGCGGGGCGGGTGCTGGGGACCCATGACGGCGTCCTGCATTATACCGTCGGCCAGCGCCGCGGCCTGAAACTGGGCGGCGGACCGCCGCTGTATGTGCTGCGCATCGATGCCGCCACCCGCCGGGTGGTGGTGGGCCCCAAGGCGGCGCTGGCCTGCCGGCGGATCTCCCTGACCGGGGTCAATTGGCTTGGCGGGCCGGCCGGGCCGGCCGAACCGGTGCAGGCCCGCGTCCGTTCGACCCGCGAGCCGGTGGCGGCCAAAGTCACCCTCGGTCCCGGCGACAGCGCGCTGGTGGAGTTCGACCGTCCCGAGGAGGGCGTGGCGCCAGGGCAGGCCTGCGTATTCTATCGGGGCGAAAGAGTGCTGGGCGGCGGTTGGATCGCCCGCTCCGCTTGACTCGCGGCGGACGGTTCTTTAATAAACGCCGTTCCAAGCCTTGCGGCGGAGTAGCTCAGCTGGTTAGAGCAGCGGAATCATAATCCGCGTGTCGGGGGTTCAAGTCCCTCCTCCGCTACCA
>DUZF01000239.1 GCA_013349665.1 Rhodospirillaceae bacterium | reverse complement strand
CCTGAAAGGGCTGATCAAGCGCTCGGAGGCCAATCTGAAGGTGCTCGAGGCCTGGGTGGCGAAGTCGTCCTGGGCGGCGTTCCTCGCCGAGGATGCCAAGATCCGCTCCTGCACCTCGATCTGCCTGGTGGTCAAGGCGCCGTTCTTCGCCAAGTTGTCGGCCGACGACCAGGCGGCGGCGGCCAAGAAGATCGCCACCCTCCTCGAAAAGGAAGGCGTGGCCCTGGATATCGGCGCCTATCGCGACGCACCGCCGGGACTGCGTATATGGGGCGGTGCGACCGTCGAAACCGCCGACATCGAAAAACTGACGCCCTGGCTGGACTGGGCTTTCGCCCAGGTCGAAGCCGAGTTCGCGGCGAAAGTCTAAATCCGTTCGCCGTAATGGCCGGCCGGGGAGTGTGCCCCGGCCGCCACTGATCCGATGCCGACGCTTGGACTCCAAGCGTCCACCAAGGGGGGGTATCCGTCATGCCGAAAGTTCTCATCAGCGACAAGCTGAGCGCCGCCGCCGTCCAGATCTTCAAGGACCGTGGCGTTGACACCGACGTCAAGGTCGGGCTGACACCGGACGAGCTGAAAGCCATCATCGGCGGTTACGACGGCCTGGCGATCCGCTCCAACACCAAGGTCACCGCCGACATCCTCGCCGCCGCCGGCAATCTCAAGGTGATCGGCCGGGCCGGCATCGGCGTCGACAATGTCGACACGCCGGCGGCGACGGCGCGCGGCGTGGTGGTGATGAACACCCCCTTCGGCAATTCCATCACCACCGCCGAACATGCCATCGCGCTGATGTTCGCGGTGGCCCGCGACATTCCCCAGGCCAATGCCTCGACCCATGCCGGCAAATGGGAAAAATCGAAATTCATGGGTGCCGAGCTGACCAACAAGACCCTGGGGGTCATCGGCTGCGGCAATATCGGCTCCATCGTCGCCGACCGCGCCATGGGCCTGAAGATGAAAGTGGTGGCCTTCGATCCCTTCCTGTCGCCCGAGCGGGCGGCCGATCTCGGCGTCGAAAAGGTCGAACTGGACGAACTGCTGGCGCGCGCCGACTTCATCACCCTGCATACGCCGCTGACCGAGCAGACCCGCAATATTCTCGACGCCAAGGCCTTGGCCAAGACCCGCAAGGGGGTGCGCATCATCAATTGCGCCCGCGGCGGCCTGGTGGTCGAGGCGGATCTCAAGGCGGCCATCGAGTCGGGCCATGTGGCGGGTGCCGCCTTCGACGTCTTCGCCGAGGAACCGGCCAAGAGCAACCCGCTGTTCGGCATGGAAAAAGTGATCTGCACGCCGCATCTCGGCGCTTCCACCAACGAGGCGCAGGAGAACGTCGCCCTGCAGGTGGCCGAGCAGATGTCCGACTATCTGCTGAACGGGGCCATCACCAACGCCATCAACATGCCATCGGTATCGGCCGAGGACGCGCCCAAGCTGCGGCCCTATATGACGCTGGCCCATCAACTGGGCAGCTTCGCCGGGCAACTGGTCGAACGCGGCCTGACCGCGGTGTCCATCGCCTATGAGGGTCAGGTCGCCGAACTGAACACCAGGCCGCTGACCGCCATCCTGCTGGAAGGCCTGCTGAAGCCCTTCGTCGAATCGGTCAACATGGTCAACGCCCCGGTCATCGCCCGCGACCGCGATATCGCCATAACCGAGACCAAGAACGAAAAGTCCGGCGATTACCATACGCTGATCAGCCTGACGGTAACCCTCGACGGCCGTACCCGCGGCGTCGCCGGGACCCTGTTCGGCGGCGACAAGCCGCGCATCGTCTCCATCAAGGACATTCCCATCGAAGCCGAACTGGGCAGCAACATGCTCTATGTCACCAACCACGACAAACCCGGTTTCATCGGCCGCCTGGGCACGGTGCTGGGCGAGGCGGGGGTGAACATCGCCACCTTCCATCTGGGACGCTCGGAAGCCGGCGGCGATGCCATCGCCCTGATCCAGGTCGATCAGCCGGTGGCTGACGGGCTTCTCGACAAGGTGCGCGCCATACCCAATGTGGTGATGGCCAAGCCCTTGCGTTTCTGATTGCCCGACGTCGGCAAACCGGGTACTGGCTAGCGGATGAACGATTTCGCCGACCGTGCCCTGTTGCCCGCCGGGCTTCGGGATGTCCTGCCGCCCGCCGCCGCCCATGAGGCGGATGTGGTTGGTCGATTGTTGTCGGCCTTCGCCGCCCACGGCTACCAGCAGGTCAAGCCGCCGCTGATCGAGTTTGAGGAAAGCCTGCTGGCCGGCGGCGGCGCCGTCACCGGCGCCTACAGCTTTCGCGTCATGGACCCGGTCAGCCAGAAAATGATGGCGGTACGCGCCGACATCACCCCGCAGGTGGCCCGCATCGCCACCACCCGCCTGGCCAAGGCGCCGCGTCCGTTGCGCCTGTCCTATGCCGGTCAGGTGCTGCGGGTGAAGGGCAGCCAGTTGCGTCCCGAGCGCCAGTTTGCCCAGGCCGGTGTGGAACTGATCGGACCGGCGGCGGCGGCGGCCGATGCCGAAGTCATCACCCTTGCCGCCCAGGCGCTGATCAATCTCGGCATGCGGGAGGTCAGCGTCGATCTCAGCCTGCCGACCCTCGGCGGGCTGATCGTCGGCGCTGATTTTCCCGATGGCTTGCGCGACGCCCTGGACCGCAAGGACGCCGCCGCCGTGGCCGCTCTCGGCGGTGCCGCGGCGCCGTTGCTGGGCAGCCTGGTCAATGCCGTCGGTCCCGTCGACAGCGCCCTGGCGAGGCTGTCGGCTTTGGCCCTGCCGCCGGCCGCCGACCTGCTGGTGCGTCAGTTGGCCGAGGTGGTGGGGCTGGTGCGGGCGGCCGCGCCGGACCTTATCCTCACCATCGATCCGGTGGAAAACCGCGGTTTCGAATATCATACCGGCATCGCCTTCGCCATTTTCGCCCGCCACTGGTCGGGCGAACTCGGGCGTGGTGGCCGCTACCTGGCCAATGGCGAACAGGCCACCGGCGCCACCTTGTTCATGGATGCGGTGCTGGAGGCCCTGCCTGGTCCGACGGCGCCCCGGCGTCTGTTCCTGCCGGCCGGTACGCCGGGGCCGACGGCGGCGCGCCTGCGCGCCGAGGGCTGGGTGACGGTGGCCGGTTTCGCGGCGATGGCCGACGCGGCCGCCGAGGCCCGTCGTCTGGGGTGCGGTCATGTGCTGAAGGACAATCAGGTGGTTCCGGCTTAGGGGTTCAAGCGATGGGCAATGTTGCGGTGGTCGGCGCCCAGTGGGGCGACGAAGGCAAAGGCAAGGTGGTCGACTGGCTCAGCGAGCGGGCCGATGTGGTGGTGCGCTTTCAGGGCGGCCATAATGCCGGTCATACCCTGGTGGTCGACGGCGTCACCTATAAGCTGTCGCTGCTGCCCTCCGGGGTGGTGCGCGGCAAGCTGTCGATCATCGGCAACGGCGTGGTGGTCGATCCCTGGGCCCTGCTGAGCGAGATTGAACGCATCGCCGGACAGGGCGTGGTCATCACCCCCCAGCTGTTGAAGCTGGCGGAAAACGCCTCGCTGATCCTGCCGCTGCATGGGCATATCGATCGCGCCCGCGAGGAGGCCAGCGGCGCCGCCAAGATCGGCACTACCGGGCGGGGCATCGGTCCGGCCTATGAGGACAAGGTGGCGCGTCGCGCCATCCGCGTCTGCGACCTCGACGACGACGCCGTGCTGGAGATGAAGATCGAGCGCCTGCTGGCGCATCACAACGCCTTGTTGCGCGGGCTCGGGATGGCCGAGGTAGGAGGGGACGACCTGCTGGCCCAGTTGAAAGAGGTGGCGCCCCGTATCCTGCCCTTTGCCGATGTGGTCTGGCGGCGGCTGGAAGAGGCGCGGCGCGCCGGCCGGCGAATCCTTTACGAAGGTGCTCAGGGCGCCATGCTGGATGTCGATCACGGCACCTATCCCTTCGTCACCTCGTCCAACACCGTGTCCGGCCAGGCGGCCAGCGGCTCCGGCGTCGGTCCGGGGCAGGTCGGCTATGTCCTGGGGATTTGCAAGGCCTACACCACCCGCGTCGGTTCGGGACCGTTTCCCACCGAACTGGACGACGACATCGGCAATCTGATCGGCGACCGCGGCCATGAATTCGGCACCGTCACCGGGCGGCGGCGGCGCTGCGGCTGGTTCGACGCCGTGCTGGTGCGTCAGGCGGTGAAGGTGGGCGGCCTCGACGGCATCGCGCTGACCAAGCTGGATGTCCTGGACGGCTTCGACCAGTTGAAGATCTGCACCGGCTATCGTTGCAAGGGCGAGGTGCTGCATCATCTGCCGGCCTCGATGGCCCGCCAGGCCGAGGTCGAGCCGATCTACGAGAGTATCGACGGATGGGCGGAAAGCACCCGCGGTGCCCGCTCCTGGGTGCAGTTGCCGGCGGCGGCGATCAAATATGTGCGCCGTATCGAGGAACTGATCGAGGCTCCGGTGGCGCTGTTGTCCACCAGTCCCGAGCGTGAAGACACCATCCTCGTACACGATCCTTTCGCCCGTTGAACCGCGCTGCTTGAGTAAGGGGCGGCCGACCAGTACCATCGCTTATAAGCGAGGGGTGTATAAGGTTTGTTGCCATGGCCAATGAGCCGCAGAAAGCGTCCAGCGGGACCGTTACCCTGCGCGATCGGTTTTCGATCATGCTGGGGTCGCCGCTGCCCGACTTGGCGACGCCGCATGCCCAGGCCTTCGTCGTCGAGGAACGCCGCGACAATCCACGATCGCTGTTCGCACTGATCGTCCGTCCCGGCTATCCGGCGCGGATGCAGGTTTTCCGTTCGCTGAAGGGCATCGAATGTCCCGGCCTGATGGTTCTGGTCGAATGGGGCGTGGTGGATTGGCCGCCGGCGGGCCGCAAGGTCATGGCCATCATCTACGAGCGGCCGATGGGGGGGCGGGTGGTTGCCCTGGGGGCCAACGAGTTCAAACGCATGGACGACGCCGACGCCTTGCGCAAGGTCGTCGTACCGCTGATCGCCGCCTTGAAGGTGCTGAAGGGTCAGGGTCTGGTCCACCGGGCGATCCGGCCGAGCAACCTTTTCTATGCCACGGTGGAAAAGGATCGCGTGGTCCTTGGCGACTGCGCGACGGTGCCGCCGGCGTTTGAGCAGCCGGTCATCTTCGAACCGATCGAATCGGCCTTGGCCAATCCGGCCGGCCGCGGTAGCGGTTCCCCCCCCGACGATGTTTATTCCTTCGGGGCGACCTTGGCCTCCCTGCTGCAGGGGCGCATTCCGATGGCGACGGCGGCCGACGAGGCCATTGTCCGCATGAAGGTCCTGCAGGGCAGTTACACCGCCCTGGTCGGCGAAGAGCGCCTGCCGCTGCCGATGATCGAAATTCTTCGCGGTTCCCTATGCGAC
>DUZF01000278.1 GCA_013349665.1 Rhodospirillaceae bacterium | reverse complement strand
CCTATGACGTCAGGAGCTATAACAGTTTCGCCGCCGCCAATACCGCCTGGACACCGGCGTTCGATATCCACGGCAATCCCACCAATAATTGCTTCGACACCGGCGGCAGCGGCGGCATCGTCACCATCCGCGTGGCCTATAATTATTCTTTTATAACACCGGGTTTGGGCTATTTTCTCGGATCCGGGGTTAATAACGGTGTCGCCTTCGTCTACACCGTCATCATCCAGAACGAGCCCTTCTGATGTCGAGCTTCCGGCGGAACCAGTCGGGTATCGCGGCCACCGA
This sequence comes from Rhodospirillaceae bacterium, assembly GCA_013349665.1. GTDB lineage: Bacteria > Pseudomonadota > Alphaproteobacteria > Rhodospirillales > Magnetospirillaceae > DUZF01. The sequence goes on along the minus strand of DUZF01000278.1, from coordinate 5,156 downwards.
ATTCGCCATGGTGCTGCCGATCATGCTGGCCTTCTGGCTGGGTATGGCGCAACTCATGCAGCTTTCCATGGCCAGCGCCAAAACCACCATGGCCGCCCAATCGGTCGCCGATCTGGTCGCCCGCTACACTGCCGGCGGCTTCGCCAATGCCAGCGGTTTCGCCGATCTGCTGACCGCCGCCGGAACCATCATCGCCCCCTTGCCGAACAGTTCCAGCAATCCGTCGCTGAGCGTCGTCAGCGTCACCCTCAACGCCAGCGGTGTCCCCACCCAGGCCTGGCAATGCACCGCCGGCGCCAACCCGCCGACGGCGGCCCAGGTGACCGCCGCCATCAACGGCTCCCCTGCCCTGACCACGTCAAATTCTACCCTGGGAAGTATGATCATCGTCACTGTGGTCTACAGTTATACGCCTAATATTACCGGAGCGATTCTCGGGTCTCAGACCTATACAGCCACCGCCTACAGTATTCCGCGGACGGTGGTGTCGGTCCCCAGACCCTGCTGATACTCCGGAGGCGACGATGTTGTTTAAGTCATTATTTACGGTGATCGGCAGCTTGTGTCGAAAATTCTCGACTCAGCAGCAGGGTAATATTGCCGTCATCGCCGCTATTTCCGCGACGGTCCTGGTGATGGCCACCGGGGTCTCCGTCGACCTGGCCAGCGCCTATTCCCTCAAGACCCGGCTGCAGAACGCGGTCGACGCGGCGGCCCTGGCGGTGGGCGCCGACAGCCCCAACGCCACTTCGGTGTCGACGCAGATGCAGGCTGTGGCCAACAGCATGATGACGGCCAATCTGCCCAACGGTCACGGCGTCACCGTCACCACCCCGGTGATCGGTATATCAGGGCAGTCGGTGCTGGTTTCCGCCAGCGCCACCGTCAGCACCTCGTTCATGGCCATCGCCGGCGTGACGTCCCTCACCGTCACCGCCTCGGGGACAGCGCTGCGCTCGGTGAGCGGCCTCGACCTGGTCCTGGTGCTGGACAACACGGCGTCGATTTCCAGCAGCAATATGACCGCCATCAAGAACGCCGCGCAGGCCCTGGCAGACACCGTCTATGGCAGCGCCAAGACCAACAACGCCGCCGTGCGGGTGTCGGTGATTCCCTTTACCGGCGCCGTCAATCCCGGATCCTACGCCCATGCCATGGTCTTCGGCTCGGCGGCCGGGCTGAGCGGCTGCGTGGTCGAGCGCTATTCGACCTTTGCCAAGGTAACCACCGGTTATTCCGCCACCGCCACCTCGGGCGGCACGCCGGTCTATAGCCTGGTGGCCGCCGATCTCGACACCGCGGTAACCTCGGTCGCCAATACCCTGCAGCAATGGAACGGATCGGGCGGCTGCCCGGGCGCCGTTCAGCCTCTGACCAACAGCGAGGCCGGCGTTACCTCCGCCATTTCGGCGATGACCAATGCCGGCGGCAGCGGCACCATGGGCGCCATCGGCGTCGCCTGGGCCTATCGGGTGCTGTCGCCCAGCGGTCCCTTCGGCAACGGCTATTGCTGGTCGACCGCCGCCACCGCCTGTTCAAACCGGGCGCCCTACGTCCATTGGAAGAAGGTGGTGGTCCTGATGACCGACGGCATCCCCGAAATGACCAGTGCCTATAACGGCTTCGGCAATACCAACGGCTCGACCACGGGGGCCTGTTCCACCGCCACCTATGCCGCCAACAACAACCTCACCTCCGGCTGCAAGTCAGCGGACAATCAGCTGATCAACGCCAGCAGTTCGCTGATGCTGGCGGACATGCAGGAATCCGCCGTCTGCGACGCCCTGCGCGCCAATGGCGTGACCATCTATTCGATTTATTTCAATGACGGCACGGCGTTGCCGACCTCCTATGTCCCGGCGATTTCCTATTGCGCCGGCACCTCGATCGGCAACGGCACCGGTTCCGGCAATTATTACTATGCTTCGAACGTGACAACCCTACAGGCGCATTTCACCACCATCGGCAATTCACTGACCAATCTGCGCCTGTCCAACTGACCTCCGGCTCCACCTCTTTTGCGGATTTGCCCGACCGGGATGGCATCGGCATAGTGCCGAACAGGGTAAAAAACGGATGGTCAAAACGGAATGCGCATTGCTGGTCGGGGTACCGTCAGCCATTGGACAGGTTCCCTTTGGGCCGTTCATGACGGTGCCAACCATGTCTTCATCCGTCCGGAGAACTTCCTCAAATGCCAACCCGCCGAGGGTATGGCGGGGGTTCTAACCTATGAGATCAATCCCGGCGGTCCGACATTGTCTCTGGTCAACTGCTTCCGCCTTGCCGACGACCCGGATCTTGATCACGGGTAAATGCCGGCGCTTGCGCTGGACGGGTTAGACCGTCATCCTGGGGCCATGCGATCCATCGACCGTCTGCTCACCATTATGGCCCGCCTGCGGGCTCCCGACGGCGGCTGCCCCTGGGACCTCGAGCAGAGTTTCCACACCATCGCCCCGCATACCATCGAGGAAGCCTATGAGGTGGTCGAGGCCATCGAAACCGGCGACCGCGTCCAACTGAGGGACGAACTGGGAGATCTGCTGTTCCAGGTGGTGTTCTACGCCCAGATGGGCAGCGAGGAAGGATCCTTCGATTTCGAGGCCATCGCCGCTGGCATCTGCGACAAGATGGAACGCCGCCATCCCCACGTCTTCGGTGACGCCAAAGTGGCCGACGCCGCCGCCCAGACCGTGCAATGGGAACGTCACAAGCGGGCCGAGCGGTCCGGCGGCGTGCTGGATGGGGTGACCGCCACCCTGCCCGCCATGACCCGGGCGCTCAAGCTGCAGAACCGCGCCGGCCAGGTCGGCTTCGACTGGCCGGAGCCGGTCCAGGTGCTTGACAAGATCGCCGAGGAAATCGACGAGGTCAGGGTAGAAATCGCCCAGGGGGCGGATCAACATCGATTGGAAGACGAAGTCGGCGATCTTCTCTTTGCTTGCGTCAATCTTGCGCGCAAATTGAAGATTGATCCGGAAAGCGCGCTTAGGACCTGCAATCGCAAGTTCGAGCGACGGTTTCGTCATATCGAGCAGTCGCTGGCCGGCCAGGGGCGGACCCCCGCCGAGGCCAGCCTTGAGGAAATGGAAGAACTATGGGTCGCGGCCAAGCTTTTGGAGTGAAGGTCCTGGTCCTGGCGGCGCTGCTGGCGGCGCTGCTGGCGGCCTGCTATCTGCCGGACAAGTTCAAGGCCGAGGTTCGTCTTGGACGCAACGGTGATTTCGGCCTCGCCTTCTTCGGCGATCTGATCTGGGCACCGCTGTACCGCGATATCGTCGAGCATCGCCTGAAACCCGAGGAAGTCGCCGAAAAGACAGCCGGCATCATGAAGGACCTCGAGCGCGACACCCATTTCAAGAAGGTGGAATCGCTCGGCCAGGGACGGTTCAAGGTGGAATACCAGCGCGAAGGCCATCTCACCGCCAGCGAAGAAGTGACCTTCGTACGCCGCAACGCCATCATCATCATGGTGCGCGCCTCGCCCGACGGGCGGGTGACCGTCACCGGCAACACCATGAAGCCCGGCGACGCGCAGACCGCCACCACCATGGGGCTGAGCGTCGAGGGCGAATTCCGGGTGGTCACCGACGCTCTGGTCAAGGAGCACAACGCCACCACCACCAAGCCGTTCGGACCCTATACCGTCTATATCTGGACCATCCAGAACGCCTTTTCACCGCCACCGCATCTGGTCCTGCAGCGCGAAGGCGCCTGGACCCCGAAGAAACCGACGGAGCCGCATAAATGACCGACCTCTCCGCCTCCACCGTGTTCATCACCGGCGCCAGCTCAGGGTTCGGCGCCGCCACCGCCCGGCGCTTCGCCGCCGACGGGGCGCGACTGGTGATCGCCGCCCGGCGCGCCGACCGCCTGCAGGCGCTGAAGGCCGAATTGACCGTGCCGGTGCATATCCTGCAGCTCGACCTGCGGGACCGCGGGGCGGTGGCGGCGGCGGTGGCCGGCCTGCCCGCCGAGTTCGCCGCCATTGACGTGCTGGTCAACAACGCCGGCCTCGCCGCCGGCCTGGAGCCGGCGCATAAGGCCTCGCTGGACGACTGGGACCTGATGGTCGACACCAACATCAAGGGGCTGATGTATTGCACCCGTGCCGTATTGCCGGGCATGGTCGAGCGCAAGCGGGGCCATATCATCAATATCGGCTCGGTGGCCGGCGCCTACCCCTATCCCGGCGGCAACACCTATGGCGGCACCAAGGCCTTCGTCGAGCAGTTTTCGTTAAATTTGCGAAACGACATCCTCGGCAGCAATGTGCGGGTTACCAATATCGCGCCGGGCATGTGCGAAACCGAGTTCTCGCTGGTGCGCTTCAAGGGCGACGCCGACAAGGCGGCGTCGGTCTATAAGGGCATCAAGCCGCTGTCGGCCGACGACATCGCCGAATGCATCCATTGGGTGGCCGCCCTGCCCCGGCATGTGAACATCAACATCCTCGAGGTGATGCCGGTCAACCAGGCCTTCGCCGGTTTCTCGGTGCACCGCGAGGCGTGAACCGAACCATCAGGGCTGGCGAACCCAGGCCGCCGCCCAATTGACCGAGAGGTCCCGCGTCCACGCCACCTTGTGGATCACCGGCCAATAGCGCATGCCCCGCAGATCGATGCGGCGCAGTCCCTCGGCGGCCAGCCAGGCGTCGGCCTCCTCGGGTTTGACGAACCAGTCCCAGCGATGGGTGTTGCGCGGCAACAGCCGCATAAGCTTCTCGGCGATGACGATGGCCACCAGTCGCGCCCGCCAACTGCGGTTGATGGTGGCGACGAACAACAGCCCCCCCGGCGCCACCAGCGACGCCAGGGTGCGGAAGAAGGCCGGCCGGTCGGGCACATGTTCAACCACCTCGAGGGCGCAAACCACATCGAAACGCAGCCCTTTGGCCGCCAGGATCTCCGGGGTGCCGACATGGTAGGTGATGGCCCTGCCGTCCTCGGCCGCATGACGCGCGGCGATGCGCACCGATTTTTCCACCGGATCGATGCCGGTGACGATGGCACCGCGATCGGCAAGCGCCTCGGACAGCAGGCCGGCGGCGCAGCCGATATCGACGGCGGCCAGCCCGGCCAGTGAGCCGCCGGGGTGATGGGCGGCGACGATGTCGGCGATCCATCTGGCGCGGAAGGGGTTGATGACATGCA
>DUZF01000318.1 GCA_013349665.1 Rhodospirillaceae bacterium | reverse complement strand
CCGGCGACCGCCAGGACATTGTCCAGCGACATCGACACGTCGGCGACAACGATCTGCAGAACCGCCTGGCGTAAGGTTTTTCCTCCACCCGGCGCGGCGGTCGGCAGGTCGGTCTCGCGGTGATGAGCGGCCTCCCGCCATAACTTCCACGCCACCCACAGCAACAGCAGGCCACCGGCGGCGGTCAGCCCGACCACCTGCAGAAGTTGCAGGACGAATACCGAAAAGACGATGCGGAGCAGCGTGGCGGCGATGATGCCCACCAGCACCGCCCTGGTGCGCAAGGCCGGCGGCAGGCCGGCGGCGGCCATGCCCACCACCAGGGCGTTGTCTCCGGCCAGCGCCACGTCGATGGCGACCACCGAAAAGAACGATGTCGCCTCAGCCCAGCCGATCGGAAAAAGAAAAATCTTAATTGCCCAACAGAACGACCTTGCCGACCGACTCCGGGTCATCGGCATCGGCACTGTTGGCGGCGGTCAGCAATGCCGGCGCGTCCTGGGGAAGGGCTTCTGGCAGAGACGCCGGTTGACGGTTGAACCGTCCTTCCACATAGGCGCCGGCCTCCACCGCCAGGCTCTCATGAGCGATGTCCCCGACGACGCGCGCGGTTTTCGCCAATTCAACGGCGCGGGCATGGATCTGGCCGGTCACCGAACCCAGCACCCGAACGGTTTCGGCATTGATTTCGCCGGTGATGAAGCCGCTCTCCCCGACCACCAGTACCGCGCAGCGCACGTCACCGTTGACGCGCCCGTCCACATGAACCTCGCCCTGGCTGACGACGTCGCCGGTGAGCGTGCAGTCTGTGCCGATGATCGACGGCGTTGCCGGAGGGACGGCGGACTTATTGCGTCTTGAAAACATTTTGCCCTGCCGTGATGAATTTCATGGGATTCGTCGCCTGGTCACCCATCCTCACTTCGTAATGCAGATGGGGGCCGGTGGTGCGGCCGGTCTCGCCCACCAGACCGATGGTGGCGCCGCGCTTGACGCGCTCGCCGGCGTTTACCAGGCCCTTGGAAAGATGGGCATAGCGGGTGTGGACGCCCATGCCGTGATCAAGTTCCACCATCAGCCCGTAGCGATCGCGCCAGCCGGCCCAGACCACTTCGCCGTCGCCGGTGGCCACCACCGGGGTACCCGTCGGGGCACCGAGGTCGACGCCCTCATGGATGCCGGTCATGGCGTTGATCGGGTCATTGCGTGAGCCGAAGGGGCTGGTGATCTCGAACTCGCCCAGGGGCGCCGCCAGCGGCAGATTGCGCAGCGCGGTGGTCAAACTGTCGAGGCGGTCGGCATGGGTGTTGAACAGGGCGATCGGGTTGAATTCGACGTTTTCAGGCTGGGCGACCCCATGCTTGGCGGCGATGAACGGTCCGCCCTTGCCGAACAGCATATGGAAGCTGCCGCCGGCCTGACGGCGGTCGGTGTCATGACCGACATTGCGCGCATCGACCCCGACCGAGGCCAGGGTCTTTTCCAACTCGCCGATCTTGAGCGCCGTCAGATTGGCGGTGTTCTGCAGGAAGGCGCCATGGCTGGCGCGGAGCCGGTCGAGCGCCTGATCGAGTTGGCCGACCCGGTTACGCAGAACCTCGCGATCGGGGGAGGCTTGCTCCTTCAACGAACCGACGATCCGTCGGGTGTCGCCGGCGACGCCGTCGGACTGATCGCGCGGTGCCGGCGGGCCGGCGGTGGTCACGCGGCAGCCGCTGGGGTCGGGATCGAGCCGCGGCATGGCGCCGACGATGGCGCCGCGCTTTGGGGCGACGCTGCGTTCGGTGATTCTGAGCAGGCTGTCCTGGATATCGGTGATCTCGCAGGTGATGCTGGCAAAAACGTCCTGAAATTCGTCGAGGCGCCCGAAGGCAGCCTGATAATTCGCCTTCAATCCCTCCAGTTCCTGGGCCCGCTGGGAAATCTCATCCTGCTTGGAGGCCAGTTGCTGGGCCCGGTCGAGATAGGCGGCGGTACTCAGCATGGCCCACAGGACGCAAACGGAAATGGACGCGGTAACCGCCAACTGCTGCACGGTGCTGAGCTTGAAACAATGGATTTTGCCGTTGTCGCGCACCAGGATCTGGCGCTCAGGAAAGGCGCGCTTCAGAAAACTCAGCCGACGGCCGACGATGCGAGAAAAATAAAATGGCCACTCCGCCAAGGTCGCCCCCTGCCTAACATCCGGGTTTCATTTCTTGCAGATCCGCCGTCCGAGCCAACAACCGAACTGGAACTGCCTACCGACGCCCCGGTGAATATCTGTGTTGCTCACCGCCGGCTATCGACACTTCCCGAAAATACCCCCGCCGCCAGGTTAAAACTGTCGGCCAGTTCACATTCACCGAACCCAGACCCCCCATACTTTTGTTAGCTGCCCAAAAGTGGGGTGCCCCCAAGGATGCAAATTATCCCTTTCCGGGGGCGGATTTGAAGCCGAAAATTACGAATGTTTTAAGAATTGTACCCCCAAGCCCGGGAAACGCCCGTTTTCCGCCGCCTCCGCCAAGCCGTTCAGCAACCGCCCGGTGCCCGGCTTATTCCGTGTTGCGGGTCTTTCCGGGGCCCGCTACTGTCGGATCAGTCGTATTTTTCCTGAAAACGCCGCTGGCCAAGAAGGAGGCCGAACTGCCATGTTGGGAGCCAGTGACGAAAGGAAGCTGCTACGCGTCGTTGACTTCGGTGCGCGAAAAGGTCGCGGGGTAATCGCCCTGCAGGATATCAGGGCAGGGGAACTGATTGAACGTTCACCAGTGCTGCTGATCCCCGGCAAGGACCGCCGTTCGGTCGATCCGACCGTCATCTTCACTTATGTCTTCATGTGGGAACATGACACGGTCGAAGAGGACCTCTACAAGCATGAGGGCCGGGCGGCGATCGCACTGGGGTTTACCAGCCTGCTCAATCATTCCTATGCGCCCAATGCGGTTTTCCACCGCCACATCGATGAGCTTCTGATAGATATCACTGCCGCGCAGGACATTCAGGCCGGCGATGAGATCACCATCGATTATCAGATGACACTCTGGTTTGATCCCAACTGACCGTTCCCTTGACCGGTACTATGAAAGGTTGACTTTGGTGACCGATCCCTTCGCCCTACCGATTCATGGCGGCGATCTGGGCGCCGCCGAGGCGCGGTTCGGGCGTCCGGCCGCGGGTTGGCTGGACCTGTCGACGGGCGTCAATCCGTTTGCCTATCCGCTGCCGCCGCTGGACCCGGCACTGTGGGAAAAGTTGCCCGACCGCGCCCTGGAACTGGCGTTGCGCGGCGTCGCCGCCGATGCCTACGGCGCGGCGAGCGCGGAACAGCTGGCGACGGCGCCCGGGTCGCAGGCGCTGATCCAACTGCTGCCGCGGTTAAGGCCGTTTTCCACTGTCGCGGTGGTTGGTCCGACCTATGGCGAACACGCCGCCTGCTGGTCCAATGCCGGGCATCAGGTGCAACCCTGCGAGGCGTTGGAGAACGCCGCGGCAGCGGATGTGGTGGTGGTGGGCAATCCCAATAATCCCGATGGCCGCTGTCACGATTCCCGGCAGTTGCTGGATCTTGCCGACAGTCTGGCCGAACGCGGCGGCTTACTGGTGGTCGATGAGGCGTTTGCCGACTGTCAGCCCGAGTTGTCGCTGGCCGGGCAGGTGCGCCCCGGACTTCTGGTGCTGCGAAGTTTCGGTAAATTCTTCGGCCTCGCCGGCCTGCGTCTTGGCTTCGCCATCGGCGATCCGACGCTGATTCGCCTGCTGCGCTCGGCCATCGGGCCCTGGGCGGTGGGTGGTCCGGCACTGGCCATCGGACGGCTGGCTCTGGCCGACACGGCCTGGATTGCCGAGACACGCCGGCGGCTGGATGCCGAGGCGGCGGCGCTTGACCGCCTGCTGACCGGTTTCGGCCTGTCGGTGATCGGCGGTACCCCGCTGTTCCGCCTGGTCAACGCGTCCCGCGCCTGGGCGCTTTACGAGCATCTTGGCCAGCGGGGGATCCTCGTGCGGCCTTTCGCCGTGGCGCCGCGCTGGCTGCGCTTCGGTCTGCCGCCGGAGGACATCCTGGCCAGGCAGCGCCTGCGCGACGCCCTGGCCGCCTGGCAATGACACCTTATTCCAGAGGTGTCAGGTCCTCGAAATAGAGATATTCGTCGGCGGCATCGAGAAGCACGCCATCGACCCCCAGGTCCATCAGTCCCTGGATGTAACGGCTGAGGATAGCCTTCCATTCCGGCAGCCAGTATTTGACATGGTATTGTCCCGGATGATCGTCGTCCTTCGCCGCCAGCCAGGGCGGGGCGCCGGGGTGCCAGCCGTCCTGCCAATAGAAGCGGTCGCTGGCGGCCCGGCCGACCGGCAGCAGGGCGATGACCAGGCGCCGTGTTCCCAGCTGCTTGTAGGTCAACTGCTTGGCTTCGGCGACGGTCAGGGACCCGCGTCCCGGCCAGAACGGGTCGAGGATCAGCAGGTCATAGTTGGTGTCGGCGAGGGCGGCGAGCCAGGCGGCCGGGTCCTTGAAAGGACCGGGCGTGAGGATCGGCAGAAAATTCTGCGCCTGCTTGAGGCCGGACACATGGCCGGGATTTTCCTGGGCCGGGCGGCCGGAGGGGATGGCCAACAGTTGCGGGTCGGGAGCGACGACACTGAGGATGCCGTTCTTGGCCGCTCTGGCCAGGGCCTCGGCCTTGCCCTTGGCGTCGGCGCAATATTCGATGCTCAGCGGGCGGCGCCCTTCGCCGGCCAGACGCCGGGCGGCCGCCAGCAGATAGTCCGTCATCGCCGGCAGGGTCGGGGCATTGGCCTTTTCCCGTCCGACAAACAGGCCGTCCAGCAGGATGCCGTCGACGGCATCCACCGATGGGCGGAACATTGCGCCTTCCGGCTTGTATTTACCGGCGCTGACGCCGTCGGGATCGCGCGCCAGTTCCCATTCGTTCTCGCGTCGTTCCTTGATGAGGAGTTCGGGGGCGTTGCGCAGCAGGACGATGAAATTGTTTTTCCGCTGATGGCCGTAATTGGCCAGTTCAATGACGATCTCGCGCATCATCTGCCGGTAATTGGGGATCAGGTCGACCGGCGTGAAGGGCACGTCCTTCTTGGGAATGCGCGACGGTTCCGGCATGACCGTGCCGTTGATCCTCACCTCGGCCGTCGCCGTCGTCGCCCACAGACAGGAGCCAAGCCCCAGGGAAAACCTCCGTCGGTCGATCACGGCAGCAACTCCAGCACATGGTTGGCCAGGGCCAGGGAGGAGGTCAGCCCGGGAGATTCGATGCCGAACAGATTGACCAGGCCGGCGACCCCATGCTCCTTTGGTCCTTCGATCATGAAGTCGGCGGCCGGTTCGCCCGGCCCGGTGATTTTTGGCCTGAGCCCGGCATAGCCGGGGCGCAGCGCACCATCGGCCAGGCCCGGCCAGTAGTGGCGGATGCGGGCGTAGAAGGCGTCGGCGCGTACCGGGTCGACGGC
>DUZF01000244.1 GCA_013349665.1 Rhodospirillaceae bacterium | reverse complement strand
CGAATTCTGATGGTTAATGTTACCGCGGACGGCCCGTCCTGATCCTTGGGGGGATCATGGCCCATCCTGCCTTTCGTTTTCGCACTCCTCCAGTCTTGGTCTGTCCGGCTCTTCGGCCGTGTAACAGAACAAAGTATGGCCCATTGTGAGGCCAAAGAAAACATGACTGGTGGGTTAAATGAAAACTACAGCACTATAACCAAAGTCCTAGTGGTAATGGAAAAGAAGTGCAAAAAATGTATAGACTGTCCCGCGAGGCGTGCATTTACTTGTCTTCGCTAAGACAGCAAGATTCGGCAGATATTTGGTGGTGGCGTTGCGTCTTGCCGTTTATCCAAGTCTTTGTCGGAGATGATCACAGACCGCCTGAATGATCTTCACCCTGGCAAAATTCTTGTCATTTCCCTCGACCAATACCCACGGTGCTTCGCGTGTACTGGTGCGTTCAACCATTTCGTTGACGCCAATGGTGTATTCGTCCCATTTGGCTCGGTTGCGCCAGTCTTCGTCAGTCAATTTCCAGCTCTTATAGGGGATGGTCTCCCGCTCTTTGAAACGGCGGTATTGTTCTTCCTTGGTAATATGCAGCCAGAATTTGACCAGCACCGTGCCGTGCCGGACCAGCAGTTCCTCGAACTCGTTGATTTCGGCGTAAGCCCGCATCCATTCCTCGGGCAGGGCAAATCCCTCGATACGCTCCACCAGCACCCGCCCGTACCAGCTGCGGTCGAAGACCCGCAGCCGTCCGGCCCGCGGTAAGTGGCGCCAGAACCGCCACAGATAATGCTGGGCCCGTTCCTCGTCGGTCGGTGCGGCGAAAGGAATGACCTGGTAGTTGCGCGCGTCCAGGCCGGCCGTCAGGCGGCGAATGGCCCCACCCTTGCCGGCTGCGTCCCAGCCTTCGAAGACCAATAGCGTGGAAATGCCACGCTCTCTTGTCTGGTGGCTCAGCATCGCCAGTTCGGCCCGCGCCTTCTTGAGCGCCAGCCCATATTGGTCCTTGGACATGGTCTGGGTCATATCCATGGCGTCCAGGACGGTCAAACCGCGGATCTGTCCGTCACTCGACAGGTCGACGGTTTTGACCTTCTTTTTCTTGCCGGGGTCCTTGGCAGCGGCCGCCGCCTCCTTTTCCATCGTGTCGCGGGCGTCGTGAACCTTGGCCAGTTCGGCATTGCGATGGGCCGAGGCCCGGGCCCGTGCCTCGGCGATCACCTTGAGACGGGCGGCGCGATCGTCCATATGGCCGCGGATGGCGTCACGCAGCGTGGTCAGTACCGTCAGGCTGCGAAACCGGGCGTCCTCGCCTTCGACGATCTCCCAGCGCGCCTGGCCGGTGCCGGTACGGCGAAGCGCCCGCTCGGCGGTCGCCGTGAAGCGGTCGTAAAGCTTCCAGTTCTTCCAGTCCTGCTTGTTGACCCGCCAGCTCTGCAGTGGATCCTTTTCCAGACTCTTCAGGCGGCGTTTCTGAGCGTCCTTGCCAAGATGCATCCAGAATTTGAGAATCAGCGCGCCGTCGTCGGCCAGCATTTTCTCGAAGGCGAGAATGCGGTCGAGATGGCGGTCGAACTGGGCGGTGCTGATCTCGCCATGAACGTGGTCGAGGATCGGCTGCGAGTACCAGCAGCTGAGAAACAGGCCGATCTGGCCTTTCGGCGGCAGGTCACGCCAGAACCGCCAGGCGTCAGGCCGTTCGCGTTCCTCGTCCGAGGGGGTGGTATAGGCACGGCTGACGATCCATCGCGGGTCCATCCATTCGTTGATCAGATTGACCGATTCGCCCTTGCCGGCGCCGTCGACCCCGGCAAAGACCACGATCACCGGAAAATCGGCTTTGCGCAGATCCTGCTGCAACTCCAGCAGTTCGGTGCGCAGGCTGTTGGAGACGCGATCGAAATCCTCTCGGGATACCTTCTGCCCCAATTCCGCAGTCTGAAACATCTGTCTTCCCCCCCAACGCCAGATGGCTGAAATCAGCCTATCCTGCGGCGAGGATTGCTACAAGTCCGAGGCTGTGGAGGAGCCAGGCGGTTTCGCACTGGCATGTTGCGGCAGACTGTGCAAGAACATCGCCAAATTTTTAATTGCATGGGCCCGCGGGTTTTGCCTGTCGCGGAGCCCTCGTGGTCCGATCCTGACGCTTGGTGCCCAAACATCAGGTGAATCGGTCCGCCAACTGTTTGAATTGTGGTGAAAATCTTACGGGTTGCATGGGTGCTGTCCATGGGATTTTCACGGCCCCGGGGAATTGGAGGACATCATGACTGTACGCGTCGGCATCAATGGATTTGGCCGCATCGGCCGCATGGTATTTCGCGCTGTCGCCAAGGAATTCGCCGATATCGAGATCGTCGGCATCAATGATCTGCTCGATCCCGATTATCTCGCCTATATGCTGGCCTATGATTCGGTGCATGGTCGTTTCCAGGGCGACATCCGCGTCGACGGCAGCGCCCTGGTGGTCAATGGTCGCAAGATCCGCCTGTCGGCGGTCAAGGATCCGGCCGAACTGAAGTGGAACGAGATCGGCGCCGATCTGGTGATCGAGTCGACGGGGCTGTTCCTGACCACCGAGTCCTGCCAGAAGCACCTGGCGGCGGGTGCCAAAAAGGTGGTCCAGTCGGCGCCGTCGAAGGACGACACGCCGATGTTCGTCTATGGCGTCAATCACGCCAAATATGCCGGCGAGGCCATCGTCTCGGCGGCGTCCTGCACCACCAACTGCCTGGCCCCGGTGGCCAAGGTGCTGCATGACAACTGGGGCATCAAGCGCGGCCTGATGAGCACCGTGCATGCCGCCACCGCCACCCAGAAGACCGTCGATGGTCCGTCAACGAAGGACTGGCGGGGCGGCCGCGGCATCCTCGAGAACATCATCCCGTCGTCCACCGGCGCCGCCAAGGCGGTCGGCAAGGTGATCCCCGAGCTCAACAAGAAGCTCACCGGCATGGCCTTCCGCGTTCCCACCTCGGACGTCTCGGTGGTCGACCTCACCGTCGAACTGCTGAAGGATGCGCCCTACGAGGACATCTGCAAGGCGATGAAGGCGGCCTCCGAAGGCCCGCTCAAGGGTGTGCTGGGCTACACCGAGGACAAGGTGGTCTCCACCGATTTCCGCGGCTGCAATCTGCCGTCTATTTTCGATGCCGATGCCGGAATCCAGTTGGACAACACCTTCGTCAAGGTGGTGACCTGGTACGACAACGAATACGGCTATACCTGCAACATGCTGCGCTTCGTTCGCCATGTGGCGGGCGCCAAATAACCTGAGGACTGAGGGAGGAACCGGGCATGTTCCGTTCGCTGGACGATCTCGATCCCCGCGGCAAGCGGGTGGTGGTGCGGGCCGATCTCAACGTCCCGGCCAAGGACGGCAAGGTCACCGACACCACCCGCATCGACCGCTCCGCGGCGACCCTTCGCGAGTTGTCGGAAAAAGGCGGCAGGGTGATCATCCTGACGCATTTCGGCAGGCCCAAGGGACGAGAGGAAAAATACAGCCAGAAGCTGTTGCTTGAGCCATTGGCCAAAGCCTGCGGCCGCAAGGTGGCCTGGGCCGACGACGTCATCGGCATTGACGCCGTCGAGGCGGTCAAGGCGATGAAGGACGGCGATCTGCTGCTGATGGAGAATGTCCGTTTCCATCCCGAGGAGGAAAAAAACGATCCGCAGTTCGCCCGCCAACTGGCGGACCTCGGCGATGTCTATGTCAATGACGCCTTTTCCACCGCGCATCGGGCGCATGCCTCCACCGAGGCCATCGCCCGCATGCTGCCGGCCTATGCCGGCCGCTTGATGCAGGCCGAACTGGTGGCTTTGGGCAAGGCCCTGGACCATCCGGAAAAGCCGGTGACGGCGGTGGTGGGCGGCGCCAAGGTGTCGACCAAACTTGATCTGCTGGGCAACCTGGTGCGCAAAGTCGATTCGCTGATCATCGGCGGCGGCATGGCCAACACCTTCCTCGCCGCCCAGGGGATCGACGTCGGCAAGTCCCTGTGCGAACACGACCTCGCCGAGACGGCGCGCGAAATCATGGCCAAGGCGAAAGCCGCCGGCTGCCGCATCGTCCTGCCGGTCGACGCGGTGGTGGCCACCGAACTGGCGGAGAATGTGCCGACCCGCATAGTGCCGGTAAATCAGCTGCCGGAAGGCCAGTTGATCCTTGATGCCGGTCCGGCCAGCGTCGAAGCCATGGTCGCTGTGGTCAAGGCCAGCCGGACGCTGGTGTGGAACGGGCCCCTGGGGGCTTTCGAGGTGGCGCCGTTCGACGCCGCCACCACAGCCGTCGCCAGGGTGGCGGCCGAGCTCACCGGGCAGGGCAAGCTGTTGACGGTGGCCGGCGGCGGCGACACCGTGTCGGCCCTGGCCAAAGCCGGGGTGGAGGAAAAATTCTCCTATGTGTCGACCGCCGGCGGCGCCTTTCTCGAATGGCTGGAAGGCAAGGAACTCCCCGGAGTCGCCGCGCTGACGGTGACAAGCGGTTGCGGCTGCGGGGGAAAACATTAGACGTCTGTGACGGCCATCACAGCCAAATGAGTACCGGCCTGATAAACGCGGTGCTATAATATCCGTTCGTTTTAAGCCCGGGGCGGCAGTAGGGAATTACCAATGGCGTTAAGCGGTATTCCAGCATTGGTTGATGGCCTGGTTTCCGGGCTGACTGGGATACGTAGTTCCAGCGGACCCCGCGCCCGTGGCGTCGAAGCCGTCGATGGCGCCTCGGGACAGTCGACGACCGGCGACAGCCGGAGCCAGCGCCAGTATGTCAATGTCGAAGGCCGGGTGCTGGATCGCGCCGCGCCCCGCGGCACCTACCTCAATATCACGGCTTAAATTTGCCCTCGCCGGGCGCAGGCTCCGCCTGGTTGTGCGCTCCGCGCACGTCTCGCAAGCTCGACTCGGCCGCGGCCTCAACGGCCGCAGTCACATCCTACATCACGTGTGATGCAGGATGTTCCTGATCTACTCCAAGCCGACCAGGCCGCGGGCATAGGCATTGGCGTCGAACGGCCTGAGGTCGTCGACTCCTTCGCCGACGCCGATGGCGAACACCGGCAGGGCGAATTTTTCCGCCAGCGCCACCAGGACGCCGCCGCGGGCGGTGCCGTCCAGCTTGGTCACCACCAGGCCGGTGACTTCGGTCATGCTTTTGAAAATCTCCACCTGGCTGTGGGCGTTCTGGCCGACCGTGGCATCCAGCACCAGGACCACGTCGTCGGGGGCCAGGGGATCGTGCTTCTTCAATGAGCGGATGACTTTCTGCAACTCGGCCATCAGGTCGGCCTTGTTCTGCAGCCGGCCGGCGGTATCGATCAGCAACAGGTCGTCGCCGCGGGCCTCGGCCTCGCGCAGGGCGTCGAAGGCCAGACCGGCGGCGTCGCTGCCCTGGTCGCGGCTGATCACCGGGCAGCCGGTGCGGTCCCCCCAGACCTTCAACTGTTCGACGGCGGCGGCGCGGAAGGTGTCGCCCGCCGCCAG
>DUZF01000216.1 GCA_013349665.1 Rhodospirillaceae bacterium | reverse complement strand
GTCATTGCATTCATCATTGCTCACTGCCTCTGCGCCATGCTCACTAAACGACACCCATCAAAGTGTCGCAAGCACGTTGGCACAGAGGGGAGCGTTAATTTCTTTATCGCAGCCACTCTGAACATAATGGTTGCGCTTGCACTGTTCCGTGTCGAAGCGGAGCAGGCGGTTAACACTTCGGCTGATCTCGCCAAAAAGCTGCAAGACCAAAGCCATGGGCTCGAAGCCGCGGTGCAGGCGCGAACCAATGAACTTACCAGCCTAAGCCGCCAACTTGAGGCAAAGTCGGTCAGTCTGGAAGCGGCGAACCGAGCCAAGAGCGCCTTCCTGGCCAATATGAGCCATGAGATCCGCACCCCGATGAATATTATCGTCGGCTTTACCGAGAGCCTGTATCAGGACGTTGGGAATGACGCGGGAAAAGACAAGCTTAAGAAAATCGATCAAGCCGCCAATCATTTGCTGGGCATCATCAACAACGTACTGGATATGTCGAAAATTGAATCCGGAAAGCTGTCGGTTAACGCTGAGGACTTCTCGCTGAGAAACCTGCTTTCTGAAATGAGTGAGCAATTCCTGGCTCTGGCGGATGAAAAAGATCTGCAATTGCGCCTCGAGGTCGGCCCTGACGTTCCTGATCAGGTGCGCGGCGATGCCTTGCGACTGCGGCAGTGTCTTATCAATTATGTGAGCAACGCCATAAAATTCACCCAAAACGGCTCGGTAACCATCCGTGCCGCCCTCGAGGCGCGGTGTGATGCGGAGCTGAAGCTGCGCGTCGCGGTCGAAGACACCGGCTTAGGAGTGGCGCCGGAGGTTTTACCCCGGTTATTCACCCCCTTTGAACAGGCCGACATTTCAACCACCCGGCAATATGGCGGCACCGGGCTGGGATTGGCCCTGACCAAACAGCTTGCCATGCTCATGGGGGGCGAGGTTGGGGTGGACAGCACTCCGGGAGAGGGAAGCCGGTTCTGGTTTTCCGCCTTGCTGCGGCCGGCCACCCAGGATACGGCGGCCGACTCCGCAGCCCCGGAAGTCCAGACCGCCTCGGTTTTTGCGAATACCCGTATCCTGGTGGCCGAAGATTCAGAAACAAACCGCGATGTGCTGAAGCTTTTGCTGAGCAAGTTTGGAATTGAGGCCGATTACGCGGAAAACGGTCAGGTCGCCCTGGCTATGGCCAACACGACGTCCTACGACCTGATCCTCATGGATATGCGGATGCCCGTCATGGACGGCTTGACCGCGACCAGGGCCATCCGTGCATTGCCCGGTCATGCCGGAACGCCCATCGTCGCCCTGACCGCCAATGCCTTCGACGAGGACCGCCAGCTTTGCCTGGACGCGGGCATGCACGATTTTCTCAGCAAGCCCCTGCGCTTCGAGGCGATGCGGAAGATGTTGTCAAAATGGTTGAAGCCACAAGACGAATGACATCGTCGCCTTCGGACCCGAAGCGAAACAATCGCTCCAGGTCCCAAGGGTTGCATATGACGCCTACGCTCCGCTCCGGCGGGCTCAGGCGCCGTTCGGGCTTCGCGGACTTGATGCGGTTATTCCGCATCAAGTCCTCAGCGCCCCACCCAGCCGCCGCAGATCGGAAACACCTGCCCCACGAAACAGTTGGCGGCATCGCTGCAAAGATAGGCGGCGAAGGCGGCATCCTCCTCGGCGTCAACCAGGCGCCCGAGGGGCACCTCGCGTTTGAGACGCTCCTGAAAGGCAGGGTTGGCCTGAACCTCTGCCGGAAAGTAAGTCGGATTGTCGACAAAATTCTGCGCGATGGCATTGACCTGGACCTTGTGCGGCGCGACCTCCACCCCCACCGCCTGGACATAGGCCAGCTGTGCCCCGCGCGCGGCGGCGTAGGACGAGCAGCGCTTCATGCCGCGCAGCGCCGCGGCGCTTCCCATGACGAGGATCTTGCCGGAATTGCGGGCGATCATCTGGGGCAGCACGGCGCGAAAAAGCCGCGGCAGGGGATGCACCAGATGATCGAAGACATACCGCCATTCGTCTTCGCTGACCTCGGTGACGGGCGTGGTCGGCGCCGGCACCGCCAGATTGGCGACCAACACATCCACATGCCCCGCCTGAGAGACGACTTCGGCGGGAAGCGCCGGATTGGCCAGTGGGCAGGTGTCGGCGATCACCTGCGCCCCTTGCCCGGACAACACCCGGCAAAGAACCGGCCCCATGAATTCGTCGCTCTGGGTGACGAGCACGCGCTTGCCCTGCAAGGGTAGACCATTCATTCAACATCTCCTTGCTGCATAACGAAGCCGCTTTCCTGGAGTTGCGAAGATTTCCACAGGAAAACTCCGAATAATACATTTTACCGCCAAGATCGCGTTGGCGGGAACCAAGGCGCGGGAAGGCTCTTCATTATCAGCAGTTCTCATTTTGAATGATGCGCCGATATGTCGGCGACCGAGCCGAGTGGATAACCACCAAGCGCCCGCCGCAGGCGGGCTTCACCAAGTCCACCAAGACGCTGCAGGATGTGGATACGGCTTTTCCCACCGGCACCATCGCCTTGGTGTCCTTGGTGATCTTGGTGTTGAAAAATCTGTTTTCCCGTCGGCTCGGAATTTGGGTCATTCTCGGGGGAGCGACTTGATAAAACCTCCTCGCCGATCGATGAACACCAGCGCCGAGACGCAATGAGAAGCGTTTCTTCATTATTGCGTAATTTCGCAAGTAAGAATATATTCACGGCTGCGTCGGGGAGGGTCTCCGCTGATGGAAATGGAACCACAGACGATGCTGGCGGCCGCCGAGCGGGCCAGCGAATTGCTGAAGTCGCTGGCGAACCGGCACCGGTTGCTGATCGTCTGCCGGTTGATCGACGGCGAGCGGTCGGTGGGCGAACTGACGCGCTTTGTCGGCATCCGGGACACCGCCATGTCCCAGCATCTGGCCCTGCTGCGCAAGGACGGCATCGTCAGGGCGCGACGGGACGGACAGACGATTTTTTATTCCATCGCCAGTTCGCCGGCCCGCCAGGTTTTGGAGGCCCTCTACCGGAACTTCTGTGCGCCGATGGCGGAAGACAGTTAAAGCGCCGATTGGCCAAGACCAAAAATCAGGAGGAATGCGCATGGAGGCAGTCATTCACGCCATCGCCGGCGGCGCGCTGATCGGCATTGCCGCGGCGGGATTGCTGCTGATCAACGGCCGGGTCGCCGGTATCAGCGGCATTTTCGCCGGCGCCCTGCGTCCGGCGGCGACCCCTTGGAACCTGGCCTTCATCGGCGGCCTGGTGGCCGCCGGGATCCTGGCCCGGCTGGCGGGTTTTGCCGCCATCCCGGACACCCATCTCGAGCCGCCGCTGATCCTCGCCGCCGCCGGTCTGCTGGTCGGCATCGGCACCAGGATCGGCAACGGCTGCACCAGCGGCCATGGCGTTTGCGGATTGTCCAATCTGTCGCCGCGATCGCTGGTGGCAACCCTGGTGTTCATGGCGGTGGCGGGACTCACCGTCTTTATCGCCCGCCATGTCGTCTGAGGAGAACGCAGGATGAAAACCATCACCGCGGCCTTATCCGGGCTTCTCTTCGGCATCGGCCTGATCATCGCCGGCATGACCGATCCGGTCAGGATCAAGGCCTTTCTTGATGTCGCCGGCGAGTGGAATCCGGCTTTGGCCCTGGTCATGGCCAGCGCCATCGCCGTCGCCGCACCGGCATTCGCTTTGGCGCGGCGACGCCCGCGGGCGCTGCTCGGCGATGCCATTCAATTGCCGGATCGCCGGCGCATCGATGGCCGGCTGATCCTCGGCGCCGCCGTCTTTGGACTCGGCTGGGGCCTGGGCGGGCTTTGTCCCGGGCCGAGCCTGGTGCTGCTGAGCAATGGCGGCCTGTCGCCGTTCATCTTCGTCGTCGCGATGGCGGCCGGCATGGGGATCGTCGAACTGACCAAGCGGTCGTCGGCGTAATCACCGCCGCCCGAACATCCGTTCGATATCGGCCAGCGACAGCGTCACATGGGTGGGACGGCCGTGGTTGCACTGGCCGGACAGCGGCGTCGCCTCCATCTGCCGCAGCAGCGCGTTCATTTCCGCCGCGTTGAGGCTGCGCCCGGCGCGCACGCTGCCGTGACAGGCGGCGGTGCCGCAGACCCGCGCCAGGCGTTCCTCCAGGGCCAGCGGCTCGCCGCCCTCGGCCAGCTGGTCGGCAAGATCGCGGACCAGGGCGGCCACCGGGGCATCCCCCAGCAAAGCCGGTATTTCCCGCACCACCACGGCGCCGGCGCCGAAGGCCTCGATGACCAGGCCGAAGCTGGCCAGAGCGTCGGCATGGTCGACCAGGCGCTCGGCCGAGGCCCCATCCAGTTCCACCACCTCGGGGATCAGCAGGCCCTGGCGGGCGACGCCGCCGGCCGCCGCCATCGACGCCTTCATCCGTTCATAGACCAGACGCTCATGGGCGGCGTGCTGATCGACGATCACCACGCCGTCGGCGGTCTCGGCGAGGATATAGGTGCCGTGCAACTGGCCGCGCGCCACGCCCAGCGGAAAGTTGACGCTCTCCTCCGGCTGCGGCTGGATGATCCGCGCCTGCGGCGGCGCTTCCGCTAGTCCAAAACTGGCCTGCATCTGCGGCCGGGGGGGCGCATAGACGGCGGATGCTGCGCCGAACGCTGCGAAGCCCCCCTGGGGCGGAGCAGCGCGGTGGCCGGCGCCGGCCAGGGCATGTTTCACCGCGCCGACGATCATGCCGCGCACCGCCGCCGCGTCGCGAAAGCGCACCTCGGCCTTGGCCGGATGGACGTTGACGTCGACCTCGTGGGCCGGCAGATCGAGAAACAGCGCCACCACCGCGTGGCGGTCATGGGCCAGCACGTCCTGGTAGGCCCCGCGCAAGGCTCCCGCCAGCAGACGGTCGCGAACCGGGCGCCGGTTGACGAACAGATATTGCGCCGCCGACGTCGCCTTGTTGAAGGTGGGCAGGCCGATCACCCCGGAAAGGCGCATGCCCGACCGCTCGGCATCGACGATCACCGAGGCCTGGGCAAAGTCGCGGCCGAGGATGGCGGCCAGCCGTTCGCGCCGCGCCGTCTCCGCATCGCCGCCGAGCCCCGGCAGCCTGATCACCGGGCGGGCGTCGTCGGACAGGCTGAAGGCGATGTCCGGATGGGCCATGGCCAGACGCTCGATGACGTCGCGGGCGGCCAGCATTTCGCTTTTCGGGCTTTTCAGAAACTTCAGGCGGGCCGGCGTGGCGAAGAACAGGTCGCGCACCTCGACCCGCGTGCCGGGCGGATGGGAGGCCGGTTCCGGCCGTCCCTTCTGCCCGCCGTCGACCGCCAGGGCCCAGGCCGACTCGGCGCCCTTCGGCCGGCTGGTCAGGCGCAGGCGGGCCACGGAGCCGATGGAGGGCAGCGCCTCGCCGCGAAAGCCCATGTGGCGGATATGATGGAGATCGTCATCCGGCAGTTTCGAGGTGGCATGGCGCTCCACCGCCAGCTCGAGGTCGCCGGGCGCCAT
>DUZF01000338.1 GCA_013349665.1 Rhodospirillaceae bacterium | reverse complement strand
GCCTCGGCACGCATGGTCGCGTCGTTGAAGGCGGCCACCAGCTTGGTCAGATCATCGCGATGCTTTCGCAATTGCGTCAATCGGTTATTTAATATAACCGAGTAAGTAATGGTAGCAATAAGCAGGATTGCTACGATGATATCAAGAATGAGCTTATAGTCCATCAGACTTTCTCCTTCTTGATTTTATCATCAACTCGGATGGCGATATGGGCTCCTTTGCGCCCCATCTTGCCCCAAAACATAGCGACATCGCCGCACCTTAGTTCGACTGTCGAATCCGGCATCGCATTCAGCATGATCTTGGACCCGACGCGCAAATTGAGGATGTCATGCAGCGGCATCACCTGCTCGTCGAGCACCGCCTCCATCTCCACCTCGGTCATCCACAGTTCTTCCGCCAAATGGGTTTCCCAGATCGAGTCACGGCCGAACTTCTCGCCCATGAACATCTGCAGCAGCAATTCGCGCACCGGCTCCAAGGTGGCGTAAGGCAGCATCAGTTCGAGGCGGCCGCCGCGATCTTCCATGTCGATCCTGAGCTTGGCGACGATGGCGGCATTGCTCGGCCGGGAAATGGTGGCGAAACGCGGGTTGGTCTCCAGCCGGTCGAAACGGAACGTCACCGGCGACAACGGATCGAACGCCGCCGACAGGTCGGACAGCACGACATGCACCATGCGTTCCACCAGATTGCGCTCGATGGTGGTGTAGGGACGCCCCTCGATGCGCATGGCGGCGGTGCCGCGGCGACCACCCAGCAGCACGTCGACGATGGAATAAATCAACGAAGAATCGACGGTCAGCAGTCCGTAGTTGTCCCATTCCTCAGCCTTGAAGACGCCCAGCATGGCGGGCAAGGGAATGGAATTCAGATAATCGCCGAACCGCAGCGACAGGATATTGTCCAGCGAGACTTCGACGTTGTCGGAGGTGAAGTTACGCATGCTGGTGGACATCATGCGCACCAGGCGATCAAACACCACCTCCAGCATCGGCAGGCGTTCATAGGATACCAGCGCCGAATTGAGGATCGCCTGGATGCCGGATCGATCGCCGTCACCGGCCCCGGCATCGTCGAAACCGAGCAGGGAGTCGATCTCATCCTGATTGAGGACGCGGGCCGAGGCGCCGCCGCCAATCGCCCCTTCGTCGCCGCCGGCTTCATCGCCGCCACCGCCAAGCATGGCCTCCCATTCGGCGGCCATGCCGTCGGCGTCTTCACCGCCGCCGCCGCCGCCGCCGGCATCCCCTGCCGCCGCGTCACCGCCACCGGCGTCGTCGCCGGCCATGGCGGCCCACTCCTTCATGAGGGCTTCTTCGTCGTCCGACGTCCGGCCTTCACCACCCATGTTGCGGTCTTTCCCTCACTGCACCAACATTTCCTTGAACAGGACATCGTTGACTTTGGCCGGCTTCGCCGCGTTGTTGACCCGGTTCAGCAATTCTTCACGCAGGCGCAACATGCCGGCCGACCCCTGCAGGTCCTCGATGCGCAGCTCGCGCAGATAGACCTGGAAGTTGTCGATGATGCGCGGCATCACCGCTTCGACCTTCGAAACATCGAGCGGACTTTCCAACTCCAGACTGATGCGGATCTTGAGGAAATTCTGCTTGCGGCCGGCCGTATTGAGGTTGACCAGGATTTCCGGCAGATCATAGAACACCGCCGCCTGCACCTCATGCTCCTTCGGCGCCTCCTCGACCTTTTTCTCGGTCTTGGCAGGATGCAGCAGCGGATCGAGGATCCCGGAGAAATAAGCGCCGGCAGCGGCGCCGATCACCAGCAGCAAAGGCAGGACGATGAAAAGAATCAGCTTCTTTTTATCGCCACCGCCTTTTCGCGATGGTTCATGGGAATCTTCCTGATCGGAGGCTTCGCCTTCTTCAAAATCTTCCTCAAGATCTTCGGCCATTTAATTCGTACCCCCGGGACAATCCGCTCGAGGTTATGCCCATTGGGGTTAATAAGACGTTGATAGCCGACAGACCGCCACCATTGGGCAATTCATGCCCGGCACAGCTTGCCGCTGAAGCTCCGCGGAATATTCGAAAACTTAGGCTTTCCGCGGCTTTCAACGATCTCCGAAAGTCTGGCACGGCGGATGCATTGGAAGATGCCGACCAAGGTTTAGCGGATCGACCCAGATGGAAAACACCACTTATATTTCTCTGTCATCGCAAACCGCCTTGTGGCGCGACATGGAAGTGGTGGCCAACAACATGGCCAACGCCAACACGCCTGCCTACAAGACCGAGGAACCGATGTTCCGGGAATTCATGGTCAAGGCGAAGTCGGATGCCTCGCCGTTCGGCCGCAAGCTGTCCTTTGTCCATGACGCCGGCCTGCTGCGCGATACCCGCGAAGGCCCGTTGACCGATACCGGCAACAGCTTCGACCTGGCAATTTCCGGCGACGGCTACTTCACTCTGGATACGCCGGCCGGCCCCCGATACACCCGCGAGGGGCATTTCCGCCTCGACGAAACCGGCATGCTGGTCTCGGCCTCCGGCTACCCGGTGATGCAGCAGAACGACCAGCCGATCATCATCGCCCCCAATGAAACACAGGTTAACATTGCCTCTGACGGTTCGATTTCCACCGAGAACGGCAATATCGGCAAGGTAAAGCTGGTCAAATTCGACAACGAGCAGGAACTCCACAAAGCCGGCAACGGGACTTACCAGACGTCGGCGGACGCCAACCCGGTGGAGAAGCCGAACATTGTCCAGGGCATGCTGGAGCAATCCAATGTCCAGCCGATCGTCCAGATGACCAAGATGATGCAAATCCTCCGCACCTACGAGGGTGTCCAGAACATGCTGATGAATGAACATGACCGGCAGCTGAAGGCCATGCCCATCCTTTCGCAATCACAGCAGGCTTAAGAAAAGGGACTGAACCATGAGAGCCATGAATATCGCCGCGACGGGCATGCTGGCACAGCAGACCAACGTGGAAGTCATCTCCAACAACATCGCCAACATGAACACCACCGCCTTCAACCGGCGGCGTCCGGAATTCACCGACCTCCTGTACCAGAACCTGAAACGGGTCGGCGCCAATTCCTCGGACAACAACACCATCGTGCCGTCGGGCATTCAGATCGGCCTGGGCGTGAAAACCGCCGCCGTCTATCGCATCACCGAACAGGGCAGCATGCAGAGCACCGACAACACGCTGGACATGGCGATCCAGGGCAAGGGCTATTTCCAGGTCCTGCTGCCCACCGGCGAAACCGCCTATACCCGCGCCGGCTCGTTCCAGTTGAGCCCACAGGGACAGATCGTCACCGCCGAGGGTTACGAGGTGCTGCCCGGCATCACCGTGCCCAACAACGCCATCGGCGTATCGATCAACGGGTCCGGCCAGGTGGCCATCAAACTCGACGGCCAGGTGGCGCAGAACATCGCCGGCCAGTTGCAACTGGCCAATTTTCCCAATGAGGCCGGTCTGGAAGCCCGCGGCAACAACCTGTTCATCCAGACCTCGTCCTCCGGGGCGCCGATCGTCGCCAATCCGGCCACCACCGGCTTCGGCTCGATCCTGCAGGGTTTCATCGAGACCTCCAACGTCAACGCAGTGTCGGAAATCACCAACCTGATCAGCGCCCAGCGGGCCTATGAAATGAACTCCAAGGTCATCAAGTCGACCGATGAAATGCTGCAGTCGGTCAACCAGTTGAAATAATGGGTCCGGCCATGAAACGCTTAATCCTCGCCTCTCTCCTGCTGCTGGTCGCCCGCCCCTGCCTGGCCGAGGCGCTGCTGAGGCCCGACGTCGTCATCGACGGCGATGTGGTGAAACTGGGCGACCTGTTCGACGGCATCGGCGTCAAGGCCGACATCGCCATTGCCCGGGCACCGCTGCCCGGCAAGCGGGTGACCGTCGACGCCGCTTGGCTGGCCAGGATGGCCAATACCTATCAACTGGCCTGGCGGCCGCAGAACGCCTACGAGCAGGCGGTCATCGAAAGAAGCGGCATCGAGATCTCGGATGACCTGGTGCGCTCGCGCATTCTAGAGGCGCTCGGCCGCCACGGGGTTCCCGACAGCGCCGAGATCGACTGGTCCAATCACGGCACGGCGCTGGTGGTGCCGGTCGGCGCCGCCGGCCAGTTCGCCGTTCGCGACGTCACCTATGACGACCATTACGGACGCTTCACCGCCACCCTGGAGGCCGCCAACACCCGGTTGCATGTCGCCGGACGGGCCTTCAAGACGGTGGAAGTGCCGGTTCTGGCCCATCCGGTCAATCGCGGCGACGTCATCGACGCCCATGCCCTGACCTGGAGCCGCGTCCGCGAGGTGTCGGTCCGCCGTGACTTTCTGACCAATGCCGAGGCCATCGTCGGCATGGTCGCTCACCAGCCGCTGAAAAGCGGGCAGATGGTGTCGATGAACGATGTGGAAAAGCAGCTGGCGGTCGCCAAAGGGGCAATGGTTACCCTGGTGCTCAAGGTCGGCTCGATGAGCCTGACCTCGCAGGGCCGCGCCGTCGAACAGGGAAGCGTCGGCGACACCATCCGCATCACCAATACCCGCAGCAACATGACCGTCGAAGGCAAGATCGAAGGTCTCAACCTGGTCAGCGTGCCGCTGAACGGCACCGCCCTGGCCAATTGAGGAGCATGACCATGACCCAACGCCTGCCTCTCGCCCACACCGTCGCCATCGTCGCGCTGACAATCTCGGTCTCCGGCTGCAATTTTCTGCAGAAGCTCTCCGAGGTCGGCGAGCCACCGAAGGTCTCGCGCATCCAGGACCCCACTCAGGTTCCCGGTTACCAGCCGGTCAGCCTGCCGATGCCGAACCCCAACGCCCCCCAGCCTGGCGCCAACTCCCTGTGGCGGCCGGGAGCACGGGCCTTCTTCAAGGACCAGCGGGCAACCGAGATCGGCGATATCCTGACGGTGGCGGTCAATATCAATGAAAGCGGCCAGCTGAAGAACCAGACGCAGACCAGCACGGCGAACTCCGAGTCCGCCGCCCCCAATTTCGGCATGCTGGGATTGGAAAACAGCGTCAAGAAGGTATTTGCCGGCGCCAATACCACCAGCCTGTTCAATTTCGGCAGCAACAGCGGCGTCAACGGCCAGGGCACCATGCAGCGCCAGGAGCAGGTGGTGGTCAATCTGGCCGCGGTCATCACCCAGAAACTGCCGAACGGCAATCTGGTCATCACCGGGCGCCAGGAACTGCGGGTCAACGCCGAGATGCGCGAACTGTCGGTCCAGGGCATCATCCGCCCGGAGGACATCGCCTCCAACAACACCATCAGTTCCAACCAGATCGCCGAGGCCCGCATCACCTATGGCGGCCGCGGCAGCCTGACCGATATCCAGACCCCGCGCTACGGCCAGCAGATCTTCGACCTGGTGGCGCCGTTCTGAGGCGAACAGATGTGACCATTTGAACCTTTAGCCCGGAAAACTTGAATGACCTCGCAACTCATTCAAGTTTTCCGACCGCGGCCCCGGCTATTCGTCGCGATGGGTGCGCTCGAGGCGCTCGTGACGTTCCTGGGCTTCGATGGACAGGGTGGCGATGGGACGGG
>DUZF01000197.1 GCA_013349665.1 Rhodospirillaceae bacterium | reverse complement strand
GGGGCGGTGGCGGCACCTACCGCCGGGCTGCATTTCACCCCGGAGCTGCTGGCGGCGCTGGACAAGCGCGGGATCGAGAGATTGGCGGTGACCCTGCATGTCGGCGCCGGCACCTTTCTGCCGGTCAAAGCCGAGGATACCCGGGATCACCGCATGCATGCCGAGCAGGGCCGCCTCGACGCCGCCGCGGCCGAGCGCATCAACGCCGCCAGGGCGGCCGGCCGTCGGATCGTCGCCGTCGGCACGACCTCGCTCAGGCTGCTGGAATCGGCCACCGGCGCCGATGGCCGGGTGCAACCCTTCGCCGGCGCCACCGACATCTTCATCACCCCCGGCTATGGTTTTCGCGCTGTCGACCTGCTGTTGACCAATTTTCATCTGCCGCGCTCGACGCTGTTCATGCTGGTGGCGGCGTTCGCCGGCCTGGAGCGGATGCAGGCGGCCTATCGGCATGCGGTGGACAGCGGCTATCGGTTTTATTCCTACGGCGACGCCTGTCTTTTGCATCGGGGGCCATCATGAGCGGATGCGGCTTTTCGATCGGCGCCGTCGACGGCGCCGCCCGCACCGGCCTTCTGGTCACCGCCCATGGCGAGGTACCCACCCCGGCCTTTATGCCGGTCGGCACGGCGGCCACCGTCAAGGCGATGACGCCCGAGGCGGTCGAGGCCACCGGCGCCCGCATGGTGCTCGGCAACACCTATCACCTGATGTTGCGGCCCGGCGCCGAGCGGGTGGAGCGGCTGGGCGGCCTGCACCGGTTCATGCATTGGCCGGGGCCGATCCTCACCGATTCGGGCGGCTTCCAGGTGATGAGCCTGTCCAAGTTGCGAAAGATGGACGAGACCGGGGTGACCTTTCAGTCGCATCTCGACGGCAGCAGCCATTTGCTGACGCCGGAACGGTCGATGGCGATCCAGCGCCAGCTGGATGCCGACATCACCATGGCCTTCGACGAATGCACGCCCTTTCCGGCCAGTCCCGAGCAGGCCGCCCAGTCCATGCGGCTGTCCATGCGCTGGGCCGCCCGATCCCGCGAGGCGTTCGTCGCCCGGCCCGGCTATGGGCTGTTCGGTATCGTCCAGGGCGGCGTCTATCCGGAGTTGCGCGCCGAATCGGCGGCGCAGTTGCTGGCGCTCGGCTTCGACGGCTATGCGGTCGGCGGCCTGGCGGTCGGCGAAGGCCAGGCCGAGATGTTCCGCGTGCTCGACGTCACCGTGCCGCTGCTGCCGGCGGACCGGCCCCGCTATCTGATGGGAGTCGGCAAGCCGTCCGACATCGTCGGCGCCGTCTGCCGCGGTATCGATATGTTCGACTGCGTGTTGCCGACCCGCTCGGGGCGGACCGGCCAGGCCTTCACCCGTCACGGCACCGTCAATATCCGCAACGCCCGCCACCAGGACGATCCGCGACCGCTGGACGCGCTGTGCGGCTGTCCGGCCTGCGTCCATTACAGCCGGGCCTATCTGCATCATCTGGCGAAAGCCGAAGAGGTCTTGGGGTTGATGCTGCTGACCTGGCACAATCTGCATTATTATCAGGATCTGATGCGGGGATTGCGCGACGCCATCACCGCCGGCCGCCTGGGCGATTTTGCCCGCGACGCCCTGGCCGCCGAGGCGGCCGGCGATATCGAACCGTTGTGAGGATGCATGGCTGACGGTCTTACTCAACTCGGCAAACCGACGAAAATGCCGGCCTCGCCGGGCGAGGCGGTGCTGGAGACGGTGGCCAACCCCCATCCCGGCACGCTTTATCTGGTGCGGTTCGCGGCGCCGGAATTCACCTCGTTGTGTCCAATCACCGGCCAACCGGATTTCGCCCATCTGGTCATCGACTATGTGCCCCGGGATCTGCTGCTGGAAAGCAAGTCGCTGAAGCTGTTTCTCGGCAGCTATCGGTCGGTCGGCGCCTTCCACGAGGACTGCACCCTGGCCATCGCCAAGCGGCTGGTGGCGGAATTGGCGCCGCACTGGCTGCGCATCGGCGGCTATTGGTATCCGCGCGGCGGCATGCCCATCGATGTCTTCTGGCAAACCGGCGTCCCGCCCGCCGGGCTGTGGGTTCCCGACCAGGGGGTGGCGGCCTATCGCGGCCGCGGCTGATGCGGGATGCCATCCGCGCCAAG
Source organism: Rhodospirillaceae bacterium (assembly GCA_013349665.1). Lineage (GTDB taxonomy): Bacteria > Pseudomonadota > Alphaproteobacteria > Rhodospirillales > Magnetospirillaceae > DUZF01. The sequence continues at coordinate 3,463 of DUZF01000197.1, read as the reverse complement.
GCGCTGGAGCTGGGCTTCGCCGAGGTGGCGGTTGCCCCCGTGGCGGCGGCCGGCGGCATGGCCGCCGACCTCGCCGGCTATCTTGCCGAGGGACGCCATGGCGAAATGGCCTGGATGGCGGAGAAGGCGGATCGCCGCGCCGATCCCGCGGTCCTCTGGCCGGAGGCCCGCAGCGTCATCCTGGCCGCCGAGAATTACGGCCCCGCCGGTGATCCGCTGGCCCTGTTGCGCCATCCCGAGCGCGGCAATATCAGTGTCTATGCGCGGGGCGCCGACTACCACGATGTTCTCAAGAGACGCCTCAAGGCCCTGGCCCGCTGGCTGGTCGGCGAATTCGGCGGCGAGGTCAAGGTTTTCACCGACACCGCGCCGGTGATGGAGAAGCCGCTGGCCGCCCGCGCCGGTCTCGGCTGGCAGGGCCGGCATACCAATCTGGTGTCGCGGCGCTTCGGTTCCTGGCTGTTCCTCGGCGAGATCTTCACCACCTTGCCGCTGGCCGCCGACGCGGCGGAAGGCGATCATTGCGGCAGTTGCCGGGCCTGCGAAGCCGCCTGTCCGACCGGCGCCCTGGCCGGCGGGCGGATCGAGCCCCGGCGCTGCGTCTCCTATCTCACCATCGAATATGCCGGGGTCATCGCTGCCGGCCTGCGCCGGTCGATGGGCAATCGCATCTATGGCTGCGACGACTGCCTGGCCGTCTGTCCGTGGAACAAATTTGCCCGTCCGACCGGTGAGTCCGCCTATCTGCCGCGGGCCGAGCTGAGCGCCCCGCGCCTGGCCGACCTGGCCGGTCTGGACGACGCGGCCTTTCGCAAGCTGTTCGCCGGTTCGCCGATCAAGCGCGTCGGCCGCGACCGCTTTCTGCGCAATGTGCTGATCGCGCTGGGCAACAGCGGACGAGCCGATCTGGCTGCGGCGGTCATTGCCAGGCTGGAGGATCCGGCGCCGCTGGTGCGCGGCATGGCCGTCTGGGCTGCGTGCCGGCTGCTGCCGGACGACGAATGGATGGTCTTGCGACAACGCTACCGACCCGGCGAAACCGACCTCGCGGTGCTTGCCGAATGGGGGTCGTGACCCCTTCTCCCGCGGCGGGAGAAGGGGGGTGCTATTTGTTGTCGCTGGCCAGGGCGCGGGCCAACTGGCTGAGCGCTTCCTGGTGGCGTTCGTTGCTGATGATGGAGAAATTGCGAGCCAATTCCAGGCACATCCGTTGGCGGGCGGTCAGGTCCGGCGTGCGCTGGGTTTCCAGTCCGTCGAAGAAATATCCGACCGGAACCCCAAGGACATGGGCGATTTCATAGAGCCGCCCGGCGGAAATGCGGTTGATGCCGCGTTCGTATTTATGCGCCTGCTGATAGGTCACGCCGATCAGGTCGGCCATCTGTTGCTGGCTGAAGCCCAACATGATCCGCCGTTCGCGGATGCGGGCCCCGACATGACGGTCGGTGTCATTGGCGCGGTTGAGAGGTTTGGACGATTTGGGGTCGGTGCCGTTCGGCATGATCTTGACTTGATTGCTCATGGTGCCTTCGAAATGAGGGTCATCGGTTGGTGTCGTCATGGCAAGTCTGTCCTTAGCTCATTATTCGGATTTTCCGCCTCAGGCAACTAAATAATTCATATTGTTGCCCAATCGTTCTCCACGAGACCGTAATTATCAAACAACAAAACCGACTTAATTATAAAAATCTAATAAAAGCCGATTTCGCCGACCTGTTTTTTCGTGTTGACGGTCGTGTAGTCGATAATGCCGGTCGCTTCAACAGGGCGCTCAGTCTCTAATCCCTTGCAGAGATCGGCATCAAGGCCGGGTATCCTTGACCCGGTCGGGAGTCACAGCTCCCCAGCTGCGGCCGGCTATATTTAAGCTGCGCCGGTCCGTTCTGTTGCAATAGTCAAATAGGTATACGCCTGTTCAACGTCCAGCCATTTTTTTACTTTTTTTCGCCGGCTCTCCCTGCCGGTCTTGGGCGCAAAGCGGCGGAAACAGTTGGCGTCCGGATTCGTCGCAACACCGGCGCTTCAGGCCAGTGCCACTGATTTCTTCACAGGCTCGGAACGGCCGCTATTTTTTCAGTTTGGTCAGGTCGTCGAGTTGCTGCTGCATCACCGACAGACGGTTCTGCAGGGCCTGCACCGCCGCCTGGGGGGTGCCCGGCTCGCCCTGGACGCCGTCTTCGCCGGCGCCGTAGAACGGAGTGAACATTTTCATCGCGCTCTCGAAAAACGCGATGTTCTGTTTGTTCATTTCCTCGATCGGATTAAATGGAAACAGTCCGTCGAGAGCATTTTGCATGTATTGACGCATCTGTTCTTCATTACGATGAAATGCCTGCATGCTGTATTCGAGATAACGGGGCACCAGGCCGCCGAGGGAATCGCCATAAAAACCAATCAGTTGGCGCAGGAATGGGATCGGCAGAAGATTCTGCCCGCCCTTGGCCTCTTCCTCGACGATGATCTGCGTCAGGACCGAGCGGGTGATGTCTTCCCCGGTTTTGGCATCGTAAACAACGAAATCGTCGTTGTTTTTGACCATCTGGCACAGGTGATCCAGGGTCACGTAGCTGCTGGTCGCAGTATTGTAAAGGCGACGGTTGGCATACTTCTTTATGGTGATGGGGCTCGCAGCGTTTGACATGTGGATCCTGAGTCCGGAGGCAGCCCTTGGCAGTTTAACAGGTTTTTGCCAAAAATTAATGCCCCGCGAAATTTTTTTGCGGGTTTTCACCCCGGTCCATGGGATGACCATCGACCTTGCCCGCTGGCCAATGACAAAAGGCTTGGAGTATAGTCGGGCATGACGGATGTCCCTGATATGGAACGACTGGCCCGGCGGTACCTCGACCTCTGGCAGCATCAGTTGGCGGCGGTGGCGGGTGATCCCGCTCTGGCCGAGGAACTGGCCAAGGCGTTCGTTGCCTTCAACCGTGGGGCCGCGGCCTGGGCCGCCGCCGCCGGAAGCCGGGCCGCACCCCAAGCAGATGGCGCGCATGACCCAAAGTCCAGATCTTCCTCCCCCGCCGAGCCGTCCCGGGCCGCGCCCGCTGCCGCTGCATCTGATGGCCCAGGCCTCGACCCTGTTCACCTCCTGGGCCGCATTGCCGAGTTGGAGGAGCGGGTCCTTCGCCTGGAAGCCGCATCTGCAACCCGAAGCCAACCGCCTCAGGCAGGACCTCGACGCCGTCGGGGCTGACGCCTTCGAAGCCGCCCTGGCTGTCGAGAGCCGGCGGCGCATCGACGATTTTCTTGCCGGCATCGAGGCCTATCGCCGACATCCCTACCAGCGCCGGCTGCCGGAGGTGCCGGTGCTGTGGCAGGACGGAACCACCCGGCTGCTCGATTACCGGAGCCCTGGCGCCGCCGGACCGCCGGTTCTGGTGGTACCTTCCCTGATCAACCGCTCCTACATTCTCGATCTGACCCCGCGTCGCAGCCTGATGCGCAATCTGGCGGCCAGGGG
>DUZF01000113.1 GCA_013349665.1 Rhodospirillaceae bacterium | reverse complement strand
ATGTTGGTCTGCGTCGTCAGCGTGCCGGTGGCCTGCAAGGTCCGATTGTTGTTGCTGTAGACCCTGAGGCGCTGGCCCGAGCCGTCGACGGCGATGGCGGCGGTGACCAGCTGATTGTTGTTGAATGCTAGTTGTCCGGCCAGTTGGCCCTGTGCTGGCCCGGAAAAATTCAGCGGCACGCCCTGCTGGTCATAGACCCGCAGCCATTCATTGCTGCCGTCGGTGGCGACGATCGCCCGCACGCCGGCCGCCGCCATGCTGGTGTTGGCATTGATCTTGGCGGCGACGGTGGACAGGCTGTCCCCGGCACCGAGGGAAACGGTGCCGATGGGAACAATGCCGTTACCTACCGTCAGCGTTCCCGCCTGAGCCTTGAAGGCGCCCAATTGCAGATGGGTGCTGTCATAGGTGACGGCCTGGGCATTGATCTGCTTGGCGATGTCGGCCAGTGTCGAGCCGGCGGCGAAATTCAGGTTGAAGCTTTGCGGGCCACCGGTCGCCGGATCGCCATTGACCCATTCGGCGCTGGACAGGTCGAGATTGCTGCTGGTGGTGGTGGTGAAATTCTTGGTCAGGGTCTGCGATTCGAAGGTGGTGACCGGCCGGCCGGTGACCAGCAGATCGTTGAGGCCGAGGAAATTGGAAAATCCCGCCACTGTCTGGTCGGGGGGCGGCGCAAGGCCGAGCGCGTCGGAGGGGTTGAGGTTGAACTGCAGCAGATTGGCGCCGTTGCCGGTGGCGTTGCCGCTGAAGGACAGCGGCAATCCGCTGGCGTTGGTCACCGAAAGCCAGCTGTTGGTGCCGTCGGTCCCGACGGTGGCCTTGATGCCGGCCGCGGTCATCACCGCGTTGGTATTAATCGCCCCGGCCACCACCCCCAAATTGGATCCGGCGGCAAAATTGACCGTGTAGGCGGTGCCGCCGCTGGTGACGGTCAGCGCCGTTCCGGCGGAAGAGAAAGCGGCGGCAGGGCTCGACTGGTAGCCGCCGCCGGAGCCGTCGATGCTCATTTGATTGCCGGCAAGATTGGTCACCACCAGATGGGCCCGGTTGCCCGCCGTGCTCACCGAGGCATTGAGAGACCGCGGGTTGGCGGCGTTGATATGCTGGGCGATGGTCGCCAGGCTGTCGGTGGCGGAGACCAGGACATTGGCCATCAGGCCGTTGGAATCGCGGAAGCTCAGTTCGCCGGTGACATTGGCCTGCACGCTGGCCGAGACATAGCCGCTACTGGTGAAATTGGTCCCAGTGCCATCGGCATTGAAATTGACGGCGACGTCGCTGGCCGCCTGACTGCGCGACGCATTGATGCCGAGCCCGCTGACCGCGGTGGCGCCGCTGGACGGGGCGTCGGGATCAAGGGTCATGTCGTTGCCGGCATTGTTGGTCACCTGCAGCTGGTAAAGCTGCGGCGAACTGCCGCTGACCGCCGTCATCGAGGCCGTCAGTCCGCCCAGGGCGTTGATCTTGTTGGCGATGTCCATCAGCGAATCGGTGGCCGAGACGGTGGTCGAATAAACATTGCCGGCGCTGTCGCGGAAGGTCAGTGGTCCGGTGACGTTCATTGCCTTACCGCCACTGGCGCTGGTCAGATTGTCGCTGGAGACGCCCGATTCGAACTGCTGGGTGCGCTGATCGCGGAAGGCCAGCGATACCGTCGAGGTCTGCGGCAGCTGAATGCTGAACTGCCCGCTGGGATTGACCTGGGCATAGGTGATGCCGGTGGTGTTGAACTGGGTGTTGAGCCAGCCGTTCATCCCGTCGGCCAGCTGGTTGATGCTGTAACTGTCGGTCAGCGGAATATTGGCACTCTGCAGATAGCTCTGCATGATCGTCGAGATGGTGGTACGGGCTTTTTCCGAGCCATCGGCATTGACCAGCACCATCGAGCTGTCGCCGCCGGACAGGCTGATGCGTTGCTGCGCCGGATCGATGAAGGTCTTGCTGCCGGTGAAGCTCTGGCCGCCGGTCGGCCAACTGGTGCCCCGGTTGTTGACCTGGTTGAGGGTCGTCTGCATCGCCTGGGCCAGGGTATCGATCTGGCTTTGCAGGTTGGGCAGGATACTGTCGCGCACCTGCAGCAGGGCGGCCAGCTTGCCGTTGGTGATCTGGCTCGAGATGTCCTTGCCGTTGACCGAGACACCCTGCAATGCGCCGGTGCCGGAAGCGGCGTCGAAGCTCATGCGCGGCTCGACGGCGGCGGTGGAATTATGGTTGACGGTCTGCGCCTGGGCATCGAGCAGCGGCGAGCCCTGATTGGTGTAGATCGACAGGCTGCCGTCGGGACGGTCGAAGGCGACGAAGTTGATGTAGCTGGCCAGGGTTTTCAGTTGCTGGTCGCGCTGATCCTTGAGGTCGTCGGTGCTGACCCCACTGACGCCGTTGGTGGCGATCTCATTGTTCAGATTGGCAATATTACCGAGCGCGGTGTTCACCGCCGTCACCGCTGCGCCGATCTGCTGGTCGGCGTCGGCGCGCGAGGCCTGGATCTTGGTCGACATGGTCTGCAGGCTGTTGGTCACCTGGGAAGCGGCGTTGGTGACCGTGGTCACCGTCTGGTCGGGGGTCGACTCCATGGTCTGCACGGCATTGGCCATGGTCTGGATCAGGCTGCTGATGGAGGATTGGTCCGACGGTGTGCCGAACATGTTCTGCATCTGCGAATAGTAGCTGTCGGCGGAGGTGAACTGGGTGAGAGTGCCGTTGGCGGTCTGCAGCGTGTTGGTCAACCCCTGATCGACGCTGCGCTGGATGCTCTGGGCCATGACGCCGGCGCCGACGCCGTTGACGACGTTGCTTTCCTCGACCAGGACCTTGCGCGAATAGCCGGGGGTGTTGAGATTGGAGATATTGTTGGAGACGACGTCCAGCGCCTTCTGCGAGGTCAGCAGTCCCGACAGGGCCGACTCGAGGGCGAGATTAATGGACATGGTCTAGGGTCTCCGCTCAGGCGTTGGAGTTGAAGGCGATGGCGGAATTGGTCACCGGTGGGCCGTCGACGCGGCCATTGGCGGAGTAAGTGACCTGACGCTCGCGATCTTTGCGTACCGCTTCGTTGACGACGCCGAACATCCGCTCCAGGGCATGCATGCTGCCCTTGAGCAAGGCGGCATTCTCTTCGATATGGGATCGCAGGTCATTCGCCAGTTTCGCCAGTGCGACGCTCTGCTCCGGCGGCAGTTTGGTCAGGTTCTCGGCTTCGGTCAGGGTGCCGCGCAGCCGTTCCTGGTACAGAACGGTGGCTTTCTGCTTCTTGTCCAGCAGGGCGGCGACGCCTTTGACGTTCTGGCGCCGCAGTAGGGTATTTTCTTCCACCAGGATGGCGTCGTAGATCCGTATGGCCTCCGCCATGGCCGCCAGCAGCGGCGGCAGGCCGGGGATCGGTGATGCCGGCGCGGCGGCGGCTGCCTGGACCAACGGCTGTGTCTTCGTCGGCGCCACCTGGGCGGTGGCCAGCGTCACTGCGCTGACCAGTGCCTTGGGGGGCGCCTTGGGCGGCAGTTTGGGCGGTGGTTTGGGGAGATTGGGCGTCATGCTGACTTCTCCTGTGCGGAAATCAGGGTGCGCATGACGGCGTCGGCGATGCCGATGCCGCCGTGCTGGGCAACCTGTTTGCCATATTCATCGATCAGCAGCGAGCGGAACATCTCTTCGCCATGGCCGCCGCCGAACATGCCGTCGGCATTGATGCCCTGGAACATCTGGGAAAACATCTGCGAGACGAAGACGCTCTCGAAATCCTTGGCCTTTTTCCGCGCCGCGGCCATGTTGAGACCCTTGCCCAGCGTCGGGGCGGTCTTGCCCTGGCTGAGGGCCAGGCTGGCCTGGCCGGCGATGGCGGAGCTGTCGAAAGCAGCCATCACATCACCTCGATTTCGGCCTGCAGGGCACCGGCCGCCTTGACCGCCTGCAGGATGGTGATCAGATCGCGCGGTCCGATACCCAGCGCGTTGAGACCGCTGACCAGTTCCTGCAGGGTGACGCCATGGGACAGCACCCCCATCTTCTTGTCGGCGCCCTCGTCCACCTGGATGTCGGTGCGCGGCACGGTGGTGGTGGTGCCGGTGTTGGAAAACGGCGCCGGCTGCGATACCTGCGGCGTTTCGGTGATGCGGATGGTCAGATTGCCCTGGGCGATGGCGACTGTACTGATGCGCACGTTCTCGCCCATGACGATGGTTCCGGTATGTTCGTCGATAATCACTCGCGCCAGCTGGTCGGGTTGCACATGCAGCTGTTCGATGTCGGTCAGCAGGGCGACGGTATTGCCAAGAAAGCGGGGCGGCACCTGCAGGCGCACGGTCGCCGGGTCGGTGGGGCGGGCGATGTCCATGCCCAGATGGGCGTTGACGGCGTCGGCGATCCTGCGCGCGGTGGTGAAATCGGGGTTGCGCAGATCGATCTGCACGCTTTCCATCCGCGCCATGTCGAAGGGAACTTCGCGTTCGACGATGCCGCCGCTGGCGATGCGTCCCGAGGTCGGCACACCCTTGGTCACCGAGGCGGCGGCGCCGCCGGCGGAAAAGCCGCCGATCGCCACCTGGCCCTGGGAAACGGCATAGACCTCGCCGTCGGCGCCGACCAGCGGCGTCACCATCAAGGTGCCGCCCAGCAGGCTGGTGGCGTCGCCCAGCGCGCTTACCGTGACATCGATCTTGGTGCCCTGGCGGGCAAAGCCTGGCAGCTTGGCGGTGACCATCACCGCCGCGATGTCCTTCGGCTTCAACGTGCCGTTGGTGGTCGACACGCCGAGGCGCTGCAACATGCCGATCAGCGATTGGCGGGTGAATTCGGCGTTGTCCAAAGTGTCGCCGGTGCCGTTGAGGCCGACCACCAGGCCGTAGCCGACCAGCATGTTGTCGCGCACGCCTTCGAAGTCGGCGATGTCCTTGATGCGGGACGACGCCAGGGCCTCGGGAGCCAGGGCGGTCAGGACGACGATCAGAAGTAGGGCAACGAACTGCCGGGTCATGGTGGTCCTCACGAATATCCGGCTGTCTTCCTGCGAAAGTCATGCCAACCGCGGGAAGTGGCGGAAAGGCTTGCTATTCCCGGGGTCCGGCGGCTGCTGCGGGCAAGTTCGGCCGGGCGGTGCGGCAAAAACTGCCTGATCCCAGAAAAGCGGTCGGATTTACCGGCTTTTAACCGAATGGGGGCCAGTGTACACTATCCGTTCATTGTCAGGGAATCGCAGACAGGCATGAAAGTTTCCGGCATCGGCGCGACCTCGGGATCGACCCAGGCCCGCAAAGCGGGCAAGGTCGAAAAGGCAACGCCGGGAGCCTTTGCCAAACAATTGGCCGAAACCGACTCCGTTGAAGACGCGGCGATGGTCGATAGCCCGGCGGCAGTGGGCGGTATCGACGCCCTTCTGGCCGCCCAATCCGTCGGTGACAGTCTCGAGAAAGAGACACGCCGGCGGCTGATCAAACATGGCGAAGAACTCCTCGACAAGCTTGATGAAATCCGCCATGGCCTGCTGATGGGGTCCATCAGCAAGGAAAAGCTTGTCAGCCTTGCCCAGATGGTGCGGTCACGCCGCGACGCCGTAGGCGATCCCCGCCTGGCCGCGGTTCTTGACGAGATCGAGCTCAGGGCCGAGGTCGAACTGGCCAAACTGTCCCCTCGCGG
>DUZF01000102.1 GCA_013349665.1 Rhodospirillaceae bacterium | reverse complement strand
CGTCACGGCCTGGTTGCCACCCGACGGTCGGCGCAAAACATTTATTATTCGCTGCAGGGCAAAGAGGTCAGCACCATGCTCGCGGCCCTGATGACCCTGTATGGGCCGTTCATGTAACGGCGAAGCCTAACCGACAGCCGCCAGAGCATCTGTCAGCAGATCCACGGCCTTTTCCAAATCGACGACATGATCGGTATTAATCGTAAGATCAAAGGTCCGCGGATCATTCAACCGCACCCGGAAGGTGTCCCAGACAAATTTGGCACGGCGACGGTTGACCTCCTCGATACTGTGCAGCAACGACGCCGGTTCGCCGCCCTGGGCAATGGCCAGACGCCTGGCGCAAGCCTCCGGCGAACCGGTGAAGCGCACGCGCAGCGCCCCGCTGCGCGCCAGGATCAGATGGGCGCCGCGCCCGAGGAGGATGCCGCCGCTGCGGGCCAGGCTGAGGACCACATTCTCCAGTTGACGGCGATAATGGTCGGCATCCAGATCCTCGCCGGTGACCAGCGAATATAGCCACAGATCCCGCAGTTCACGGGCACTGGCGTCCACCGCCCGCATGGTTTCGGCATCGGCGTGCAGACGCTTGGCGATACGCTCGAGGATTTCCTGGTCATACAGTTCCAGCCCGAGCCGTTTGCCGAGCAGAGCGGCAACCTTGCCGCCGCCGCTTCCCAGATCGCGGGAAATGCAGATCACCCGGCCCGGCGCGACGCGCGGCGTGCTGTCGGGCCTGGTGGCGCTGACGGCCTGAATGATGGACTGAATGGCCTTTTGCACGTCGGGCATGCCGCAGCCTTTTCCGCCGGTGGATGATGATGATAGATGGTGGTTCGGCCCCGTTCAGTCGAACAGCTTGTCGATATCCGCCTGGCTGACCCCCTGATTTTCCAGCGCCGGCCCGTTCAGCAGGCTCTTTTCGTCGTCCGCCTTGACCTCCGGCGGAGGCGCCAGATCATGGAAGGTATCGTGGCCCCAGATATCGATCATCCGGTTGACCCGATCCTCGATGAATTGCAGCGTGCGCACCACCTTGCCGATCCGCTGCCCGGTAATATCCTGGAAATTGCAGGCCTCGAAAATACTGACGACGACCTCGCGCAGCTCTTCCGCCACCACGCCGCTGAAGCCATCGCCGGCCTGCGCCTGCAGCTGCTGGGCCAGACCATCGATCTTTTCCGCGCATTCCAGGATGGTGTCGGTCGCCCCTTCGGTGGCGCTGACGATGGCATCGAGCTCATTGGCCACCGCCACCAGACGGTCATCCTTGGCATCCGTCGGCCGCAAGGCGGCGATCTCGGATTTGGTATGCTCGATGGCCAGCGACAGGGCACGGATCTCGGTTTTCAGGAGCGTGACTTCCGCCAATTTCTGTTCGTAATCCGGAGCATGCGCCGGCGCGACCGTTTCGACCGGCATAGCGTCCCCGCGGATCAGTTGCTCAAGGCCGCGGATGTCATCGCGCAAGGCGTTGATCGCCGACATGACCTCGGACGAACTCGCCGGCATCGGCGCCGGCGCCACCGGCGACAGACCCTGTTCCTTGAGCCTCTGCCGTTCGGCCGTAAAAAGTTTTCTCGGATGTGCGTGATCCACCATGCTCAACCTTTCCCGCATCTGTCCGCAACATCCTTACGCCCGGGGCGCCAAATCCGACCGGTTCTGCCACCGGCCCCCACCCCTGAACCAGGCATGATCCGCAACGCGCGGCCGGCCGGACCCTTCCTGACCGATCCACAATACTTCACGCCTTTTCCACAATCAACGGCCCCTGGGAGCCTGTCCCCTTAATGCCGAGGTCCGCGTCATCGGCCATTACGGGGGCAGGCTTCTTGCCAAGGCGGAGCGACTGTCGCAGAATTAACCCGCATGGCTGAGCGCCTCAGGATCGCCACCTTCAATCTGGAAAACCTCGACGACCGCGGCGGCGCGGCAGCGGAATTCGAGGGGCGGCTCGATGTCCTGGCGCCGCAACTGATCCGGCTCAGGGCGGATGTTCTCTGCCTGCAGGAAGTCAACGCCCATGGCGAAACCCGCCATGGTCCGCGGCAGTTGACGGCGCTGGACCGCTTGCTGGCCGACACCCCCTATGCGTCCTATCACCGCGTCGCCAGCGTCAACCGCAAGGGCCTGCGGATCTCGGAACATCACAATCTGGTCATCCTGTCGCGGCTGCCGGTGCTGAGCCATCGCCAGCTTTGGCATGACCTGGTGCCGCCCCCCCGCCACCTTGCGCCGGGGGGCGGCGAAATCGTCATCGAATGGGACCGCCCCCTGCTGTCGGCCGAAATCGCCCTCGCCGGCGGAGCACGCCTGCATTTGCTCAATCTGCATCTGCGGGCGCCGCGGGCGGCCTTCATCGCCGGCCATAAGGAGCACGGGGTCTGGCAGTCGGTGGGCGGCTGGGCCGAGGGGCATTTCCTGGCGACGGTAAAGGCCGCCGGCCAGGCGCTGGAAGCCCGCCTTCTGATCGACAGCATTTTCGACAGCGATCCGGCGGCGCTGGTTCTGGCCTGCGGCGACTTCAACGCCGAAGACCGCGAAGCGCCGCTGCGCATCATCCGCGGCGACGAAGAGGACACCCGCAACGGCCGCCTTGCCGGCCGCTGTCTGGTGCCGGTGGAACGCAGTCTGGCGGACAGCCGGCGGCATTCGGTGATCCATCATGGCCGGCGCCTGATGCTCGACCACATCCTGGTCAGTCGACGCCTGCTGGGCTGGTATCGCTCCGCCGAAGTGCATAACGAGGCGCTGGGCGACGAGCTGGTGTCGCCGTCGCTGATCGCCGCCCCACCCGACAGCTATCACGCCGCCATGGTGGCGGAATTCGATCTGGCGCCGCCATGAGGGTCCGCATCGGCATCGATCTCGGCGGCACCAAGACCGAAGCCCTGGCCATCGCCGCCGATGGCGGCGAGCTGTGGCGCCGGCGGGTCGCCAGTCCGAGCGGTGATTATCCGGCAACCGTTGCCCTGATCGTCCAGCTGGTCGCCGCCGCCGAAAGGGATCTCGGGGCCACCGCCACGGTCGGCGTCGGCATCCCCGGCACGGTCTCGCCGGCCACCGGCCTGGTCAAGAATGCCAATTCGACCTGGCTGATCGGCCGGCCGTTCCATGCCGATCTGGCCGCCGCCCTCGGCCGTCCGGTGCGCCTGGCCAATGATGCCGATTGCTTTGCCCTGTCGGAAGCCAGCGATGGCGCCGCCGTCGGCAGGCCGGTGGTCTTCGGGGTCATTCTGGGAACCGGCGTCGGCGGCGGCCTGGTCATCAACCGACAGCTGCTGGCCGGCGCCAATGCCATCGCCGGCGAATGGGGACACAATCCGCTGCCCTGGCCCAGCGATGACGAAAGACCCGGGCCGCCATGCTATTGCGGTCGGCGGGGCTGCATCGAAACCTTCCTCTCCGGACCTGGGCTGGCCGCCGATCATGGTGGCGGCCTGACAGCGGCCGACATCGCGCAAGGCACCGACAAGGCGGCGGAGGCGGCGCTGGCACGCTATGACTCCCGCCTGGCCCGCGCGCTCGCCCATGTCATCAACATCGTCGACCCGCATGCCATCGTCCTCGGCGGCGGATTGTCGCAGATCAACCGCCTGTACCGGAACATTCCCCGCCTGTGGGGCCGATGGGTGTTTTCCGATCGTGTCGACACGCAGCTGCTGGCGCCCAAATACGGCGATTCCAGCGGTGTGCGGGGCGCCGCCTGGCTGTGGAACCTTGACGAGGCGGGGACCTGAAAGCGCTGTCCCGGCCCTATTTCGCTATTTCGTGGCCAAGCAGGGCGCCTCCGACGGCGCCACCGACGGTCGCCGCGGTCTTGCCCGAGCCGTGGCCGAATTGATTGCCCGCCAGGGCGCCGGCTCCGGCGCCTACCGTTTCGGCGCAGGCTGCAAGCCCTACCAAGGTGACAAACGCCAGGATGGCAAGTCCTGCTCTCCTGGTCGACCTGATCCACACCATCCGCATAGGCGGCTCCTAACCATTCATCCGCCGGCGAAGGCGATGGTGCTCATGATGCTTAACGCGGCCTGGCGCGAATCAAGCCTGGTATGCTGCACCACCACCGGAACGTCGGATTCGATCACGCTGGCATAATCGGTATCCCGGGCCAGCGGTTCCGGGACTTCGAACTGGTTGAAACGAATGTGGCGCGTGCGCCGCGCCGGCACCGTCAGGCGATAGGGACCGGCGGGCTCCCGATCGGCGAAAAAGACGGTAATGCGCAGATGCGCCTCCAACTCGCCGGTATTGAGGATGCAGACGGTTTCATGGCTCTCCAGCTGCGGCGATGGGCCGTGGCTGTGACCGGGAATATAGCCTTCGGCGATGGCCCAGAGGGTGCGGCCGATAGCCTGGCACATGGCCTTCTCCTTTACCCATTGTCAGGCAAGAACAGCCTGGCGCGGCATTTGTTTCAAACAAACGCCGCGTTTATCCGCTCGATCGCCGATGGGCGGGACCGCCGCCGGCGGAAAGGTTGTGCGCGGTGTTGACCAGGGCGACATGTGAAAAGGCCTGGGGAAAATTTCCCACCAGCCGCCTGCCTGTGGTGTCGTATTCCTCCGACAGCAGGCCGAGGTCGTTGCGCAAACTGAGCAAACGCTCAAACATCGCGCAGGCCTCTTCGCGGCGGCCTTGCATGGCGAGGTTGTCGGCCAGCCAGAACGAGCAGGCGAGGAAGGCGCCTTCGCCGGGCGGCAAACCGTCGACCGCGGGATTGGCCGAACTGCGCATGACCAGCCCGTCGGTCATCAGCTCCTGCCGGATGGCCTCGACGGTGCCCAGCACGCGGACATCCGTCCATGGCAGGAAGCCGACCAGCGGAATCATCAATAGCGCCGCGTCCAATTCCCTGCCACCGTAATACTGAACGAAGCTGCCGCGTTCGGCATCAAAACCATGGCGCAACACGTCATCGTGGATCCGCCGACGCAAGGAACGCCAGCTTGCCAGGGGCCCCTCCAGACCAAAGGCCTCGACACTCTTGATCGCACGATCGACGGCGACCCAGGCCATCACCTTGCTGTGGGTGAACTGGCGACGGCCGCCACGGACCTCCCACAATCCGTCATCGGGCTGGTCCCAATGGGTTTCGAGAAAATCGAGGAACAGCTTCTGGACTTTCCACGCCTCGGGGTCCGCGGCGGCCGCGTGCTGGCGGGTGACGTAAAGGCAGTCCATCACCTCGCCGAAAACATCCAGCTGCAACTGGCGGTGGGCGTCATTGCCGATCCTGACCGGCCGGCTGCCCTCATAGCCGGCCAGCCAGGGCAGAGTGGTTTCGTTCAGCCGCCGCTCGCCCGCCAGACCGTACATGATCTGCAATTGGCTGGGCTGTCCCGCCACCGAGCGCAACAACCATTCCCGCCAGGCGATCGCCTCTTCATGATAACCCGAACTCAGCAGCGCATAGAGGGTGAAGGTGGCGTCGCGCAGCCAGCAATAACGGTAATCCCAGTTGCGGACCCCGCCAATGGCCTCGGGCAGGGAGGTGGTCGGGGCGGCGACAATGCCGCCGGTGGGGCGATGGGTCAGCGCCTTCAAGGTCATCAATGAGCGCAGCACCGCTTCGCGCCACGGTCCATCGTAAAGACAACGGGCGGTCCAACGGGTCCAGCGGCGTGCGGTGTCAGCCAAAGCCGCCTCGGGGTCCGTCGGCGGCGGAG
>DUZF01000106.1 GCA_013349665.1 Rhodospirillaceae bacterium | reverse complement strand
CCGCCGCTTTGGCCGTCGCCCTGGCGCTGTGGTCGCTGTCGCGCTGGACCGGCGCCTGGCGGTCGCAATTTGACCGCTTTGGCCCCTGGTCCTTGTACCGCATCGTCGTCGGCGCCGGAGTGCTGAGCTCGCTGGTGTCGTTCATGCGGGCCGGCATGCCGGTGCCGGAGGCGGTGCGCCGGTTGCGGGCGGGCGCCGGGCCGTGGCTGGGCGAGCGTCTCGATGCTGCCCTCTACTTCCTCAATTCCGGCCATGATCTGGGCACCGCGCTGCAAAAGGCGGGGCATGGATTTCCCGATCGTGCGATCATCGAGGACCTTCGGGTGTTTGCCTCGCTGGGCAACCTCGAGGATGCCCTGCAGCGCATCGCTGCCGAATGGACACGCGAAAGCGTCGAGCGGCTGGACGCTTTCTCGGCGACCATGAAGGTGGTGGGCATGGTGCTGGTGGCGGCCACGGTCGGCTTGATCCAGATCGGCATCATCACGGTTCAGCAGCAATTGACGGCGGGGCCCTGACATGGTCGGGCTGACCCTGGTCGGCGCCGTTCTGGCCGCCATCGCCTATTATTCCTGGGTGCTGCCGGCGGGCGGCAAGGCCGCCCGGGATGAGGCGGCGGCCGAAGGGGTGGTGGCGGCGATGCTGGTCTGCCAGAAGGCCGCCGTCGACTGGTGCCTGGCCGGCAATTGCGATTCCGCCGGACGGGACATAGCCCCGGACCAGTTGATCCTGCCCCCCGGCTACAGCCTGCCGTCCTGGCTGCATGCCCGGGGCGACGGCCGACGGGTATGGACCTTCGCCGACGAGCCGACCCTGGACCTTGGCGCCGTCGCCGCCGCTCTGGGAGACCTGACCTTCGGCGGCCCCTCGGCGGGGATCAGCCGCGCCCGCGCCGGGCTGGTGGAATTGTCGGCCCGCGCCGATGTGCCGGCCGAGCCGACATTTGCAAGCGGACTGTCGGCGGGGCTGCCGATGGTCATCCAGCAGGTCAAATGACCGGCCGGCCCCCAATTGGACTGTTTCCGCCGCCCGGCGTTTCGTCGCATAGTGGGCCGTCCTGTGCAAACACCGTGGTGACCATGCGCTCTGTGATGATTTTTTGCTGTGTGATCTGCCTGTCCCTGCCCACCGCGGCGGCACGGGCGGCGCAGTCTTCCGCCGCCGATCTGCTGGATGCCAAGGTTGACTATGCCGCCGATTATTACCTCAATGCGGAAAAAGGCAGCTTTCAGGGAACGGTCATCCATGCGCCGGGACGCGAACGCCGCGAGTTCGAAAGCGCCGGCGGGCATCAGGTGCTGCTGCTGCGCCGCGATATCGACGAGGCATCGATCCTGTGGAGCGACCGCAAATGGTATGTCAGCACCAGCTTCCAGGCGCTGGCCGCTCTGGTCGGCGGGTTCGACGGCATCCTGCTGGACCGCAAGGCGGTCGGCCAGGAGACGGTGGGCGGGGAAAAGACCACCTGTTACGAGGTGACCACCGATGACAAAGCCAGCGGCGGCTTCAAGGGGCGCATGTGGTTCAGCCGCGACGGCATCCTGATGAAGGCCAAGGGCAAGGCGCAGTTCAACGGCCGGGACACCGTCGTCGACACCGGGCTGCTCAATCTGCGCCGCCTGAAAGCCGATCCGGCGGCTTTTGTCCGCCCGCCGGATTATAAAGGTCTGCCGCTCGATCTCGCCAAACTCGGGCTGGTTCCCTGACTTAAGACTAGAATCAGCAGCCAGGCGATGACCACCGGCGCGATCGGCAGGCCCAGTTTAGCCATGCCCGGGCCGAGCAGCGGCAGCATGGCGACCAGGCCGCCGGCGAGGAGCAGCGAGCGGCTTCGCTTGCCCTCGGCGGCCAGCCAGAACAGCGGCAGGCTCAGCAGCGCCAGGTCATAGGCATGGGCGAAAGGCAGAACCAGGAAGGCGGCCAGGCATAACGCCGACGCCTTGATGCCCAGGGAATTGGGCCGCCGCCAGCACCACAGGACGGCGGCGGCGGCCAGCAGCGAGCACAGGGCTTGCCCGCCAGTCGCCACGGCGGCGTCAAATCCCAGCAGACGCAGCGCCGGCCAGGGGGTCGGCATCAGTACCCAGGGCACCCCGCCCGCTTCCAGCACGGCGCCGGCATCACCACGTTGGGCGAGGAAGGCCATCCATGGCGCCCAGCCGTAGATCGCCAGGCTGGCGGCGGCCAGACCGAGGGCGCCGAAGGCGGTGGCGGCCAGGGCCAGCCAATGGCCGCCGGCCAGCAAGGCCAATGGCAGCAGCAGGGCGAAATGCGGCTTGACCAGCAGCATTGCCAGCAGGCCGCCGGCCAACAGCGGGCGGCGCTCCAGCGCCGCCAGGCCGAGCCCGGTCAAGCCGGCGACCAGAAAGCCGGTCTGGCCGAACATGCCGTTGATGAAGGTCGCCGGCAAGGCCAGGGCGACGGTGAGCGCCGCCATACCCGGCAGGATGCGCCAGACGGCAGCCAGCATCAGGGCCAGGCCCAAAACATCCCACAGGCCATAGGCAAGCCAATAGGGAAGGCGGCTGAGCGGTGCCACCAACGGCAACATCACCGGCGGATAAAACCAGCGGAACTCCGGGATATCCGCCAATTGCCCGGGGACGAGGGAGGGATAGGCTTCGGCCATGGCGGCGCGCTCGGCGGCCCGCATCGCCGTGCGGTCGTAGACCTGGGCGGCGTCACCGCGGCTCAGTGTCATGGACGCGGCATAGAAGGTGTTGAAGTCGGTGACCATCGGCGCCATACCGTCGGCGGCCTGGCGGGCGGCGATGACATGCAGGGCGAGGGCGAGGACGAGATAGCCGACGAAGATCAGCCGGGAAATGACGACGACGCGTTGGGAAAACAGATTACCAGTAGCGGACGTGGCCGACATCCACATGGACGAAATTGGAGTCGGGATATTGCCCGACCCCGCCCATGCGCAAGGCGCGGGCGGCGCGGCCGAGATGGCGCACGCTCAGGCCTTCGAGGCGGATGTCGACGGCCTTGCCCTCCATATGCAGGCTGTGCTGGGCGACGCCGTCCGACATGGCCGCCAGCATGGCATTGGTGGCCGGGCTGCGGTAACCGGAAACGATCTCGAAGGGCTTTTTGGTGCCCAGCCGGTGTTGAAGGGCAAACAGCAGGTCGATCATCCGCGGATCCATCTGGTGGATGGTTCCCGAATAATGGTCCCGCAGGATCCGGTTGATCTGCCGCAACGCACCGGGTTCGTAGTGGCCGGCGCTCCAGTAGACGGTCTTGAGGCTTTCCCCGGTATGGGTGTTGTGAAGCGCCACCGAGCGCTCGACCCGGGTGTGGATGGCGGCTTCCGCCGGCGACGCAGCCAGGGTGGCGGAGGCCGTAGCCGCGGCGCCACACACTAAAAACTGCCGCCGGTTCAGCACCGGGCGGGCTCCGCCATGAAGTAAACCCGCATTTTTCCCCCTACCCTTATCTTTCTATGGCTTTCCTAATACCATCGTTTTAGGGGATGCGGCAACCGTCACATCGCACGACTTGCGGCTTAAGCTGAGGGTCATGCGCCATAGGCGTACGGGCCCGGCTTTGCTCGGACAGGGCCGCCAGCAGATGGCGGTCGCGCTCGTAGAGGTCATCGCGAACCTGCAGGATGCCGTCGGCATCGACCCAGGTGGTCCAATACAGCAGCCATACCGGCAGCGTCTTGCTGAGGCTCACCGTGTGGGTGTCGCCGGTGTCGATTTCGGCAATCAGTTTTTCCGCCGACCAGTCCTTGTCCCTGAGCACGTAGAGGGCCAGTTCCTCGGGCTTTTCCAGTCGCACGCAGCCATGCGACAGGGCGCGGAAGGAGCGGGCGAAGGCCTTGCGGTTGGGGGTGTCGTGCAGGTAGATGTCGTCGCTGTTGGGGATATTGAACTTGATCCGCCCCAGCGCATTGTCCGATCCCGCCCGCTGGCGCACCGGCCAGGGCATCACCGACATTTCCTTCCAGGAAATACCCACGCCCTGACTTTCCGGGCTGCCGGGGACAAAATTGTCGGAGACAAGTTCGAGGTCGTTGGCGATCAGGTAGCCGGGGTCCTTCTTCAGTTTGGGAAGGATTTCGTCGGTGGCGATGGACGACGGGATGCGCCAGACGGGGTTCATCACCAGCGAGGTCATCTTGGCATGCAGGGCCGGTGTCGGATGGTCGGGATCGCCGACGACGACCCGCATGGACAGCACCGCCCGGCCGTCTTCCACCACCTCCAGCGAGGCGGCCGGTACATTGACGGCGATATGGTTGGCTTCAAGGTGGCGCGGCAGCCAACGCCAGCGTTCCATGTTGACCGCCACCTGGCGGGCCCGTTCGGCGGCCGGGACATTCATCGCCGCCACGGTCTGCCGTCCCAGCACGGCGTCGTCGGCCAGGCCATGGCGGCGCTGGAAGACCTTCACCGCCTCCTGCAGCGGTTCGTCGTAAACCATCGGGTCGGTGTCGGGGGCGGGGGTAAGCCCGATGGCGGCGAGGCGTTTGCGCAGGTCGACGATGCGTTCGTCGGTCGCCCCCGGCTTGATCGGCGCCCCCATGGGCACTTTCGGCCAATCGCCGGCGGCGGCGATGGCTTTCAGTTCCGCCAGCTTCTGGCGCAGCGACTGGTACCCGGCATAGGGTGGCGCCAAGGTCTTCAGGGCGGCCGGCAGGTCTTTGGCGTTTTCTTTGAGAAAACCCAAGGAATCGAACGGCGTCGTCGGCAGGAACCAGTCGTCCTCGATATTGGCCGGATTGACCCTTTGGCCGCGCATGGCGGCGACATAGCGCAGCAGGCCATCGGTGAGCAGGATCTCGCGGTCGGCCTGGACGGCCGGTACCGGCAGTGAGGCGCGGGCGGCCAGCGCCGCCACATGCAGCGGGCGGGTCGGCAGGCCGTCGGTATCGGCGGCGGCCAGCACCGCGGTCAACTGATCGGCGATATCGTTCCAGGCCGGGCGCCAGCCGCGCATCTGGTAAAAGTCGCGCAAGCCCGGGCCATCGACAATCTCGCCCTGGATCTGCAGGTCCGGGCCGGCGCTGGCCAGCCTGCGCTGGATTTCGCTCGCCATCGGGTCGGCGGGTGCGGCGGGGGGCGGTGCCGCCCAGACTGGTTGGGAAACCAGCATCAAGGCCAGACCGGCTTGGCGAAGCAGAGAAGCCGAAGATGTCACGAGATGGCGCACGCTGAGCCCAGGTCCTATTCCATTGGTCCTGGGGATAATAACCCGTTCGGCCGCGGATAGGGGACAGGATTCATGAGGCCGCCTCAGATTGAGTGTTGTCGGTGGCCGGTAAGGCGAAGGACAGTGCCCAGCCGATCCCCGCCACCCCGCCCATTACCAGAAAGGCCTGTCCCGCCATGGCCTGGTAAAGGCCGCCGGCGGCCAGCATGGCGAGCCCCGGCGCCAGGCCGACGGTGACCGAGGCGTAAAGCGCCTGCGCACGGGCCGACAGGCCGGCGGGGGCGGCGGCCGAGATGAAATGCATGGCGCCAAGATGGGTGGCGCCGAAGGTGGCGGCATGCAGCAGTTGCACCGCGGCCACCGCCCAGGGATCGCTGGTCAGGCCCAGCACCGACCAGCGGAGGACCCCGGCCGCCCCGGCGATCGCCAACAGCCGCCGCGGCCCCAGCCGGGCGACCACCCGGCGGCCGAAGGCGAACAGAACCACTTCGGCGATGACGCCCTCCGCCCACAGGGCGCCGATCAATGGCCCCGAAAGACCGGCGGCGCGCCAGTGCAGGGTGGCGAACCCATAATAGATCAT
>DUZF01000138.1 GCA_013349665.1 Rhodospirillaceae bacterium | reverse complement strand
TCGAACTTCGGAATCGATCAGGACACTAGCAACTATTTGAATCTAGTGTGGTTTATGATTTTTAAGTTCCTGATTTCGCATGTGGCGGAGATCGCAGGAACTTAAAAATCACCACACTAGATCGCCGACCAGGAGATCCAAGGTGGACACAGTGGTTTTGGCGGGTAAACAGGCCCGCAAGGAAGAATCGATCGATCCCACCCTCGACCTGTTCGAGGAGATCGACCGCCTGCGACATGAGCGCAACGCGGTGATTCTCGCTCATTATTATCAGGACGGCGAGATCCAGGACCTGGCCGATTTCGTCGGCGATTCGCTTGACCTGTCGCGCAAGGCGGCGGCCACCGACGCCGATGTCATCCTGTTCTGCGGCGTGCGCTTCATGGCCGAGGTGGCGAAGATCGTCAGCCCGCAGAAAACCGTGCTGATCCCCGACGCCGAGGCCGGATGCTCGCTCGAGGATTCCTGCCAGGCCGAGGATTTCCGGCGCTTCCGCGAGGCCCACCCGGACCATCTGGCGGTCACCTATATCAATTGCTCGGCCGAGGTGAAGGCCCTGTCCGACGTCATCGTCACCTCCTCCAACGCCCTGGCCATCGTCAACCAACTGCCCGCCGACCGTCCCATCCTGTTCGCCCCCGACCGCCATCTCGGCCGTTTCATCGCCGAACAGAGCGGTCGGCCGCTGACCCTGTGGCCGGGCAGCTGCATCGTCCATGAGCAATTCTCCGAGCGCGAACTGGTGGCCCTGAAGGCCCGCCATCCGCGGGCCCTGGTCGCCGCCCATCCGGAATGTCCCGAGCCGATTCTGCGCCATGCCGACCATGTCGGCTCGACCCGCTCGATCCTCGACTATGTGCTGTCCTCGACCAATGACAGCTTCATCATCGCCACCGAGCCCCATATCATCCACCAGATGCAGAAGGCGGCGCCGGCCAAGACCTTTCTGCCGGCCCCGGGCATGGACGGCAGCTGCGACTGCGCCCGCTGCCCGTTCATGGCCAAGAACACCCTGGAACGCATCTATCTCAGCCTGGTCAACAACGCGCCGCGCATCGAACTTCCCGAGGACCTGCGGGTGGCGGCATGGAAACCCCTGCAGCGCATGCTGGACATGTCGGTTGGCGTCAATGCCCGTCCCGCCGCCTGACCTCGATCAGGCCGTTCTGCGGCTGATCGACGACGCCCTGGCCGAGGATATCGGCCCCGGCGACATCACCTGTCAGGCGGTGATCCCGCCCGGCCTCGATTTTTCCGGCGTCATGGCGGCGCGCGAGGACATGGTGGTGGCCGGGCTGACCTTCGCCGCCCGGGTCTTCCGACGGCTGTCCCCCGCCGTGCGGGTCGACCTGGCGGCGGAGGAGGGGGCATTGATGACCGCCGGCGGCGTCCTGGCGCGCATCAGCGGCCCGGCCGGCGCCTTGCTGGCGGCCGAACGTACGGCGCTCAACCTGTTGCAGCATCTGTCGGGCATCGCCACCCTGACGCGAACCTATGTCGATGCCATCGCCGGCACCGGGACGATCCTGCTGGATACCCGCAAGACCATCCCCGGCCTGCGTCTGGTGGAAAAATACGCCGCCCGCATGGGCGGCGCGCAAAACCACCGGATGGGGCTCTATGACGGCATCCTCATCAAGGACAATCACCTCGCCGTCTGCGGCGGCGTCACCGAGGCGGTGCGCCGCGCCCGGGCCGCCAGCCGCGTTGCCGTCGAGGTGGAATGCGATACCCTGGAGCAGGTCGCCGAGGCGGTGGCCGCCGGGGCCGACATCATTCTGCTCGACAACATGCCGCGGCCGATCCTCGCCGAGGCGGTCCATCTGGTCGGTGGACGGGCGAAAACCGAGTGTTCCGGCGGCGTGACGCTGGACACCATCCGCGCTTTGGCCGAAACCGGTGTCGATTACATCTCGGTCGGGCGCCTCACCCAGTCGGCGGGCGCCGTCGACATAGGCCTCGACTGGCGGTCAGCATGAGCGAAGTGTTCACCTATGACGTGGTGGTGGTGGGGAGCGGCGCCGCCGGCCTGACCGTCGCCCTGCAACTGGCGCCCAAGGCCCATGTCGCCGTGTTGTCGAAGGCGACCCTCGCCGAGGGCAGCACCCTCTACGCCCAGGGCGGCATCGCGGCGGTTCTCGACGCCACCGATTCCATCGATTCCCACATTTCCGACACCCTGGTCGCCGGGGCCGGGCTGTGCGACCCGGGGGTGGTGCGGTTCGTCGTCGAAAACGCCAAGGACGCGATCTCGCGCCTGATCGGCTACGGCGTTGAATTCACTCAGGAGGACAGCGACGCGGAAATGCCGCCGCATTACCACCTGACCCGCGAAGGCGGCCACAGCCATCGCCGCATCATCCATGCCGCCGACACCACCGGCCGCGCCGTCGAGACGACCCTCGAAGAGCGGGTCCGCGAAGCCGACAATATCGATGTCTTCGAGTTTCAGCTGGCCATCGATCTGGTGCGCGAAAAAACCGCCGACGGCAAGTCCGGCCGCTGCACGGGGGTTTATGTCCTCGATCGCAAGGGCGGCCGGGTGCGCCTGTTCCGCGCCAAGGCGGTGGTGCTGGCCACCGGCGGCGCCAGCAAGGTCTATCTCTATTCGTCCAATCCGGACGGCTGCACCGGCGACGGCATCGCCATGGCCTGGCGGGCCGGCTGCCGGGTGGGCAATCTCGAATTCATGCAGTTCCACCCCACCATCCTCTATCACCCGCTGGCCAAGTCCTTTCTGATTTCCGAGGCGGTGCGCGGCGAGGGCGGGCGGCTGCTGCTGCCCAATGGCGAGCGCTTCATGCCGCGCTTCGATCCGCGCGGCGAACTGGCGCCGCGCGATATCGTCGCCCGCGCCATCGACCACGAGATGAAGCGTCTGGGGTTGGACTGCGTGCATCTCGACATCAGCCACAAAAGCGCCGATTTCATCACCGGGCATTTCCCCAATATCTACGCCACCTGCCTGGAACTGGGCATCGACATCACCCGCCAGCCGATGCCGGTGGTGCCGGCCGCCCATTACACCTGCGGCGGCATCGTCACCGACCGCCATGGCCGCACCGATCTGCCCGGCCTCTACGCGGTCGGCGAGGCGGCCTTTACCGGCCTGCACGGCGCCAACCGCATGGCCAGTAATTCCCTGCTGGAATGCCTGGTGTTCGGCGCCGCGGCGGCCAAGGACATCCTGCATTGCCTGCCGACGCTGTCGTCCCCGCCGGAACTGCCGGAGTGGGACGAAAGCTGGGTCACCGACTCCGACGAGGAGGTGGTGGTCTCGCACAACTGGGACGAACTCAGGCGTTTCATGTGGGATTATGTCGGCATCGTGCGCACCACCAAGCGCCTCGAGCGGGCCCGCCACCGTATCGAGCTGCTGCTGTCCGAAATCGACGAATATTACGATTCGTTCCGCGTCACCAACGACCTGCTGGAGTTGCGCAACCTCGCCCTGGTGGCGAAGCTGATCATCAGGTCAGCCCTGGCGCGGCGGGAAAGCCGCGGCCTGCATTACACCCTCGATTATCCCTATCCGGATCCGGTGGCGGCGCCGCAGAATACCGTGCTGACGCCCAAGCATTTCCGGCTGCCGCCGATTACACCCGATAGCCCAGGCGCAGACCACCCCAGTGCCGCCCCTTGACCATGATCGGCACCGATAGATCCTTCATCAGGGCGAATTGGCCGCCGCCCATGTCGCGCCGGTAGGTCTGCAGCAGGAAGGGCAGGGTGTTGCGCCCGGCCTTAAGGCCGGTGCGGTCGGCGAACATGCGCCGATTGCGGCAATTGGCGTTGTTCCACTGCGTGTCCTTGCCCTGCGGCTGGGAAAATTTCCGATTATGGGTCGGCAGATAGCCGTTGCGGTCGACCGCCGCGCAAAACACCACCTTGGGATCGAAATCCAGCATCGGTTCCTGGATCGGCGGCAGCAGGCTGTCGGTGAGGGCGGTGAAGCGGGCCATGACCTGGGCGGGATCGCTGCCGGCGACCGGCTGATAGGACTCGTCGAAAAGGTCGGCCATGCTGATGCGCCGGTCATCCACCGCGGCTTCAAGGGCTTGGGCGATCTTCGCCGCCGCCTCAGACGTCGCTTCGACAAAGGGTGTGTCGAGGGTCTTCAGGCCCGACTTGACGATCAGGTTCAACAACTCCTCGCCCCGTTCCAGACAGGTCTGCACCCTGGTATCGGCATTGCGAAGCTTCTCAACGGTGGACTGTATGCCACTGAAAAAACAGTCTATTTCCCCAAGCACGCTGTCGCAGCTGTGCAGGCTGTTGCCGGCCGCCTGGGAAATGCTGCCGACTTTCTGGTCGATGGATCCGATGGCGTTCTGAAAATGGTTCAGCGCGCCATTGATCACCCCCACCCCCTGGCTGACCGAATCGGCGACCGACACGGTCTTGCCGCTGGTGGCGATCAGTTGTCCGATGTCGTTGGACAGGGTGCCGACGGTGCCGTCGATGCCGGTGGTGGCCTCGGCCGATTGCCGGGCCAGGGTCTTGACCTCGGTGGCGACCACGGCGAAACCCTTGCCGGCCTCGCCGGCGCGCGCCGCCTCGATGGTGGCGTTCAGCGCCAGCAGATTGGTCTGCCGCGCGATCGTCTGAATGTTGCGGGCCATGCCGCGCACCGCCGACAGCGATCCTTCCAGGCCGCCCAGACGTTCCTCGATGCCGCGCACCGATCCCACCAGGTCGCGGATCTCGCCCAGCGCCGAGGATACGGTGGTCAGGGATTCCGCCGATTCGGCCGAGGCCTCGACGGTAACCGCCGAGGTCTCCCGCCCGGCGTCGTCGATGCGGCCGATGGCGTCCCGCAAATCCTGGGTCAATTGTCGCAAATGGCCGAACATTTCCTCCTGGCGGCTGACGAACGCCACCATCGACTGAATGGTGCCGGCAATTTCCGCCACCTCCAGGCTCAGGCTCTCGACCTTTTCCAATATACCCGCGGCCAGGGATTCTCCGTCCCCGCCGCCACCTCCCAACGTCTGGTTCATTCTGGCCAGTCCCATTTTTTTCGGCCGGTCTTATTGTTTTATGGTGACCAGCCGCCGCAACTTTCTTGGTCCTTTGCGTATAACATGACGACGGTGGAAAATCACTTCAGATCTTCAGCACCTGGCGGGCTGCCTCGGCCCCGGAAACCAAGGCACCCTCTATGGTGCAGGGCAATCCGGTGGCCGTCCAGTCGCCGGCCAGGACCAGATTGGCGGCCCTGCGCGGCGGCGGCCGCCGGCTTTCCATTTCCGGGCTGTGGAAGATGGTGGCGCGCTTTTCCTTGATCACCCGCACCGCTTCCGGCCCGCCCGGCAGCGACAAAGCACGGGCGGCATCGGCCCAGAGCAGGCGGGCGACCTCATCGGCCGGTCGTTCGGCGAGGTCGGCGGCGGCCGAAACGGTCACCGACAGCACGTCGCCGCGCAGAAACAGCCATTGTCCGGTGCCGCCGAGCAGCCCGAGGAAGCCGCCGGGAGATGGTTTCGCCGGCGTAACGGACAGCCGGAAATGAGCGTTGACGATGGGGCTGTCGGGAAATGCCGCGATCCCCGGCACCAGGCTCGCGGTCACCGCCCAGGGCAGGGCCAGCACCACCTGGTCGCCCGCCGCCAGGGGAACGGCGCCGTCGTCGAAATGCAGCTCGGACAGCTCGGCGCCATTCCACGACAGGCGGCGCAGCGCATGGTGCAGGCGAAGCGTCGCGCCGGCGGCGGCCAGCGCCGTCAAGGCCGGTTCGATGAAGGTTTCCGACAGCCCGTTGCGGGCCAGGAACGGTCGGCTGGCGG
>DUZF01000118.1 GCA_013349665.1 Rhodospirillaceae bacterium | reverse complement strand
CGCTGGTCGGCGGCACCATGTTCCTGATGTGGCTGGGCGAGCAGATCACCGCCCGCGGCGTCGGCAACGGCACCTCGCTGATCATCTTCGCCGGCATCGTCGCCAATCTGCCGCGGGCGCTGGCCAATACCCTGGAACTGGGGCGCACCGGCGCGCTGTCGCCGGTGGTGATCATCTTCCTGTTCCTGATGGCCGTCCTTATCGTCGCCATGATCGTCTTCGTCGAGCGGGCCCAGCGGCGCATCATCGTCCAGTATCCCAAGCGCCAGGTCGGCAACAAGGTCTATGGCGGCGAGGCCAGCCATCTGCCGCTGAAGGTGAACACCTCGGGCGTCATTCCGCCGATCTTCGCCAGTTCCATCCTGTTGATGCCGATGACCGCCGCCGGTTTCGCCTCGGGCACCGGTCCGGAATGGCTGAGCACGGTGACCGCCCTGCTGGCCCACGGCAAGCCGCTGTATCTGGCGCTGTATCTGGCGCTGATCGTCTTCTTCGCCTTTTTCTATACCGCCGTCGTCTTCAATCCGGTGGATACCGCCGACAACCTGAAGAAACACGGCGGCTTCATCCCCGGCATCCGGCCGGGAAAGAATACCGCGGACTATCTCGATTACGTCCTCACCCGCCTGACGGTGCTGGGGGCGATCTATCTTTCCGGGCTGTCGATCCTGCCGGAAATCCTCATCAGCCGGTTCCAGGTGCCGTTCTATTTCGGCGGTACCAGCCTGCTGATCGTGGTGACGGTGACCATGGATACGGTGGCGCAGATCCAGTCGCATCTGTTGGCGCATCAATATGAAGGCCTGATCAAAAAGGCCAAGTTGAGGGGGAGGCGAAGCTGATGAGCAAGCATCTGATCCTTTTGGGGCCGCCGGGCGGCGGCAAGGGAACCCAGGCGAAGAAGCTGCAGGAGGATTACGGTCTGGTGCAGCTGTCGACCGGCGACATGCTGCGCGCCGCCGTCGCCTCGGGCAGCGAGATCGGCAAGAAGGCCAAGGCGGTGATGGAGGCCGGGCAGTTGGTGTCGGACGATATCGTCATCGGCATCATCGACGAACGCATCAAGCAGCCGGATGCGAAAAAGGGTTTTATCCTCGACGGCTTTCCGCGCACCGTGGCGCAGGCCGAGGCGCTGGACAAGATGCTGACGGCGAGGGGCCTGAAGATCGACGCGGCGATCGAAATCAGGGTCCCTGATTCGATGATCGTCGAGCGGATCACCGGCCGTTTCACCTGCGGTAAATGCGGCGCCGGCTATCACGACAGTTTCCAGCGGCCGAAGGTCGATGGGACATGCGATTCCTGCGGCGGCCGGGAGTTCATCCGGCGGGCCGACGACAATGCGGCGACGGTGCAGCAGAGGCTTGACGCCTATCATGCGCAGACGGCGCCGATTTTGCCGTTCTATGAAAAAAAGGGGTGCTTGCGGCTGGTCGACGGGACATTGCCCATCGACCAGGTGACGGGGCATCTCAAGAACATCGTCGAGGGTAAAGCGGTCAGTTGACAGGGCGACGAATCGCCCTATAATCGCGCACCTTCGGATGCCCGGCCGAGAAACCGGGGCCTTTTGTGTTGTCTTTAGTTGAAGGAGTGACCGGCCTTGGCGCGCATCGCTGGCGTAAATATCCCGACCAACAAGCCGGTATGGATCGGGCTGACTTCGATATACGGCATCGGCGTCACCAAGGCGCGGGGGATCTGCGCGGCGCTTTCCATCCCCGACTCGCGTCGGGTGAGCGAGCTCTCGGATGACGACGTGCTGAAGATCCGCGAACTGATCGATCGCGACTATCAGGTCGAGGGCGATCTGCGCCGCGAAGTGTCGATGAACATCAAGCGTTTGATGGATCTCGGCTGCTATCGCGGGCTGCGTCATCGTCGCGGCCTGCCGGTGCATGGCCAGCGCACCCATACCAATGCCCGCACCCGCAAGGGTCCGGCCAAGCCCATCGCCGGCAAGAAGAAGGTGACCAGATAACATGGCAAAGCCAGCTGCCCCGCGGACACGCAAACGCGAACGCAAGAACATCACTTCGGGCGTGGCGCATGTGAATGCCACGTTCAACAATACCATGATCACCATCACCGATGCGCAGGGCAACACCATCGCCTGGTCGTCATCGGGCATGCAGGGGTTCAAGGGCTCGCGCAAGTCCACCCCCTATGCCGCGCAGGTCGCCGCCGAGGATGCCGGTCGCAAAGCGTCCGAGCATGGCATGCGGACCCTGGAAGTCGAGGTGAAGGGGCCCGGCGCCGGCCGTGAGTCGGCGTTGCGCGCCCTGCAGGCCGTGGGTTTCGCCATCACGTCGATCCGCGATGTGACGCCAATCCCACACAATGGCTGCCGTCCCCGCAAGCGCCGCCGGGTGTAATCGCAGCCGACAGTTTTCACTGGCGCGCCGCCCACCGGTCTTCGGCGGGTGGCGGGCCGACCGGATAATACGGCCGTTCATGGCCGTTTTCGAAGCCAAGAGGTCACGCTCGTGATTCAACGTAACTGGCAGGAATTAATCAAACCGAACAAGCTCAACATTGAGCCTGGCGCCGATGTGTTGCGAAGCGCGACGGTGATCGCCGAGCCGCTGGAGCGTGGTTTCGGCCTGACGCTGGGCAATGCGCTGCGGCGCATTCTGCTGTCGTCCTTGCAGGGCGCGTCGGTGACGGCCATCCATATCGACGGCGTTCTGCACGAGTTCTCCTCCATTCCCGGCGTTCGCGAAGACGTCACCGACATCATCCTCAACATCAAGACGATGGGCCTGAGGATGCATGGCGAGGGACCGAAGCGCATGGTGCTTCGGGCCACGGGGGCGGGCGAAGTCACCGCCGGCATGATCGAGACCGGCCACGACATCGAAATCATGGATCCCGGCCTGGTGCTGTGCACCCTCGACGAGGGCGCCAACCTCAACATGGAACTGACCGTCGAATCCGGCAAAGGCTATGTTCCGGCGTCGCAGAACCGTCCGGAAGACAGCCCGATCGCGCTGATCCCCATCGATGCCATCTTCTCGCCGGTGCGCAAGGTGGCCTACAAGGTGGAAAACACCCGCGTCGGCCAGGTGACCGACTATGACAAGCTGTCGATGCAGATCGAGACCAACGGCGCGGTGACGCCGGAGGACGCGGTGGCCCTGGCGGCGCGTATTCTCCAGGACCAGCTGCAGCTGTTCATCAACTTCGAGGAACCGCAGGCGGTGACCGAAGAGGAGAAGAAGGACGAGCTGCCGTTCAACAAGCATCTGCTGCGCAAGGTCGACGAGCTGGAACTGTCGGTGCGCTCGGCCAATTGCCTGAAGAACGACAACATCATCTATATCGGCGATCTGGTCCAGAAGACCGAGGCCGAGATGTTGCGGACGCCGAATTTCGGCCGCAAGTCCTTGAACGAGATCAAAGAGGTGTTGGCTCAGATGGGCCTGCATCTGGGTATGGAAATCCCCAACTGGCCGCCGGAGAATATCGAAGATCTGGCGAAGAAGCTGGAAGAGCCATACTGATCAGAAGCCGGAAAGCGGATTTTTCGGCCTGAAATCGGCGTCGTGCGCGACGCCCTACCGAGAGGAGTGAGCTTCGATGCGTCATGGAATGAGCGGTCGCAAGCTGGGTCGCCGCACCCAGGCCCGCAAAGCGCTGTTCGCCAGCCTTGCCCAGGCATTGCTGAAGCATGAGCAGATCAAGACCACCCTGCCCAAGGCCAAGGACCTGCGTCCGGTGGCCGAAAAGCTGATCACTCTCGGCAAGCGCGGCGATCTCCACGCGCGGCGCCAGGCCATCGCCTTCCTGCGTGACGAAAAAGTTGTCAGCAAGCTGTTTTCCAGCCTGGCCGAGCGCTACCGCGACCGCAACGGCGGCTATACCCGCGTGTTGAAGGCCGGTTTCCGCTACGGCGACGCCGCTCCGATGGCGGTGATCGAACTGGTCGACCGCGACCCCGCCGCCAAGGGCCAGGACAGCGGCCCGGTGCAGGTGAATGAGGAACAGGCTTCCGCCTGAGCCGGCAAAGGGCCTAAATTAGTGTCCCTGATGCTTTAGGGATGCCCAATGACCGCCCTTCGTCTTTTTGCCCTTCTCGCCGCGATTGTGATCCCGGCCGGTGCCCTATCCGCCGCCGACGCGGTTCCGCAGTCGGCTGAACAGCTTCGCCTGACCTTCGCGCCGGTGGTCAAACAGGTGGCGCCGGCGGTGGTCAATATCTACACCCGCAAGGTGGTGCGGACCGTCTCGCCGCTGCTTAACGACCCCTTCTTCCGCCATTTCTTCGGCGGCCAGATGGGCATCCCGCAGGAGCGGGTGCAGCGGTCGCTGGGATCCGGGGTGATCGTCAAGGCCGACGGCGTGGTGGTGACCAACAACCATGTGATCCGCGACTCCGACGAAATTACCGTGGTCCTCGCCGATCGCCGGGAATTCGAAGCCTCGGTGGTGGGCACCGACGAGCGCACCGATCTGGCCGTTCTCAAAATCAATACCGGCGGTCAGCCGCTGCCGGTGCTGCCGCTGGGCGATTCCGACCAGCTGGAGGTCGGCGACGTGGTGCTGGCCATCGGCAATCCCTTCGGTGTCGGGCAGACGGTGACCATGGGCATCGTCTCGGCGTTGGCCCGCACCTCGGTGGGCATCTCCGACTACCGGTTCTTCATCCAGACCGACGCCGCCATCAATCCCGGCAATTCCGGCGGCGCCCTGGTCGACCTCAAGGGGCGCCTGGTGGGCATCAACAGCGCCATCTACTCCTCGGGCGAGGGCGGCGGTTCGGTGGGGATCGGCTTCGCCATCCCGGAAACCATGGTCAAGCCGGTGCTGGCCTCCATCACCAGCGGCGGCAAGACGGTGCGTCCGTGGCTGGGGGCGAGCGGCCAGCCGGTGACCGCCGAGATGTTCCAGAGCCTGCAATTGCCCAGGCCCTACGGCGTCCTCGTCAACCGTGTGCAGACCGGCGGTCCGGCCGAGCTGGCGGGGGTGAAGGTCGGCGACGTCATCACCCAGGTCAACGGCCATGAAGTCGATGATCCGGCGGCGCTCAGGTTCCGTGTCGCCACGCTGGCGGTGGGCAGCCAGGCGCAGCTTACCGTCATGCATGGCGGCGTCGAGCGGCAGGTCAGCGTCAATCTGGCGGCGCCTCCCGAGCAGCCGCCCCGCGACACCGCCGAGATCGCCGGCCACAACCCCTTCACCGGCGTCACCGTGGCCAATATGAACCCGGCGCTGGCCGAGGAGATGGGGCTCGACGCCGGCGCCCTGGGGGTCACCATCATCAAGGTGCAGCCGGGCAGCATCGCCAACCGTCTGCAGTTCCAGCCCGCCGACACTATCCTCAAGATCAATGCGCGGACCATCGGCAGCGTCGCCGATCTGCGGGCGGCGGTGGCGGCCGAAGCGGCCCGCTGGACCATCACCATCCGCCGCTCGGGCGAGGTGATGACCGTCTCCATCGGCGGGTGAGGCCGGTGAACGGACTGTTCGACAGTCTGGCGCCGCGTCCCCTGGCCGACCGCCTGCGGCCGAAGTCCATCGCCGAGGTGGTCGGCCAGGATCATCTGGTGGGGCCGGACGGTCCCCTCGGGCGGATGCTGGCCCAGGGGCGGCTCAGCTCGCTGGTGCTGTGGGGCCCGCCGGGCACCGGCAAGACCACCATCGCCCGGCTGCTGGCCGAACATACCGATTTCGCCTTCGAACCGCTGTCGGCGGTGTTCTCGGGCGTCGCCGACCTGCGCAAGGTATTCGAGACCGCCCGCCAGCGCCGCCTGGGCGGCAAGGGCACCTTGCTGTTCGTCGACGAGATCCATCGTTTCAACCGTGCCCAGCAGG
>DUZF01000109.1 GCA_013349665.1 Rhodospirillaceae bacterium | reverse complement strand
CCTATTTGGCGAGCCGGGGGGAAGGCCTCAGGCTTGGGGATGACTCTTTGCCGGCCGACGGGACGATCTTGCTGGGATTGCTTCGTCAGCCACAGGAGCGGCTTGTTCGGATCGCTCGGCATTCAGGTGCTCCGGCCGAACGCGCGATGACCAAAGATCAAGTTCCGTTGCCAGCGCATCATCAATTTCAAGTGCCCCCAGTCCGAGAATATGCCGACGCCTGACGTTCTGGCAGAAATCAAGTGCTTCGGCATAGCTGACCATCCCCAATTTGGCAGCTATCTTCTGTATCGGCATCCTGGGGAATTTGGGCCAGTTCGCAACAATTCGGTCAAGGAAGACTTCAACCTGGGTTCGGTCGGGAGCAGGAAACGCCAGTCGCATCTGGAAACGGCGCCAGACAGCCCGATCGAGCAATTCGGCATGATTGGTCGCGGCGATCACCACGACATAGCTCGGCAGCTGGTCGAGCTGCATGAGCAAGAAGGAGACGACGCGCTTGATCTCACCGGTCTCATGCGTGTCACCGCGTTCCTTGCCGATCGCATCGAACTCGTCGAAGAAAAGGACGGAGGGCTGCGTCCGCACATAGTCGAACAGACGGCGGAGCCGGGCATTGGTTTCGCCGAGATAACTGCCAATCAGCGCGTCATAGCGAACGACAAAAAACGGCAGGGCAAGCGCTTCGGCGATCCCTTCGGCGAACGATGTCTTGCCGTTACCGGGCGGCCCGGACAGCAAGATGCGGTGCCGGGCCTCATACCCATGAGCGCGCAGAACGTCAGCGCGGACATGTTCTTCCACCAGTTGGCGCCCATTTTCCCGCACCGGTAGCGGCAGCAGCAGATCGTCCAGGCGCGTTTGCGGCTGGACCTCGATGATCGCCTCTCGGCCGTTTCCGCCGTTGGCCGTTGATGTCGTGAGGGCCGGCGGCGTAACCGGAACAGCCGTCAGCGCACGCTGAAGGCGGTCGGCAAGGACGTGATGCTTCTTCGCCCTTTCGTCAGCCATGAGGGCTTCCGTGGTCGATTTCAGCATCTCCCGATCGCCGGCGGCGCCAGCGCGAACAAGGGATACAAGAAGATCGCTACGAGCCATGACCGACCAAATTGTTGGAGTATCCACCGCCCTCGGCGGCACCTTGATATTTTAACGAAAAAGCATCCGGATGTCGCCGGAAATGGAAAATACGCCGGAGCCCGGAAGGGCGACTGGCCGCTGGCGGCACGATATTCATGTCTTTCGGGATCGAGCCGGCCATGTCCAAAACACCGATTGAGGCAACGGGTAGGCATTCCCTGGTATAGGCGGAGAGCGCCCTCCACAATGTATAGCGTAATTTCAATAAGATAGTCAAATCTAATCTAGATTGATATATATTAACCTTGATTATCCATGGTTGATGGTGGAACCGACTCGTGTCACGGCATTTGAGCACCGGCGCGACGTTCAAATGGCTTGGCGATGATCTCATCGCCGACCTGGTGGATTATTGTGCCTGCCACGGCGACATGTCCGTAACCTGGGCAATTCGCAAAGCGGTCAGGGATTTCCTCAAAAACGAACTCGGCGATAAGCAGAAGGAAGCGGCGTTTCTGGAGGCGCGCCGAAACAGGCTTGGATTGGAGAGTCAGAGCAAAGTGACGCTGCTACCGCCACGCAAGAAGTAAGCCCAGGTTTTCTCCAGATTATCGCGCCGCTGCTTTCCGCTGTTTCTTTCCATCCGCCGATTTTCCCGCCAATGCGGCGGCAATTTGCTTGGTCACGCGATTGGCCGCGCGGCGCGACGGATCGTTCTGCACATGGGCGTAGATCGCCGTCGATCGCGGGTTGGCATGGCCGAGAATGGCGCCGGTCAGGGCCAGCGCCTCGCCCATGGAAACGGCGGTCGATCCGATGGTATGCCGCAGCGTATGTGGGGTCACGCCGGGCAAATCAGCCTTCTCGATGATCTTGCCCCAGAACCGCTTGGTTCCCTGGTAATGGCCGTCACCCTTTTCAGCGGGGAACACATAGTCAGAGGTTTCGTCTCGGACGAATCCCTGGAGCAGAGCAACGGCGGCGGCTCCAAGCGGACGGATGGATTTGCCTGTTTTGCTGTCGGCAAGAATCAGCAGGCCCCGTTCAAAATCGACCTCGGACCAGCGCAACCCGGCGATTTCGTCGCGGCGGCAGCCGGTGAGCGCCCAAAGCCTGGCGATACCCATGGCCTTCGGGTTAGCCCCGGCCTCCTCCATCGCATCGAACGCGGCGCCGAGCCGGGTCACTTCCTCAAGCGTCAGGAATCGTTCGCGGCGATTGTCTGTTTTGCGGATCGACGCCCTTTCCACGGGATTTTCGGCAACGATGCCCCGCCGAACGGCGAAACTGAATACCGCAGATAGATCACGGACCACCTTTCGGGCGGCGCCTTCGCCGCCGCGAACAATGATCCGCGTTCGAGGTCCGGTCTTTTCGTCGCGTGCTGACTTGCCGGCGGCGACATCACGCACGAAGCGCTCGATCTCGCCGACGTCGATTTCGGATCTCGTGAGCGATGCCAGCCGCAAGGTGACCGACGAAAGCAACAAAAGTAGTCTCGGGAACGACCGTGATGGGGGTGCTACCCCGTTATCCGGTCGAGAGGCCAAGATCGGTGTCCGGTCATGGTTGGCAGTTGGAGTAAATATCGCCGGAACGGAGGCAATCGGGCAGTTTACTGGGCATCAGCGCTTTTGGCGCGCAGGGCCATAACAAGTCCTGATCGGTTACGACGCGTATGAAAAGGCTTTCGACCGTCATCAAGTAAGCCTTTTCCGTCGCCGCGACCACGCTATTGTGTCCGGCGTTTCCCTTTTTTATGCTTACAAGGAGCTTACATTCCCGAATGTAGCGGGCAGTGTAAGCAGAAAATGGTCCCGAAGGACCGCTCTTAACCGTCAGATATTCTTTAGAAAATTTGGAGCGGGCGAAGGGATTCGAACCCTCGACCCCAACCTTGGCAAGGTTGTGCTCTACCCCTGAGCTACGCCCGCTCGGCGTCAGGTGCCGCCAGTTTTGGCACCCGGAAGTGCCGGATCATACGCAACGGCAATCTGTTTGCAAGCGGGATTTTCCCGTCAAACGGCCATCCGATTTCGTTTGCACTTGCCACCGGCGGCATCGCGGTCCATCTATTGGCGACGGTCGCATTCGTGATTCCGAGGGTCGAGGCATGGATTTTCTTCTAGGCGGCGCCAAGGGCGGCAAAGGCGAAGCGGCACCTGCCGGCGGCGGCAGTCAATGGATCAAGGACGCGGACACCGCGACCTTCGTCCAGGACGTGCTGGAAGCCTCGATGAAGGTGCCGGTGGTGGTCGATTTCTGGGCACCCTGGTGCGGCCCGTGCAAAACCCTGGGTCCCCTGCTGGAGCGTCTGGTGACGGAAGCCCGTGGCGCCGTGCATCTGGTCAAGGTCAATGTCGACCGCAACCAGGAATTGGCGGTGCAGATGCGCATCCAGTCGATTCCAGCGGTCTATGCCTTCAAGAACGGCCGCCCGGTGGACGGTTTCGTCGGTGCCGTGCCCGACAGCCAGGTCAAGACCTTCGTCCAGCGCCTGATCGGCGACCAGGCCGGCGCCGGTCCCGGTCTGGACGAGGTGCTGGCGGAAGCCAAGGAATTGCTGGCCGCCGGCGAGGTCGAGGCCGCCCTGCAGGTTTACCAGGAGGTTCTCGGCGCCGAGCCCGCCCAGCCGCAGGCGGCCGCCGGTTGCCTGCGCTGCCTGCTGGCGCTGGGGGCGCTGCCGGAAGCGCGGCACTTCCTCGACGGCTTGCCCGCCGAACTGGCCAAAAATCCCGAGGTGACCGCCGCCCGCGCCGCGCTGGAACTGGCCGAACAGGCCGGTCAGGCCGGGCCCAGCGCCGAACTCCGCCGCGCCCTGGCGGTCAATCCCGACGACCATCAGGTGCGGTTCGACCTGGCGATGGCCTATTACGCCGGCGGTGAGCGGGAGGCCGCGGTGGAGGAACTGCTGGAGTTGTTCCGCCGCAACCGCGCCTGGAACGACGAGGCGGCGCGCAAGCAGCTGGTCAAGCTGTTCGAAGCCATCGGCCTCACCGACCCGTTGACGGTGGCGGCGCGCAAACGGCTGTCGTCTTTGATGTTCTCCTGACATGGACCCCCGGCCCTTCCATCCGCGGCTCGAGGATCTGCCGCGCATCCTGCCGATCTTCCCGTTACCCGGGGTGCTGTTGCTGCCCGACGGCAAGCTGCCGCTCAATGTCTTCGAGCCGCGCTATCTGGCGTTGGTCCAGGATGCCCTGGCCTGGGGCCGCGTCTTCGGCATGATCCAGCCGCAGAAAACGCCGGTCGAGGGCGAGGAGGCGGGCCCGGTGTTCGATACCGGCTGTGCCGGGCGGATCACCGCCTTCAGTGAAACCGACGACGGCCGCCTGCTGGTCACCCTGACCGGGGTCTGCCGGTTCAAGGTGGTCGAGGAAGTGGAGAGCAACCGCGGCTATCGCCGGGTGGCCGCCGACTGGGAACCCTTCCGCCACGATCTCGAGCCGGCGCCGGACATCAGCGTCGACCGCCGCCGCCTGATGGCGGCGCTGAAGAAATTTTCCAAGATGCACAGTCTCGACATCAACTGGAAAGCCATCGACGCCGCCAGCGATCTGGCGCTGACGGTATCCCTGTCCATGGCCTGTCCGTTCGAGCCGCCGGAAAAACAGGCCCTGCTGGAATGCCGGGAAGCCGAGCAGCGCGCCGCCACCCTGATCACGCTGCTGGAAATGGCGGTGGCCGAATACAAGGGCGGCCCGCGCAGCGTGCGCCAATGACGAGGTAGAAGCAGATGACCGAGCGTACCCCCGGGGTCGATCCCAAATTACTGGAACTTCTGGTCTGTCCGCTGACCAAGGGACCGTTGACCTATGACGCCGAGCAGCAGGAACTGATCAGCGAAAAGGCCCAGCTGGCCTTTCCGATCCGCGACGGTATTCCCATCATGCTGCCGTCGGAAGCCCGGCCGTTGGGTGAACCATGATCGAAGCGACGGAAATCGTTTACGACAAGGCGCGCAAGGAACTGAGCGTCGCCTTCAACGACGGCAACCGCTTCACCCTGACGGCGGAACTGCTGCGGGTCGCCAGTCCCTCGGCCGAGGTGCAGGGCCATTCGCCGTCGGAACGCAAGGTGATCGCCGGGCGGCGCCATGTCGGCATCATGGCCATCGAGCCGGTGGGCAACTATGCCGTCAAGCTGACCTTCGACGACCTGCATGATTCCGGCATCTACAGCTGGACCTATCTGTATGAGATGGGGGAAAACCAGGCCGAGGTGTGGCAGGACTATCTGGCCGATCTGGCGGTGCGCGGCCTGACGCGGGAGCCCTGAAGGTTAGCAAGAAACAAAGTGGCACGGGCGTGCCTGCTTAAGTTTCATCGGACCTAAAGACTCTCGCCCCGCATCAGCCGCGGCAGGTCGCCCACCAGGCCCATGGCGTGGCGCATGAAAAAGCGCTTCACCGGGTTCAGCCGGTTGACCGTCGCCAGGCCGAGGTCGCGGGCCAGCCGCAGCGGCGCCAGGTCGTTGGAGAACAGCCGCACCAGTCCGTCGGTGACGGCCAGCATCAGCAGATTGTCGAAGCGCCGCCAGCGGGCATAGCGCTCGAGGATGTCGGCGGCGCCGAGATCGAGCCCGAGGCGTTTGGCCCCCACCAGCACCTCGGCCAAAGCGGCGACGTCGCGCAGCCCCATATTCATGCCCTGGCCGGCCACCGGGTGCATGCCATGCGCCGCGTCGCCCACCAGGACCAGGCGGTGCCCGCGATAGGCATGGGCGAATTGCAGGGCCAGGGGATAGGCGAA
>DUZF01000331.1 GCA_013349665.1 Rhodospirillaceae bacterium | reverse complement strand
CGGCGTCGCGGGGGCGATAGATATTGATCATGCCGATGCAATGGTCGCCGATATCCTGCAGGCCATAGAGGGCATGGAAAATACCCTGCGGCGCGCAATAGTCGCGATAGAAATCCAAGGCGACGAGGTCTTCCTCGGTGATCAGCTCATGGCCGATCACCGGATGGTTGAGATGGGCCGGCATGGCCCGCTTGGCCCAGATGTCGTCCTTGTAGTACCAGGTCTCGTAATCCTCGGCCAAAGTGGCGTCGAGACCCGAACTGCGGCCGATGATCTGGGTCGAGCCGGTGACGGAATCGCGAACCTGAAAGCTGCATTTGTCGGCGCGGAAGGTGTCGATGAATTTTCCCGCAAGCATGTCCCAACCCGACGGCACCACCGTCGCGTCGAAAATCGCGGAAATAAGTTTAGAAAGACTCTCAAGTTCCAAAAGAGATGTACCTTCAAAGGTCTAGGCAGTCAAAAAGTCGCCCCACAGAAGAAAATCTGTAACATACCGTTCATAAACGTATAGGTGATGGTTGGACAGAAGGCTACGCTACCAAAGCGCCACCGCGGTAGCAAGGCGCATAACAATTCCCTAATGGAATTTATGGCCTGGCAGTCTTGTTACAAGTGTAATGGTAAGTTCTAGCCGGCAGAGGCCATATGCGAGGTCAGCAAAGCGAGAAACTCGCTTTCCGCCAGGGGCTTGCTGACCAGATAACCTTGAATGAAGTCGCAGGAGCGCTCGCGCAGGCGTTGCCATTGTTCGTCGCTTTCCACCCCTTCGGCGACGATGCTGATCCCCAGGGAATGGGCCATGGCGATGATGGCGTCGGTGAGCACGGCGTCGTCGTCCTCGGCCAGCAGATTGCCGATGAACAGCTTGTCGATTTTCAGCGCCGTCACCGGAACCTTGCGCAAATGCTGCAGCGAGGTATAGCCGGTGCCGAAATTGTCGACCGACAGGCCGACGCCGAAACCGCCGAGTTTCTTCAGGGCATCGCGGATGGCCGGCGTCTCGTCCTTCAGCACGGTTTCCGAGATCTCGAATTCCAGGCAGTCCGGAGGAACGCTGGAGGCGGCGAGGCGCTCGCGGATATGTTCGAAGGCGTTGGAATCGCGCAGCTGGCGGCGCGACAGATTGATGGAAACGCGGACCGGCGCGGCGCCGGCGCGGCGCCAGGCGACCAGGCTGTTGACCACTTTGTCGAGGACTGCTTCGCCGATGGGGATGATCAGGCCGGTATCCTCGGCGACGGCGATGAATTCGACCGCCGGCGCCTGCTTGCCGTCGGGGCGGTTCCAGCGCAGCAGCGCCTCGGCGCCGACCAGGCAGCCGGTGTTGGAGTCGAGGATCGGCTGGTAGTAGACCTCGAATTCGTTGTTGGCCAGGGCGCGATGAATGTCGCGCACGATGCCGATCCGTTGCAGCAGGGCGTCGTTCATCTTGTCGGAGAAGAAGCGGTAATTGTTACGGCCTTCATCCTTCGCCTGATACATCGCCATATCGGCGTATCGCATCATCGAATCGGGCGTGGTGGCGTCGGTCGGGGTGACGGCGATGCCGATGCTGGCGGAGACGAAGGCGGGTTCGCTGCCGCCGACCTGGAAGGGTTCGGTCAGTTCCTTCAGGATCTTCTTGGCGACGATTTCAACATCCTTGGTCTCGCGAAGATTGGGGATGATGATGGTGAACTCGTCGCCGCCGATGCGGGCGACGGTGTCGGTTTCGCGGACACAGCCGAGCAGGCGGCCGGCGGTTTCCCGCAGCAGCTGGTCGCCGGCTTCATGGCCGAGGCTGTCATTGACCAGTTTAAAGCGGTCGAGGTCCAGCATCAGCAGCGCCGCCTCCTCATGCTCGCGGGTGGCCCGCGAACAGGCGTTGGCCAGGCGGTCGAGGAACAGGACCCGATTGGGCAGGCCGGTCAGCGGGTCGTGGGTGGCCTGATGCTCGATGCGCTGCTCGGCGCTCTTGCTGGCGGTGAGATCGCTCATCACCGCGACATAATTATGCACGTCGCCGCTGGGATGGCGCAGCGCCGCGATGCTGAGTCGCTGGGGATAGATCTCGCCGTCCTTGCGTTTGTTCCAGACTTCGCCCGACCATTCGCCGACCAGCAGCAACTCCTTCCACATCGCCTGATAGAAGAGGCTGTCATGGCGGTCGGAGCGCAGGACCCGCGGCGTCTGGCCGACGATCTCGTCCTCCTGGTAGCCGGTAAGGCCGGTAAAGGCATGATTGGCATGGAGGATCCGGCCGACGCGATCGGTCACGATCATCGCCTCGAGGGCCTGATAGAACGCATCGATGACGAGGTGAGACATTTTGCTCCCGGTCACGGCTGGTGCCGATTTCCCCTCATTAAACCGGAAGTATAGGAGTTCGTGAAATCGCGCGCATCCCCCGAACGGGGGATGGGGAATTCCTGGTCGGACTATTTATTGAATTATTTCAACTCTGGAGTCTTGGGGTGATGGCGATCCATTCGTCCAGGATGTCGATATGCTTCTCTTCCTCATAGGCGAAATCGGCCGCCACCTGGCGGACCTCGGCGTCGGTATCCGAAGCGGCCACCTGGAGATAGTAATCGCGGACCCGGTTCTCGATCTCCTTGCCGTGCAGGATGGCATTGTAGGGAGACCGCAGGGATTGCGGATCGCCGATGGAATCAAGGTCGGGACAGTCGCCCGAGACGATTTCGGCAAGGTCAAGCTTGCGCTGGTCGGCCAGGGTGACGATGTCCCGGTAATGCAGGCGGGACATGCCGGCGAAATCGCGGAACAGCAGCTCGGTGTCGCGCAATTGCAGCTTCGCCATCTGGCCCGCCAGCTGGTCGTAATGCTCGGCCGACGTCAGCTCGAGCTTCGCCGCTCGGGAGAGAAATGCCGCGAGTGCCTTTTTCATCTGCGATCGACAAGTAAAGGAAAATCCATCAGGTATTTTACTACCCGATTTCATTGACTCCCGGCAAGCGGGAAGGCGGACAGTGCCTTCCCGTCAGTGTCGTCAGGCCTTGGCGGTGGTCCGGGCGCGACGCCGGCCCAGCAAGCCCATGCCCAGCAGGCCGCTGGCGAACAGCGGCAAGGCGCCGGGGACGGGAACCGGCGAGGGGGGCATTGCCTGTGCCGGAGAACCGAGCAGGACGGTGCCTTGGACGGGGTCCAGGTTTTCCATGTAGGTGGGCTGGTTGTTCTTGTAGCTGTCGGTGTAATAGAGATTGAACTGCTGAGTGCCTGCCGCATATTCCAGCCCGAGAATATCGACAACCGGGGCGGTAGCGTTGCCCGGCCCAACATTTTGTCCGGTGTACAGCACGTTGTCGTAGATGTAGGTCGGCGAGGTGCCGATGGTGCTTTGCAAGCTGCCGGCGGTGCCGACCATGCCGGAAATTTGGGTGACCGAGTCGTTCTTTGTCCGGGTGCCGGTCACGGAAACGATATCGTATCCCTTGATGCTGAAGCTGATGCCGTTGATGGTGTATTGGCCGTGGGCGCTAAGTGCCTGAGTGGTGGCATCGTTGAAGGTCAGCCCCGGTACGGGTGTGTCTGTCGTGGTGATGGTGCCGTTGACGGAAGTCCCGTCGGCGGCAATGTAGGAAAATCCCCAGTCCAGGTAATTCGCCGCTTGGGCGGTGCCGGCCAGACCAAGGACGAGGACGGTGGCTGACACGGCGGTCAAGAGCTTGAGAGTTTTTTTCATTTCGCCATCTCCGATCCGCGACAGGGATCAACAAATCCGATGGTCGATTAAAGCAAGCCATCTCCAATGGCGCATACCCCGTTGGTGGTACAAATCAAAAAAAATCGTGGCTGCCGGCGATTTTTATTTTGTCCCCCCAAAAAGGTACGGCGTCGGGATTTCGCCGTCCCCGTTTGGGGATAGGTGGGATTGGAGTTTTGGGCGAGAGTGGCGAGGTTCTGGGGAGCGGGGACGGTATGCGGCAGACAATCGAGAGGCGGCAGGTGAGGCGTCAAAACGGCCAGGGACTGGTGATTCTCATGGATGGGCAGGTCCATACGGTGGTGGACGTATCCGTGAACGGCGTCAGTTTTCAGGGGCGCGGTCTGACCGTCGGCCAGACGATAAGCGTCCGCCTCGCCCGTCTGGTCGACCTGAACGACGCCGTCGAGGCCAAGGTCACGGTCAAGGGGCTCACCGGCAGCGTGGTGCATGGCGAGTTCCACGGAACCTTGAGCCTGATGCGCTATGTCGTCGCCAAGATCGGCCCCGACGCCGCATTGCCGGCTGTGGCGCTGGAGGTCCGGTAATATTGAAATGGTGCCGGTTACGGGACTCGAACTCGTGACCTATCGCTTACAAGGCGATTGCTCTACCAACTGAGCTAAACCGGCTTCCGCAGGCAAAATTAGACAGCCCCCGCCCAATGTGCAAGGGACTGTCGCTATTTTTTGGATGGATCCCGGGCCTTGACCCGATCGCTATCGGGGGCGGTTACGCGGCCTGCTTGGCACGGCGGCGGGCCAGACCGCCCAGCCCGACCAGCGCGGCGCCGAACATCGGCAAGGCGCCCGGCAGCGGAACGGCGGCCAGTTGCGGCGCAAAGGCGGAGGTGCCGTTTACCGAAATATTGCCGATGACTTCCCAGCCGGGGTTATCCATGCCGGCGAAGGACAATACGGTGCCGCCGATCATTTTGCCCTGGG
Source organism: Rhodospirillaceae bacterium (assembly GCA_013349665.1). GTDB lineage: Bacteria > Pseudomonadota > Alphaproteobacteria > Rhodospirillales > Magnetospirillaceae > DUZF01. Next base: position 1,189 of record DUZF01000331.1, on the reverse strand, counting down.
CATCGAGGCTGGCGGTGGTCGGTGAGGCCGTCTCGGTAAAGGACATGTTGGAATTGGCCGGCGCGCCGGTTTTGGGGTCAAACGAGTAGAGGACCGTATCGCCGAACTTGGCCGTGAACGCGGAGTTGCTGTTGTAGCCGGTGACGGAAAAGTTGAAGCTGATATCATATTTGTTTCCGGCGATCGTCGGCAGGACCTGGGACAAGGTATCCACCGCGCCACCCTCAGCGCCGAACCAAGCTGTGCCGTCGGTCTTAATCACAAGTTTGGGGCTGTTGTTAGAGTAGTCAAAGGTCCAATCCGCGCCGTTGGCGGTGAGGCCGGGGTTGACGAGAAGCTGTGCCGCCGAGGCCGGAGCGGTGGTAGAAGCACCAACCAGCAGCCCGACGAGGAAGAATTTCGCGACCGTGTTCATTGTCTTGTCCCCTGATCCGGAAGGATCCCTTTTCACCAATGCATCCCACTATGAGCCAAACCGCAAGTTCATACATCCCCCGAACGAGGTATGTTGTAAAAACGGGTCCGTCGGTCACCGCCTGACCAGCTCATACAAGGCCACCGCGGCGGCGTTGCTGACATTCAGGCTTTCCACCTGGTCGGTCTGCGGCAGGCGCACCAGATGGTCGCAATGCTCGCGGGTAAGGCGGCGAAGGCCGTCGCCCTCGCTGCCCAGGACCAGGGCGATCTTGCCGTTCAATCCGGCGGCGGCCAGGGTCTGCTCGGCGTCGCCGGCCAGGCCGGCGATCCAGAACCCGCCGCTTTTCAGTTCCTCGAGGGCGCGCACCAGATTGGTGACGCGCACCAGCGGCACCCGTTCCAGCGCCCCCGAGGCGGCCTTGGCCAGGGTGCCGGTCTGCTCCGGCGCATGGCGGTCCTGCACCACCACCGCCAGCGCCCCGAAGGCCGCCGCCGAGCGCAGCACGGCGCCGGCGTTGTGGGGGTCGGTGACCTGGTCGAGGACTACCAGCTGGGCGCTGTCGCGGCCGCGGGCGGCGTCCAGCAGGTCGATGATCTGCAACTCGGGCAAGGGGTCGGCGGCCAGGGCCAATCCCTGATGCACGGCGCCCATCGGCAGCAGGACGTCGAGGTCGGCGCGTTCGATGCCCTCGGGCTGCGGCAGAGGCCGCGCCTCGGCCAGGCGGGCGATGGCGGCGCCATGGCTGCGCAGCACCTCGGCGGTGGCCAGCAG
>DUZF01000251.1 GCA_013349665.1 Rhodospirillaceae bacterium | reverse complement strand
CTTCGTTGAGACCGCCAAGGATCAGCAGATCGGCATGCTGCAGGCGGGCCTCCAGCGGGCCCCAGATGGCCAGCCGTGGATGGCGGCCCCAGGTCGGGCGCACGGTGGTGGCGGCCATCAGCTGGCGCAGCAGCCCGGGATAGGCGTCGCCGGCCAGCGGCGGAAAATTTTCGCCGGCCAGCGCCAGGTCGGCGACATATTGCGCCGCCGCGCGCCCCGCCTCGTCCCGCCACAGGATCGACGACCCGGCCTCCTCCGGGGTGTCGGCCAGGCGCTCGGCGAAGGCCAGATGCGCCGCCAGCAGGGCCCGCAGCGGCGCCTCGGGCGCCTGCATCAGGGCGGTCAGCGGCGCCGCCGTCTCCTGCAGCTGGCGCAGCCAGGCGGTCAGTTCCGGCCGCTCGCCGATGGCGGCCAGCAGGCCGTCGATACCGGGCGCCGGCCTGGGGCCGCGCAAGGCCGCCAGTTCCAACCGGCGCACCCGGGCCGGCAACGCCCCCGGCGGCAGTCCGCCGCGGGCCAGGGGAGATTTGAGCGCCGCCAGGGTGGCATGGGGAGCGAAGCCGTCGGCGATCATCGTCGCCGTCAGCAGCAGATAGCTGCCGACCGGGGTAAGGTCGAGCGGACGCCCGGCCGAATCGTCGATATCCACCCCGAAGCGTCCCAGCTCGGCCGCCACCCGCCGGGCCAGCGGCCGGTCGGCGGTGACCAGGGCGGCGGTGCGTTCCGGGATTTCCAGGGCCTGGCGCATCATCAGGGCGATGACCGCCGCCTCCTCGCGCGGGGCCGGGCAGTCGAGGCGCGACAGTCCCGACAGCTCGATCTCCTGCCCGGCGAGGCGCCGCCAGGCGTCGGTGGTGGCGGCCGGCCGCATGGCCTCGGCGATCAGCCGGGCGCGCGGTGTTCCGCCCCCGGCGCAGGCCGGCCACAGTTTGACGTCGGCGGGGGCGGTATTCAAACCGGCCAGCAATCGCATCAGGCCCCATTGCGGATGGCCGGGGTCGAGGGCGGCGCGGTCGGCGTCGCTCATCTCGCGGTCGAGCCCGGGCAGCACCAGCCGGCCGGCCGGCAGCCTGGCGATTACCTCGAGCAGGCGGGCGGTGGCCGGAATGCTGCCGGTGGAGCCGGCGGCCAGCACCGGGAAGGATGGCGGCGCGGCGTCCCACTGGGCGGCCTGCGCCGCCAGCAGGCGGTTGCGGCGGTCGGCGGCGTCCATCCAGCCCTGTTCGGCGAGGATCTTCGGCCAGTGCTCGGTCAGGATGGCGAGGAAATCGACGGTGATCTGCCAATGGCGGGCCAGCTGCGCCGGCACCAGACGCTGCAGACCGGCGAAGGACAGGCCTTCGGTGGTGACCTGGTCGAGCAGACGGCCCAATTCGCCGGCCAGACGCGCCGCCTGTTCCGGCGTCGGCGGCCGGCCGTCGCGGCCGCCGCCGAGGGCGATGATCAGGCGGGCCAGCAGCAATTGCCGGGTCAGCGGCGGAATGGCCGGTGGCAGGTCGAGGTCGCCGGCCAGAACCAGCTCGTCCTCGTCGGCATCGCCCAGCGGCTGCAGCCTGGGCAGCAGCAGCGGCCGGCCTTCCGCCTGGCGCAGGAAAGCCTCGGACAGCGCCCGGCAGGCGCGCCGCGTCGGCAGCAGCACCAGCATCGCCGACAGGGCCAGCGGGTCGCCCGCCGTCTCGGCCAGCAGCCCGGCGGCCAGGCTGTCGACAAAGCTGACCCCGGGCGGAATGGTGAGGATGGACATCAGGCGGTCAGCAGGCGATCGGCCTCGGCCAGGGCCTCGGGAGTGCCGATGTGATACCAGCCGCCGTCATGGCTGAGGCCGAACAGGCGGCCCTCGGCCTGGGCCCGGTCATAGAGCCGGTTGAGCGAGAAGGCGCCGGCCGGGCAACCGGCGAACAGCCGGCTATGCAGGATCTGCACGCCGGTGAAGACCAGGGCGCCGCCGTCGCCGTCGCGGCGCCGGGTCAGCCTGCCGTCGGCGGCCGGACAAAAATCGCCGGGGCCGTCATAGCCGAAGGCGCGGGCCGGATTGGCCAGCAGCAGCAGGGCGTCCATGGCGTCATCCCGCCATGCCCCGGCCAGGCGGGCCAGGGCCGGGATCGCACCGTCGGTCCACAGGATGTCGGCATTGGCGGCGTAGAAAGAACCCCCGCCCAGCAGCGGCAGGGCCTTGGCGATGCCGCCGCCGGTCTCCAGCAGCACCTCCTCGTCGGAGATGACGGTCCCCGGCCGGCCGGCCAGATGGCGGTGGATCTGTTCGCCCAGCCAATGGGCGTTGACCACCCGGTGCGGCACTGCGGTCAGATCGAGATGGTCCAGCACGCGGTCCAGCATGCTGCGGCCCGCTACCGGCAGCAGCGGTTTCGGGCAGGCCAGGGTCAGCGGCCGCATGCGCAGGCCCAGCCCGGCGGCCAGGACCATAGCATGTTGGGGGGCATGTTGAGGGCCGGCGCTCATCGGCGCAGCTCCGCCGGCAGATGGCGGTCGAGCCAAGCCTTCAGCCGGCCGAGGCGGGGATGGGCCAGCGCCGCCTCCAGCAGATGCCAGACGCGGGGGATGTGCCGCAGATAGACCGGCTTGCCGTCGCGCTGCTCGAGACGGGTGAAGATGCCGATGACCTTGGCGTGGCGTTGCGCCGCCAGAACCGTCCAGGAAAGGTCGAAGGCCTCGCGGTCGAGGGCCGGGAAGGCGTCGAGATAGCGCCGCCGCATGGCCGAGACCAAAGCCGGATCGAGGTCGCGCCGGGCATCCTCCAGCAGCGACATCAGGTCATAGGTCAGTGGACCAGCGACGGCGTCCTGGAAATCCAGCAGGCCGCAGGCGGCGACGCCGGGACGGCCGGGCAGGCGCATCAGGTTGTCGACATGGAAGTCGCGCAGCACCAGGGTGTCGGGCATGGCGCGGGCCAGGGGAAACAGCTCCCGCCACAGCGCGGCATAGTCTTCGCGGGCTGTGTCCGCCAGGCGCCCGCCGGTGACCTTGGGCAGATACCAGTCGGTCAGCAGCAACGCCTCGGTCAGCAGGCGCTGGTCGTCATAGGCCGGCAGGCCGGCGGGAATGGCGGCGGCGCCGAGGCGGTGCAGGGCGGCGACGCAGTCGATGGCCAGGGCATAGAGGTCGTCGGCGGCGGTGCCGGCGTCCAGCAGTCGGGTGAAGGTGTCGTCGCCGAAATCCTCCAGCAGCAGCAGTCCGGCGGTTTCGTCCACCGCCAGCAGGGCGGGGGTGGACAGGCCCAGCGCTGCCAGATGACGGGCGATGAGGACGAAGGGCCGGACGTCCTCCTGCGGCGGCGGCGCGTCCATCAGCACCGCCCGCCGTCCGTTGTCGGCCAGGCGGTGGTAATGGCGGAAGGAGGCGTCGCCGGCCAGCGGCCGGCGGGCCTGCGGCGGCCAGCCATGGCGGGTCAGGAAGGCGTCCATCAGGGTTGCGCGGTCGCTCATCCGGCGATCCCCCCGAGGCGCTCGGACCATCCGCCGCCGCCGCTCAGCCGCGCCAGGCGGGCGTCGGGGGTTTGGCCATCGGTCAGGGCGACGGTCAGGCAATCGGCCGGCAGCCAGCGGCCCAGGCGTTCGGGCCATTCGATCAGGCTGATCCCCTCGGAAAACGCCTGCTCAATCCCCAGTTCCACCGCATCCTCGGGCTTTTCCATGCGGTAGAGGTCGAAATGCCAGATTATTCCGTAATCGAAATCATAGGCCTGGCAGAAGGTGAAGGTGGGGCTCGGCACCTCGGCGGCGGGATCGGTCAGGCTGCGGATGAAGGCCCTGGCCAGGGTCGTCTTGCCGCTGCCGAGATCGCCGGCCAGGGCGAAGACGTCGCCGGAGCGGGCCAGCCGCGCGAGGCGGGCGGCCAGGGCGCAGGTGGCACCCTCGTCGGGCAGTTCGATGATGATGTCCGGCGCCAAACCCGCCTCCCTTTTGCCAGAGGCGGCGATCCTAGCATTGCCCATCTTGATTCGCGAGGCCGGGCTGGCCATTTTTGCCCGGCAACCCTGACAGGAGAAAAGCATGACCGAAACCCGCCCGACGCGCCACGAAACCGATGCGGTGATCATCGGCGCCGGGCCGGTCGGACTGTTCGCCGTCTTTCAGCTGGGCATGCTGCGCCTGTCCTGTCACCTGGTGGACGCGCTGCCGGTGCCGGGCGGTCAATTGACCGCCCTTTATCCGGAAAAGCCGATCTATGACATTCCCGGCTTTCCCACCATCCTTGCCGGCGATCTGGTGGAACGGCTGACCGAGCAGGCGGCGCCGTTCAACCCGCAATACCATCTGGGGGTCACCGTCACGGCGCTGACCCGCCTGCCCGACGGTCGCTGGGCGGTGGAGCTGTCGGACGGCGCCTCGCTGATCGCCCCGGTGGTGGTGATCGCCGCCGGTCCCGGCGCCTTCGGGCCCAACCGGCCGCCGCTGCCGGGCCTCGCCGATTTCGAGGGGCGGAGCGTGTTTTATATGGTCCGCCGGCGCGAGGATCTGCGCGGCCGGCGGGTGGTGATCGCCGGCGGCGGCGATTCGGCGGTGGATTGGGCGATCTCGCTGGCCGGGCTGGCGGCCGAAGTCACCGTCATTCACCGCCGCGCCAAATTCCGCGCCGCCCCCGCCTCCGAGGCACGGCTTCATGACCTGGTCGACAGCCGGGCCATCACCCTGGTGGTGCCCTATCAGCTGCACGGGCTGGAGGGGCGGGACGGACGGCTGACGGCTGTGGTGGTGGCCGATCTGGAAGGGCGGACGCGTCGCCTGCCGGCCGATGTGCTGCTGGCGTTTTTCGGCCTGGCCAGCCAGTTGGGACCGATCGCCCAATGGGGGCTGGCGATGGACGGCCACGCCATCACCGTCGATCCGGCCACCATGGCGACCAATCTGCCCGGGGTCTACGCCATCGGCGATATCGCCGGCTATGCGGGCAAGCTCAAGCTGATCCTGCAGGGATTTTCCGAAGGCGCCGTGGCCGCCCATGCCGCCTTCGCCGTGGCCCGCCCCGGCCAGGCGCTGCATTTCGAACATTCGACCACCAGCGGCGTGCCGGCGGCGTCATAACGCGCTAAGCGCTTCGGCCACCCGTTGCACAACCGCCGGCCAGTCTCCCGGCGCCGGCTGGCGGAAAATCCGCAGCCCGGGATACCACGGGCTGTCGTCGCGGTTCTCCAGCCAGCGCCAGCAGGCGTCGAAGCGGTCCAGCATCCACACCGGCTTGCCCAGGGCGCCGGCCAGATGGACCATCGAGGTATCGACGGAAATCACCAGGTCGAGGGCGCTGACCAGGGCGGCGGTATCGGCGAAATCCGCCATTTCCTCCATATAGTCGATCAGCGGCGGGGCTGCCGGCGGACCGTCCTTCTGCAGGCTGAAATACAGCGCTCCGGGGCAGCCGAGCAACGGCGCCAGCAACGCGGGCCGCATCGAGCGACGTCCATCGACCGACCGGCTCAAGGGATCCGTCCGCGCCGCCCCGGCCCAGACCAGGCCGATCTTGCGGCCCAGTCCGTGGCGTTCCAGCAATCGCCGTCGCCAGGTCTCGACGGCGGCGGGCTGGGCCCGCAGATAGGGGGCGGCGGGAATGCTGTCCAGCCGCGTGGCAAACACCCATGGCAGGCTCATCAGCGGAATATGCGCGTCGCTGGGCATGGGCTCGTCCGACCAGGGAACGACCTGGCAGATGTCGGGCAGTCCGGCGAGCAGGCGAACCAGCGGTGGTTGCACCGCCAGCACCACCCGCCATCCCCTGGCCGCCGCCAGCGGGGCGTAACGGCAGAATTGCAGCGTGTCGCCCAGACCCTGTTCGGCGGTGATCAGCAGCCTTCGGCCCTCCCCCGGCTCGCCGGTCCAGCGAGCGGCGGCGCCGGCCGGCAGGCCG
>DUZF01000179.1 GCA_013349665.1 Rhodospirillaceae bacterium | reverse complement strand
GAGCTGGCGGCGCCGGTGGCCATGCTGGCCGCCGAGAAGGGTACGCGCGGACGCGCCCTGATGTTCCGCGCCGCCGCCGCCCAGCAGACCCCCGCCGCCAAGGCCGAGATCATCGCCAAGGCGCTGAGCCTGGCCGCCGACCATGGCGCCTTCGCCGCCGGGGCCCGGCTCTATGCCGCCGACATCGCCGCCATTCCGCCCGCCGCCGAGCTCGGCTGGTTCGCCTACCCGGCGGCCCGTGCCCTGCTCGCCGCGCAAAGCGACGCCGCCGCCAGGCTGTGGCTCAGCCTGGCCCGCGCGCAAGGGTTGACCGATGACGGCGCCGCTTCGGTGGCGGCGGCCCTGGCGCCTCTGGCCCGTTTGGCCATGCATGACGAGCAACCCCTGGCGCCGCTGCTCGCCGCCTGGCGCAAGGCCCGCTCGGCCCTGCCCGGCGAGGCCGGCATCCGGCGCGAGCAGGTACTGCTGGGACTGTTGGCGGCGCTGGGCGAGAAGGTGCCGGCCGAGGACTGGCTGGCGCTGCTCGACGGACCGGCCGGCGGTGCCGCGGTGATGCCGCGCGCCGCGCTTCGCGAATTGCTGCAGGCCGCCGCCGAGGGGCGCCGCCTGGGCGAGACGGTGACCTTCGCCCTGGCCTGCCTGGGCGATCCCGACAAGGCCGACCCGGCCCTGCTGGCCTGGACGGTATCGGTGTTGCGCCATGCCGGGCTGGAGGCCGAGGCCCGCGCGGTGGCGGTGGAGGCGGCCATCGCCAGCGGCGTGTAGATGATCGGGCGGCACGCCGAGGCCTTTCTCGAAATGATGACGGCCGAGCGCGGTGCCGCCGTCAACACCCGTGACGCCTATCGGCGCGACCTCGAGGCCTTCGATCAATTTCTGGTCGGCCGCGGACGGGCCGTCCATCAGGCCGACGACGCCGACCTCAGGGGCTTTCTCGGCCTGATGGCGCGCCAGGGCCTGGCGCCGCGGACGGCGGCGCGGCGGCTGTCCTGCCTCAGGCAGTTCCACAAATTCCTTTTCGCCGAAGGCGTCCGCGACGACGATCCCAGCCTCGCCGTCGACAGCCCGCGGCTCGGCCGGGTGCTGCCGAAATATCTCGACCGCGGCGGCGTCGACGATTTGCTGGCCGCCGCCGGGGAACGCCCGGGCGTCGCCGGCCGGCGGGCCAGGGCCCTGGTCGAATTGCTTTACGCCACCGGCCTCAGGGTGTCCGAACTGGTCTGCCTGCCCTATGCCGCGGTCGCCCGCGACCAACAGATGCTGGTGGTGCGCGGCAAGGGCTCAAAGGAGCGCATGGTGCCGCTCGGCCTGCCGGCGCGCCGGGCGGTGGCCGAGTGGCTGGAGCTGCGCCAGCCGAAGGCCAGCCGCTGGCTGTTTCCCGGCGACCGCCGCGGCGCCCGTCCGCTCACCCGCGACGGCGTGTTCAAGCTGCTGCGCCGACTGGCCGCCGAGGCCGGCCTGACGCCGTCCCGGCTGTCGCCCCATGTGCTGCGCCATTCCTTCGCCAGCCATCTGCTGGCCGGCGGCGCCGATCTGCGCAGCGTCCAGCAGATGCTGGGCCATGCCGATATCGCCACCACCCAGATCTACACCCATATCCAGGACGACCGCCTGACCAGCCTGGTCATGCTGCATCATCCGCTAGCGAGGAAATAATTGCCCGCGGATCGGCGCCGGCCTCGCGCATCGACAGCAGGGTCGCCGCCCGGTCGCGTTTGGCCAGGCGCCGGCCGGAGGGATCGCTCAGCAGCCGGTGATGGTGCCAGCGCGGCACCGGCAGCTCCAGCAGGGCCTGCAGCAGGCGGTGCAGATGGCTGGCGGCGAACAGATCCGTTCCCCGGGTGACCAGAGTGACGCCTTGCAGGGCGTCGTCGACGGTGACCGCCAGATGATAGCTGCTGGGCGCATCCTTGCGCGCCAGGACCACATCGCCGAACAGGCCGGGCTCGGCCACCTGCTCGCCGGCGGCGCCGTCGATCCAGGTCAGCCGGCCGGCCAGTGCCGCCGCCCGCGCCATGTCGAGGCGAAGGGCGAAGGGCTCGCCGGCGGCGGCGCGGTCCCGCCGCTCGCTCGCCGTCAGGCCGCGGCACAGCCCGGGATAAAGCGGCCCGTCCGGTCCCTGCGGGGCGGCCCCGGCGCGCTCGACTTCGCGCAGGATGTCGGAACGGGTGCAGAAGCAGGGATACAGCAGGCCCAGGCCGTCGAGCCGCCCGAGGGCCGCCCGGTAATCGTCGAGATGCTCGGACTGCCGGCGGACCGGGCCATCCCAGTCCAGCCCCAGCCAGGCCAGGTCGGCGACGATGCCGTCGACGAAATCCTGGCGGCAGCGGCCGGCGTCGATATCCTCGATGCGCAGCAGGAACCGCCCCCCGGCCGCCCGCGCCGCCCGATGGGCGAACAGGGCGGCATAGGCATGGCCAAGATGCAGTCGCCCGGTCGGGCTGGGTGCAAATCGTGTGGTCATCGCTATCATGCGCGTGACAATATCACCGTTTTTCCGCTACCACTCGCCTTCGACATCGGAGAGGATCTCGCCATGGCTGACACACCCTTACGCGGTCCCTCGGTGCCCCCGGCCTCCGGCGGGGCGGCCAGGCAGCTGGTGGTGTTCCTGCACGGAGTCGGCGCCGACGGCGACGACCTGATCGGCATGGCGCCTTATTTCGCCGATCTGCTGCCCGACGCCGAATTCCTCTCGCCGCATGCGCCCTTCGCCTTCGACATGGCGCCCGTCGGCCATCAGTGGTTCAGCCTTGCCGACCTGTCGCCGCCGGCCATCCTGGCCGGCATCCGCACCGCCGCCCCACTGCTCAATGCCTTTCTCGACGCCGAATTGGCCAAGCGCGGCCTCAGCGACCGGCAACTGGCGCTGGTCGGCTTCTCCCAGGGCACCATGATGGCCCTCTACGTGGCGCTGCGTCGCGCCGTTCCCTGTGCCTGCCTGGTCGGCTATTCCGGCATGCTGGCGGCACCGGACCTGTTGCCGGCCGAACTGACGGCACGGCCGCCGGTGCTGTTGATCCATGGCGAAGAGGACGAGGTGGTGCCGTTCGGCTTCCTCGACCTGGCGAAAAGCGCCCTGGAGCTGATGGCGGTGCCGGTGGAAGCCCTGCCCTGCCCGGGTCTGGGTCATGGGCTCAACGATGACGGACTGCGCGCCGGTATTCGTTTTGTCGCCGCCGCCCTGGGACAGGACGGAGAGGCCGACCGTCACTGAATTGTTATGCTTGCTTGGGCGTTAATTCTGGTAGATACCCTATATGTTGTAATGCAAGCTGGTAGCGGGAGTGGATCTTGTCCCTTGCGCTTGATGGCTGTCCGGCCCTGGTACTGAATGCGGACTTCCGTCCGCTCAGTTACTATCCCTTGTCCCTGTGGTCCTGGCAGGAATCCGTGAAAGCCGTCGTCTCCGGACGGGTGAACGTGGTTTCGGTGTACAGCCGGATGATCCATTCGCCGTCCTGGGAAATGGCCCTGCCCAGCGTCATCTCGCTCAAGGAATACATCCCCTCGGCTCGCCGGCCGGCCTTCACCCGGTTCAACGTGTTCCTGCGCGACCGCTTCACCTGCCAGTATTGCGGCGGCTCGCTGCCCACCCATGACCTGACTTTCGACCATGTGGTGCCGCGCTCGCGCGGCGGTCACACGGTATGGGACAACGTGGTCACCGCCTGCTCGCCCTGCAACCTGAGGAAGGGCAGCCGCCTGCCGCGCGAAGCCGGCATGTTCCCGCTGGTGCGGCCGGCGCAGCCCTCCAACCACCTGCTGCAGGATCACGGCCGGGCCTTTCCGCCCAATTATCTGCACGAAAGCTGGCGGGATTTCCTCTACTGGGATACCGAGTTGGATCCGGCTTAGTATTTTCCGCCCCTCAGTCGCCGGTGCGCTTTGCGCACGACTCGTAACGTTTGCCAGCGAAGCTGGCGGCGGCCTCCGGCCGCCTTGGCTACGCGCGAACCATCGCGCGGGCGCTCAACGCGCCAGTCGCTTCGCTCCGGGTCGGTTCGCGGCGGCCTCCGGCCGCCTAAATCCGCTGCGACAGCCAGATGGCCAGGCGGGAGCCGTTCTTGATCACCGCATGCAGCAGCGGATAGCCCGGCGCCGCTTCGGCGCCCTGGGCAAGCGCCAGGTCGCGATGCGCCAGTTCATGGTCGCGGAACTCCTGCACCACCGCCAGCAGTTCCGGCTCCTCATCACCCAACTGCGCGGCCTGACTGGCATAATGCTCGTCTATGGCCTCCTCGACGGCGACGGTGCAGGCCATCGCCGCCTTTTCGCCCAGCAGCGCGGTGCCGGCGCCCAGCGCGAAACCGAGGACATGCCAGAGCGGCTGCAGCAGGGTCGGCCGCACCCGGCGTTCGCTCATCAATTCATTGAACTTCGCCAGATGATCCTGTTCCTGCCGCTCCATCTCGCGCAGCGCCCCGCCGATCCGCGGGCTGCCGCCGAGGACCGCGCGCTGGCCCTGATAGATGCGAACGGCGCCGTATTCCCCCGCCTGATCGACGCGGATGATGCGCTCCACCACCTGCGCGAGGCTCGGATCGCCGGCCATGGTTCTGGGTTTGTCGGTCATCGCGGGGTCCTGCTGTTGATCGCCGCCCAGGCGGCGAAGCCGGCCAGGACGAGGGACGCCGGAACATTGTATCCGGCCATGGAAATGCCGAACAGCGACCACGGGATCTGGTCGCAGCGCGGCGGCGGCGGTCCGGCCAGCATGGCCTTCAGGTCCTCGATGCTGCCCGCCATCGGCTGGCCGCCGCCGGTGCAGGCGGCAAGGCCGGCCCACCAATGCTGCTCGACGCCGACATGGAACATCGCGATGCCGGCATTGACGGCGAAGGCCAGCCCGCACAGCGCCAGCAGAACCGTCCGGCCGCGGCCGGCCAGCGGCCCGACCAGCCCGGCCAGCGCCAGCACCGCCGCCAGGCCGTAGGGGAGGCGCTGGTAAAGACACAGAACGCAGGGCCTGAGGCCGAAGCCGTATTGCGCGGTGAAGGCCGCCGCCAAAGCCCCGACCGAGGCCAGCAGGATCAGATGCAGCGGATGGCGGAGAAACGGCATGGCAGCCTCAGAACAGCTTGATGGCGAGGAAGCCGCCGACCAGGACGACGACGAAGGCGGTGGTGACCAGGGTCAGCCGACGTTCGATGAAACCGCGGATCGGCTCGCCGAAATAATACAGCAGACCGGCCACCAGGAAGAACCGCATGGCCCGCGAGCCGATCGACGCCAGGGTGAAGATCAGCGGGTCGAGACGACTGAACCCGGCGGTGATGGTGATCAGCTTGTAGGGGATGGGCGTCCAGCCCTTGGCCAGGATGACCCAGCCGCCATTCTGGGCGAACCAGGACTGAAAGGCGAGGAACCCGCTCTGCAGATGATAAAAGTCAATGATCGGCTGTCCCACCGTTTCGAACAGGAAATAGCCGATGCCATAGCCCAGCCAGCCGCCGATAACCGAGGACAGGGTGGCGACGGCGGCGAAATACCAGGCCTTGCGCCGCTCGGCCAGGACCATGGGGATCAGCATGATGTCGGGCGGGATGGGGAACACCGAGCTTTCGATGAACGACACCGCCGCCAGCCACAGCAAGGCCCGCCGATGCCCGGCCAAGCCCATCATCCAGTCATACAGCTGTTTCAGCATGCGGTGTTTTTCGTCCCCTCAGGTGGCCGACGAGATGTAGCAGTCCCGCCGCCTTCCCGGCAATGGCCGAATCGGATGGCAGCCGGGGGATTGACCGGGGCCGAAGCTTGTTTATGATCGGCGCCCTACCCCGCGGTGCCCCAGTGGCGGAATGGTAGACGCGGCAGACTCAAAATCTGTTGCTCGCAAGGGCGTGCTGGTTCGAGTCCGGCCTGGGGCACCAATTAAATCAATGCGTTATGGGTGATGCAGCCCGCTTCGGCGGG
>DUZF01000271.1 GCA_013349665.1 Rhodospirillaceae bacterium | reverse complement strand
GTCGTCGACGATACCCGCGGCTGCTTTGCCGCCCTGACCCTGTGGTACGGCGCGGCGGCGGTGCATCTGGCGCTGACCCGGCCGGGTCCGGCGGGCCCCGGCTGTCCGCCGGCCGCCGTCGGCCGCCTGCTGTCGAACGCCTTCCCGCTGTTCGTCTCGTCGCTGCTGTGGACCGCCTATCTGACCGGCAATCGCTGGCTTTGCGCCTATGTCTCGGGCGGCGCCGCGCTGGGGTATTTCTCCTTCGCCGCCAATATCGCCTTTCTGTTCGTCGGTTCGGTGGCCACCATCTGCCAGATTTATTATCCCGAAGTCAGCCGCCGGACCCTGGCCGGCACCCTGCCGCGGCGCCGCGTCCTCGGCGAACTGTCGGTGGTGGCGATCGGGCTGGGTATCGCCGCCGCGACCGCCGAACTGGCCGTCGGTCCGCTGATGCGCCAGGCGTTCCCAACCTATTTCCCGGCTGTCGACGCGGTGCGGCTGATGCTGGTATCGGCCGCCCCCCTGGCGCTGGCCTCGTGGCTGCTGCCGCTGTTGCTGGCAGTCAGCCGCACGCCCTGGACCGACTGCCTGGCGATCTTCGCCGGCGGTTTTCTCCTGCTGGCCGCCGGCATCCTGTGCACCGCTCCGGCCGGTCTGGCCTGGCAGGCCGCCGGCTGCCTGCCGGGGGCGGTGTTCGTGCTGGGGGCCTGCCTGGTCCGCCTGTGCCGCGCCTCGGTGCTGTGCCGGGCGACGGCGGCGGCCTTGTCGGCGGCGGCGATGCTGGGGGTGGTGATCGCCGGCGGCACCGCCTTGTTAAGCCTCTAACCCCGGGACGAAGGGCAGCAGCATGACCATGATCAGCCCGCTTTCCGACACCGACCTCTACGCCATCGCCCGCGACAGGCTGCTGAACGCCGGCAAGCGGGTGCTCACCGCCGGCTGTTCCCTGCTGCGCGGCGACTGGTGCCCGATCCTCCGCCGCCTGCCCGTGGCGGACGCCGTGGCCTTGACCTTCGATGACGGGCCGACGCCGGAGACCACGCCGCGCCTGCTGGCGCAACTGGCCAAAGCAGAAGCCACGGCGACCTTTTTCGTCAGCGGCGCCCGGGCGGTTCACCATCCCGAGCTGCTGGCCGCCATCGTCGCCGGCGGACATCACCTCTACGGTCATGGCTGGGAGCACGTCAATCTCAAGCACCGCCCCGACCGGGCGGTCGCCGATATGGACCGGGTCGAGGCCCTGCTGTCGGCATACCGGCCGACGCCGTCCCCCTATATGCTGCGGCTGCCCTATAACGCCGGCTTCGCCCGCCGGTCCATGCACCGGGCGATCAGGGAGTTCCACCCCAATCCGGTTTTCGTCTGGTGGAGCCATGACACCTATGACTACCGCATCGGCGGCCACTGCCAGACGGCGGCGGATGTGGCGGTCCACTGCGCCATCGCCGCCCGCCGCCTGCGCGACCAGCGCGGTCTGGGGGGCGCCATCGTGCTGATGCACGAGCAGCCGTTCGACGTCACCTCGCCCATGGACCATACCGCGGCGACGGTGCTTCTGCCGATGGTCCTGCGGGCCCTGGCCGAGCGCCGGCTTGCCACCGTGGCCCTGTAGGCGGTTCGTCTGGTCATCATTCCGGGGAGGCCCCAGCGATGCATCCGTCCGTCGTCGTCAGCGCCGTCATTCCAACCTTCAACCGGCCGCGTCTGGTGGTGCGGGCGGCCGCAAGCGCGCTGGCGCAAAGCTTCGCCGAGCTCGAAGTACTGGTGGTGGTCGACGGTCCGGACCAGCAGACGGTGGCCGAACTGGAACGGCTGGCTGATCCGCGCCTGCGGGTCCTGGTGCTGCCGCGGCAATCCGGTCCGGCGGCGGCGCGCAATGCCGGTGTGCAGGCCGCCCGCGGCGAATGGATCGCCTTTCTTGACGACGACGACCTCTGGCTGCCCGAGAAACTGGCCCGCCAGATGGCGGTGGCGGCGGCATCGCGGCAGCGGTTCCCCATCATCAGCTGCCGCGCCATCGCCCGAACCGCGCGGGGCGACTTCGTCTGGCCGAACAGCTTGCCGGGCGACGAACCGCTCAGCGAATATCTGATGGAGCGGCGAAATATCCTGCGGCGGCCGGGCTATGTCGCCACTCCGACCCTGCTGGCGCGGCGCGACATGTTGATCGAGGTGCCGATGCCCGACCTCGACGACCTCGAGGATTGGGGCTGGCTGCTGCAAGCCGCGGCGCGGTTCGATGCCAGGGTGGAAAGCCTGCCCGAACCGCTCTGCGTCGTCCATCTGGCGGATGACCGGCCGTCGCGCTCGCAGCGCGACCACTGGCGGGTGGTCCTGGACTGGGCCAGGCGTTACCGCTGCTACATGACCGGGCGCGCCTATGCCGCGTTTCTCGTCACCAAGGTGTCGGGACAGGCCAGGCGCCAGGGCGACTGGCGGGCCCTGGCGGAGGTTGTCGGCGAAATCCGCCGGCATGGCCGTCCGACAGCACAGCATCTGCTGATCCTGGCCGGCATCTGGCTGCTGCCGGCCGGCGGCCACCGGCTGGTCCGCGCCCTGTCGTTCGCTTTTTCCACCCGCGTGCGGGCCGGGTGAACAGGCGCCGCCGATGGCAAAATTCCTGGTCACCGGCGGGCTCGGCTTCATCGGCTCGCATCTGGTGGACAATCTGCTGGCCGAGGGGCATCAGGTGCGGGTGCTGGACGATCTGTCGAGCGGCCGGCGCGGCAATGTCGCCGGACCCATCGAACTGCTGACCGGCAGCGTCACCGACCCCGGCCTGGTCGGCGACGCCCTGGCCGGCGCCGATGGCTGTTTCCATCTGGCCGCCATCGCCTCGGTCGCCCGCGCCACCGCCCATTGGCGCGACACCAACGCCGTCAATCTGGGCGGCACCATTACCGTCTTCGAGGCGGCGCTGCGCCAGACGCGGCCCATCCCGGTGGTCTACGCCTCCTCCGCCGCCGTCTATGGCGATGCCGCCAGGCTGCCCCTCTCCGAGGATATGCCGGTCAATCCGCTGAGCGCCTATGGCGCCGACAAGCATGGCTGCGAGGTCCATGCGCGGATCGCCGGGCGCCTGCATGGCCTGCCGACCTTCGGTCTTCGGCCGTTCAATGTCTACGGGCCGCGCCAGGACCCCGGTTCGCCTTATGCCGGGGTGATCTCGATCTTCGTCGACAGGGCGCGGCGCGGCGACTGTCTGCCGGTGATCGGCGAGGGCCTGCAGGAGCGGGATTTCGTCTATGTCGGCGATGTCGTCGAATTCCTGCGGGCGGCCATGCCGGCGGCGGACCGCTCGGCGCCGGTGGTCAATGTCTGCACCGGCCGCTCGACGCCGATCCGCGACCTCGCCCGCACCGTCATCCGTCTATGCGGCAGCGGTTCGCGCATCACCCGAGTGGCGCCGCGGCCCGACGACATCCTGCGTTCGCAGGGCGACCCGGCACTGGCCCGCCACCGGCTGGCGGCGGTTGCCGCCACCGGTCTGGAAATCGGTCTTTCGTCACTGTTGCATGATCTTCACCGGCCATCGGACCGGAACCGGGCTTAAATCCGCTCGACGTCGACATCGTAATGCCGGTGACCGTAATGTTCGGTCCAGCCGGCGTCGTTCAGGCAGATCGGTTCGGTTTTCCCGGGTTGCCGGACTTCGGGATGATCCTTCGCCGCAAAGATCACCAGCACATCCTTGGTGAGATGGCTGGCAAGCTCAAGCATGGCTGAATGTGGTGTGTGGAGCATCTCAACCTCCTCAGGCGAAATAGCTCAGTTACTCTACCACAACGCACATATCCCGACATCAGCTTCCCTGTGCATGGCTGCGCCGTAAGAAGCGCTGCAGCATAGGGGGGCGATGGTTGCCCCGGGCGCCTTACGCTTTTTTCAACGGCAAACGGCGGAGCGAAGCCACCGCAAGTGATTCACACGAAGGCACGAAGACACGAAGGAACTTGAGGAAGATCAACTCACTTGTTTGGCTGCTGCGCAGTGGGTGTCACTCTGGTCATGGCGAGGCGCGCAGCGCCGTCGCCACGCCGCCTTCAGCGGTTCGCGATGACATCCCCTTTCACGCGGTCAGGGCGTCGGCACTGGTGGCAATTTCATCCGGGGCAATCCGTTGATATCCGGCAAATCCGTGTCCAAAAACAAATCCCATCATGCCTTCGTGATCAAACGAACAGGCCAACGAATTGTTTCTGCTTCAGGATTCCGCTCATGATGCCGGCCTGCGGCTAAGAGATTGTCAACCAGGACGACTTGGTTTTCCCTTCTGTCTCAACCTGGTGGATCGCCCTCTGCGTATAAATACTTATTCACGGATAGACATATGTAGTTTTATCTTTGCAAGATTGCAAGATTGCAAGATTGCAAGATTGCAATATTGTCCAGACTGGAAGGTGGATCGTGGCTTCATTTATGAAACTAAAGATCGGGACGCGCGTGTTCGCCGGGTTCGGGGTCACGCTGGCGCTGCTGGTGGCGATCGCTTTGATCGGCGTCTTCGGTTTGAAAAGCGGTGAAGACAAGTTCACCTCCTATTCGCAGATCGCCGGGGTCGCGGTGATCGGCCTGGACATCGGCGGAGATGTTTCCGATGTCAGGCGGTTTGTCAGGGAATTCGCCCATACCAATGACGAAAAAGCCATCGGGCCGGCGCGCAAAGCTATCGCCGCCCTGCGCGCAAAGCTCGATTCGGGGATGAAGACGATCCGCAACCCCGAGCGCTTGCGGGCGGTGAGCGAGGCCAACAAGGGCTTCGAAGGCTATGTCGCCGGATTCGAGAAACTGGTCGCCGAAAAGCAGAAAAGCGAAAAACTGGTTGTCGACACCCTGAACCCGACCGGTGCCGGCATGCGCCTAAAGGTTACGGAGGTGATGGAGGCCGGCATGAAAGCCGGTGACTTCGCCGTCGCCGCGCAGGCCGGACTGGTCCAGCAATATCTGATCCTGGCCCGGCTCGAAGCCAACAAATATATCGGCCGCCATGACGCCGCCGCCGCCACCGATTTTAAAGAAACCTTGACCAAGATGGACAAGGCCATCGAGGTCCTGAATACCATGACCCGGGACCAGAAATATCTGGCGGCGATGGCCGAAGTGCTGGCCTCCAGTCAGAAATATGCCGCGGCTTTTATCGATTACATCAAGCTTTCCGACGATATCGAAATCCTGGTCAACACCACGATGGCCGGCTACGGCGTCGCCATGGGCGAGAAATCGGACGAGGTCAAAGACTCGGCCCTCAAAGACATGGCATCGCTGGAAGAGGTGACGAAGGCAGCGATCGCCAGCGGTATCCAATGGAACATCGGCATGAGCGTGGTCGCCGTGGTCCTCGGTATCGCGCTGGCCCTGACCATCGCCCGCAGCATTATCCATCCGGTCAAGGGCATGACCGAGACCATGACCAAGCTGGCCGGCGGCGACCGCACGGTGACGGTGCCCGCCCTGGAAAACCGTGACGAGATCGGCGACATGGGCCGGGCGGTGCAGGTGTTCAAGGAAAATGCCATCCGCGTCGAACGGATGACCCGCGAACAGGAAGAACAGAAGCGCCAGGCCGAGGAACAGCGCAAGACGGCGCTGCGGCAGATGGCCGATTCCTTCGAATCCCAGGTCGGCGGGGTGATCCAGACGGTGACCTCGGCCTCGGTGCAGTTGCAGGCTTCGGCCAGGCAGATGGCGGCCACCGCCACCGAGACCAGCGCCCAAGCGACCACGGTGGCCGCCGCCGCCGAGGAGGCGTCGAGCAATGTGCAGACGGTGGCCTCGGCTTCCGAGGAGCTTTCGGCGTCGATCAACGAGATTTCCGGTCAGGTGGAGCGCTCGCGCACCGTCGCCGATCGTGCCGAGACCGAAGCCCGGCAGACCTCGTCCCTGATCGAGAAGCTCTCCGAGAACGTCGCCGGTATCGGCCAGATCGTCGCCCTTATCAACGACATCGCCAGCCAGACCAATCTGCTGGCCTTGAACGCCACCATCGAGGCGGCGCGGGCGGG
>DUZF01000321.1 GCA_013349665.1 Rhodospirillaceae bacterium | reverse complement strand
GCTGAAGGCCGAGTGGCATCAGGACGCCGCCGCCGCCGAGGGTCTGAAGCCGATCCTGCAGCGGTTATGCGCCCGCTATCTGTCGGAACTCCGCGAAGGCGGCGGCAGGGCCATCGACCCGGTGGCGCATTTCCACCTGACCAACGGCGCCAGGATGGAGCGCCTGAACTGGCTGGCCGACCGCTCATCCAAGGGGCTGAGCCAGTCAGCCGGAATGATGATCAATTATTTGTACAAATTGTCCGAAATCGAAACCAATCACGAGGCCTATAGCGGGCAGGGGCGGATCGCCATGTCGGCGGCCATCAAGTCGTTGCTGAAGGAGTAAGTCCGTCTGCGAGTCCGGCGAATCGCCGATTTTCCGCGCCCATCGCCGGACCCCGGGTTTTGCTTTGTCTCTTCGGAAATCTCTGTGCTATAGACAACCGCTGCGGTCGGCTGGGGCGGTCCTCAACGGCATTCCGGCGGGCGTGGTGGAACTGGTAGACACACTGGATTTAGGTTCCAGCGGCGCAAGCCTTGGGGGTTCAAATCCCTTCGCCCGCACCATAGTCCTATTATTCTTGATTGGCAGAAACGAACTATGCAGGTAATCCGAACCAATTCCGACGGCTTGAAGCATGAATTCAAGGTGGTCGTTCCCGCCGCCCTTCTGGCGGAAAAGGTCAGCAGTCGTCTTGAGGAAGTGGGCCGTAATGCCCGCATTCCCGGGTTTCGACCCGGCAAGGTGCCGATGGGCATCCTGCGCAAGAAATACGGCCAGTCGGTGCTGGGCGAGGTAATGGAAGGCGCGGTCTCCGACGCCACCGGCCAGGCCCTCAGCGAACATAATCTGCGCCCGGCCCTGCAGCCGAAGGTGGAGATCGTCGCCTTCTCCGAAGGTGCCGACCTTGAATTCACGGTGGCGTTCGAGGCGCTTCCCGAGGTGGTGGTCGGTGATCTCGGCGCCCTCAAGCTGGAAAAGCCGGTGACCGAGGTCGCCGAGGCCGAGGTCGACAAGATGGTCGAGACCATCGCCGAACGCCGGGTCAAGACCGAGGCGGCGCCGAAGAAATACGCCGCCAAGACGGGCGATGTGGTGGTTATCGATTTCGTCGGCAAGGTCGACGGCACCGCCTTCGACGGCGGCACCGCCGAGAAATATTCCCTCAAGCTGGGCTCCGGCAGCTTCATCCCCGGTTTCGAGGACCAGCTGGTCGGCGCCAAGGCCGGCGACGAACGGCTGGTCAAGGTGACCTTCCCGGCGGAATACGGCTCCAGCGACCTGGCCGGCAAGGACGCCGAATTCGAGGTCAAGGTGCAGGAGGTGCAAAAACCTGTGCCGGCCAAGATCGACGACGAGTTCGCCAAGGAAATGGGCTTCGACGACCTGGTGGGGCTGAAAGACGCCATCCGCCAGCAGATCACCAGCGAATATGCCGGCCTGTCGCGCTCCCATCTGAAGCGCCGGCTGCTCGACCTGCTGGCCGACAGCCACCATTTCGCCGTTCCCGAGGGCATGGTGGAGGTGGAATTTTCAGCCATCTGGAGGCAGTGGGAGGCCGACAAGGCGGCCGACCGCACCGATCCGGCCGATGAGGGCAAGAGCGAGGACGAGCTGAAGGCCGAGTACCGGGCCATCGCCGAGCGCCGCGTCCGCCTCGGCCTGGTGCTGTCCGAGGTGGGGCGGCAGAACAAACTGAGCATCACCCAGGACGACATCAATCGCGCGGTGATGAACGAGGCGCGGCGTTTCCCCGGGCAGGAACACATGGTGTTCCAGTATTACCAGAAGAACGCGGAAGCCCTCGACAGTCTGCGCGCGCCCATTTTCGAGGAAAAAGTGATCGACTTCATTGTCGAGATGGCGCAGGTCAGCGAAAAGACAGTGCCGGTCGAGGAATTGCAGGCCGATCCCGATGCCCGGCCGGCGCAGGCCGGCACCGCCGGCGCCAAGCCGAAGAAGAAGGCGGCGAAGAAGAAAGCCGCCGCCGAACCGGACGCGCAGGACTGAGAAGGAAAGATCATGAAAGACCGGGATCCCATCGATCTCTACATGAACACCCTGGTGCCGATGGTGGTCGAGCAGACCAACCGCGGTGAACGGGCCTATGACATCTATTCCCGCCTGTTGAAGGAACGGATCATTTTTCTGACCGGCGAGGTCTTCGACCAGGTCTCGGCCTTGATCTGCGCCCAGTTGCTGTTCCTCGAGTCGGAAAATCCCAACAAGGATATTTCCTTCTATATCAATTCACCGGGCGGCGTGGTGACCTCGGGACTGGCGATTTACGACACCATGCAGTATATCCGCCCGCCGGTATCGACGGTGTGCATCGGTCAGGCGGCCTCCATGGGCTCGCTGCTGATGGCCGCCGGCGCCGCCGGCAAGCGGTTTTCGCTGCCCAATTCCCGCATCATGATCCATCAGCCGTCGGGCGGCGCCCAGGGCCAGGCCACCGATATCGAGATCCAGGCCCGGGAAATCCTTGCCTTGCGCGCCCGGTTGAACAACATCTATGTGCACCATACCGGCCAGAGCCTCGACGTGATCGAGAAGGCGATGGAGCGCGATAAATACATGACGGCCGGAGAAGCCAAGGAGTTCGGCCTGATCGACGAAGTGGTGAACAGCCGGCCGCCGGCCCCCGACGCCCCGCCGACCACCTGAGCCTGGGGTCAGGCCGGCGCATGTCGGCCCAACCACTTTTGGCATTGTGCGGCGGTCGGCGCTGGGGCTAACATAATTCTTTGGATGAGGCCGCTTTAGCCTAGGGAGTACCGATGAGCAAGTCTACAAGCGGCGAATCGAAAAACACCCTCTACTGCTCTTTTTGCGGTAAGAGCCAGCATGAGGTGCGTAAGCTGATCGCCGGGCCGACCGTGTTCATCTGCGATGAATGCGTCGAGTTGTGCATGGACATCATTCGCGAGGAACACAAGACGCATCTGGTGCGTTCCCGCGACGGCGTGCCGACCCCGCGCGACATCTGCGCCGTCCTTGACGATTACGTCATCGGCCAGAAGCATGCCAAGCGCGTCCTGTCGGTGGCCGTTCACAATCATTACAAGCGGCTTGGCCATGGCGGCAAGAATCCCGATATCGAGATCGCCAAGTCCAACATCCTGCTGGTCGGCCCCACCGGTTGCGGCAAGACCCTGCTGGCGCAGACCCTGGCCCGCATTCTCGACGTGCCCTTCACCATGGCCGACGCCACGACGCTCACCGAGGCCGGCTATGTCGGCGAGGACGTCGAGAACATCATCCTGAAATTGCTGCAGTCCGCCGATTACAACGTCGAACGGGCGCAGCGCGGTATCGTCTATATCGACGAGGTCGACAAGATCAGCCGCAAATCCGACAATCCGTCCATCACCCGCGACGTCTCGGGCGAGGGCGTGCAACAGGCGCTGCTGAAGATCATGGAAGGTACGGTGGCCTCGGTGCCGCCGCAGGGTGGCCGCAAGCATCCGCAGCAGGAATTTCTGCAGGTGGACACCACCAATATCCTGTTCATTTGCGGCGGCGCCTTTGCCGGACTGGAGAAGATCATCGGTGCCCGCGGCAAGGGGACATCCATCGGCTTCGGTGCCGATGTCCGCGGACCCGACGAACGGGCGACCGGCGACATCCTGCGCGAGGTCGAGCCCGAGGATCTATTGAAATTCGGCCTGATTCCCGAATTCGTCGGCCGGTTGCCGGTGATCGCGACGCTCAACGATCTCGACGAAGGCGCCCTGGTGGACATCCTGACCAAGCCGAAGAACGCCCTGACCAAACAGTATCAGCGTCTGTTCGAAATGGAGGACGTCCGCCTGGCGTTCAGCGAAGACGCCCTCAGGACCATCGCCCAGAAAGCCATTTTGCGCAAAACCGGGGCCCGGGGACTGCGGTCCATCATGGAAAGCATTCTGCTGGACACGATGTTCGACCTGCCCGGCCTGGACGGTGTCGAAGAAGTGGTGATCAATGGTGAAGTCGCCGAAGGCCGTGCGGTACCACTCTACATCTATGCCGACAGGCGCGAGGATGTCGGGTCAAGCGCCTAAAGGTAGTCCCCCCCCTTGACCCAAGGGGGGAAACGACCGAACTAATGCTGGACGTGAGCAATCAGGCGGTCCTCCCTCTTGGGCCGATCGAACAATCGAGGTAACATGGTCGACGTAGCGCGTGGAGACGTCTTTCCCGTCCTTCCGCTGAGAGACATCGTGGTCTTCCCCCACATGATCGTTCCCCTGTTCGTGGGCCGTGAGAAATCGGTTCGCGCCCTGGAAGACGTCATGCGCGAAGACAAACAGATCCTGCTGGTTGCGCAGAAGAACGCGGCGCAGGACGATCCTGCCGCCGACGACATCTACAAGGTCGGTACCGTGAGTACGGTCCTGCAGTTGCTCAAGCTGCCCGACGGCACCGTCAAGGTGCTGGTCGAAGGCGGGCAGCGCGCCAGGATCAACGGTTTCGCCGAGAATACGGCGTTTTTCCAAGCCTATGCCCAGATTCTCGGGGAAAAGCCCGGCGATCTGCAGGAACTCGAGGCGCTTTCCCGTTCCGTGGTGTCGCAATTCGAACAGTACATCAAGCTGAACAAGAAGATTCCGCCCGAGGTCCTGGTGTCCATCAACCAGATCGAGGATGCCGGTAAACTGGCTGACACCGTGGCCTCCCATCTGCAGCTGAAGATCGCCGAGAAGCAGGAACTGCTTGAGATCGAAGCCATCTCCGAGCGCCTCGAGAGGGTCTATTCCTACATGGAGTCCGAGATCGGAGTCCTGCAGGTGGAGAAGAAGATCCGCAACCGCGTCAAGCGGCAGATGGAGAAGACCCAGCGCGAATATTATCTGAACGAGCAGTTGAAGGCCATTCAGAAGGAACTGGGCGAAAGCGAGGACGGCCGCGACGAGGCGGCGGAACTTGAGGAACGCATCAACAAGACGCGATTCTCCCGCGAGGCGCGGGAAAAGGCGCTGGGCGAGCTGAAGAAGCTGCGCTCGATGAGCCCGATGTCGGCCGAGGCGACGGTGGTCCGCAACTATCTCGACTGGCTGCTGTCGATTCCGTGGAAGAAGCGCACCAAGATCAAGCGCGACATCAAGCTGGCCGAGAAGATCCTCAACTCCGACCATTACGGGCTGGAGAAGGTCAAGGAGCGGATTCTCGAATATCTTGCCGTGCAGACGCGGACCAACAAGGTGCGGGGGCCGATCCTGTGCCTGGTGGGGCCGCCGGGTGTCGGCAAGACCTCGCTGGGGCGGTCCATCGCCCAGGCTACCGGCCGCAATTTCGTGCGCATGTCGCTGGGCGGCGTGCGCGACGAATCCGAGATTCGCGGTCACCGGCGCACCTATATCGGGTCGATGCCCGGCAAGATCGTCCAGGGCATGAAGAAGGCCAAGTCCTCCAATCCGCTGTTTCTGCTGGACGAGGTCGACAAACTGGGGGCCGATTGGCGGGGTGACCCGGCATCGGCGCTGCTGGAGGTGCTGGACCCCGAGCAGAACCTCAATTTCAACGATCATTACCTGGAGGTCGATTACGACCTGTCGGATGTGATGTTCGTCACCACCGCCAATACGCTCAGGATGCCGCAGCCTCTGCTCGACCGCATGGAAATCATCCGTATTTCCGGCTACACCGAGGACGAGAAGGTGGAGATCGCCAAGCGTCACCTGCTGGACAAGCAAATCAAGGCGGCCGGCCTGAAGACCGGCGAATGGTCGATTTCCGACGACGCGCTGCGCGATCTGATCCGCTACTACACCCGGGAATCCGGGGTGCGCAACCTCGAGCGGGAAATCGCCAATCTGGCCCGCAAGGCGACCAAGGAAATCCTCACCAAGGGAACCCCCACCAAGGTGGCGGTGACCCGCAAGAATGTCGAGAAATACGCCGGTGTGCGGAAGTTCCGCTATGGCGAAGCCGAGCTCGAGGACCTGATCGGCGTCGTCACCGGCCTGGCCTGGACCGAGGTCGGGGGCGAGTTGCTGTCCATCGAGGCGGTGTCGATGCCTGGCAAAGGGGTGTTCAGCACCACCGGCAAGCTGGGCGACGTCATGCAGGAATC
>DUZF01000264.1 GCA_013349665.1 Rhodospirillaceae bacterium | reverse complement strand
CGGCCAGCGCATCGTCCATGCCACGCCGCGGACGGTGACCTCGGGCGACCAGGCGCTCTATTGCGCCCTCTACGGCTCACGCTTCGCCGTCCCTTCGTCGGCGGAATTCGCCCGGCGGATGGGCTTCGCCGAGGCGCCGGTCGACGATCTGCTGGCCTTTCACATCGTTTTCGGCAAGACGGTGCCGGACATCTCGCTGAACGCGGTGGCCAATCTCGGCTATGCCGAGGGGGTCTTCGGCGCCCCCGTCTATCCGGGCGACACGCTGCGCTCGGTATCGGAAGTGATCGGCCTGAAAGAGAATTCCAATCGCCAGACCGGTGTCGTCTATGTGCGCTCCACCGGTTTCAATCAGCGCGACGAAATGGTCGTGCAGTATCTGCGCTGGGTGATGGTGCGAAAGCGCGATGCCGGTTCTCCGGCCCCGGTGGAAACCGTGCCGGTTACCGCCGAGGCGGTGACGCCGGGCGACTTTCATCTGCCCGCCGGCCTTGACGGCGGCCGCTACGACACGGCGCTGGCCGGTTCGCCGCATCTGTGGGACGACTATGAGCCGGGCGAGCAGATCGACCATGTGGACGGCATGACCATCGAGGAATCCGACCATATGATGGCCACCCGCCTGTATCAGAACACCGCCAAGGTGCATTTCAACCAGCATAGCGAGGGCCAGGGACGGTTCGGCCGGCGCCTGATCTATGGCGGCCATATCATCAGCCTGGCCCGCGCCCTGTCCTTCAACGGGCTGGCCAACGCCTTCAAGCTGGTGGCGGTCAACGGCGGACGCCATGTGGCGCCGAGTTTCGCCGGCGACACCATCTATGCCTGGACCGGCATCCTTGACAAGCAGCCGCTGGATGGTCGAAAGGATGTCGGGGCGCTGCGCCTCCGGACCATCGCCACCAAGGATAATCCTTGCCAGGCCCTGCCGTTGCGCGCCGAAGGCGGCAAGGATTATCATCCTTCGGTGGTACTGGATTTTGACTATTGGGCACTGATGCCGCGCCGCCAGTGAAATTTTTGAAATGAAGTTGAAATCGTTTTTGTCTTGAAGATGACTTTGGCAGAGCGTTGACACCCCGGCATCAAGGGTTTAAACCGTTTTGCGGCATTCAAGAGAGGCCTTCACATGACGCCTTCCAATCGTCCACTGTCGCCACATCTGCTGAACTACCGCTATCCGCTGCTCGTCCTGATGTCGGGGACCCATCGCGCCACTGGCGTCGTCCTGTCCATCGGCACCCTGTTGTTGACCTATTGGATCGCAGCCGCCGCCTATGGACCCGAATCCTTCGATCGGGCCAGCCGGCTGCTCGGTTCACCCATCGGCTATCTGGTGCTGTTCGGGTTTTCTTTCAGCCTGTTCTATCACCTGGCAAATGGTGTGCGGCATCTGCTGTGGGATATCGGCTGGGGCTTTGAGCTTCCGGTGGCCCGCAAATCCGGTGCCGTGATGGTCGCCGTTACCCTGGCGTGCACCGTCGTCACCTGGATTGCCGCCCTTTCGCACTGAAGGAGACTAGAGGATGTCCATGCGTTCTCCCTTGGGTCGCGCCCGCGGCCTGGGATCGGCCAAGGATGGCGTGTCCCATTTCATATGGCAGCGCCTGACCGCCATAGCCCTGGTCCCGCTGAGCTTCTGGTTCGTCTATTCGGTGGTGTCGCTGGCCGGACAGGACTACGGGCATTTTCGCGCCTGGCTCGGCCAACCCGGCAATCTGACGATGATGGTTCTGGTGATTTTCGCCGTTTTCCATCATGGGCAGTTGGGCATGCAGGTGGTGATCGAAGATTATGTTCATGACGAAAAGACGATGTTCACGTCGCTGATCGTCATGAAATTCGCCGCCGTCCTGATGGCGGTGTTTTCCGTTGTGGCGGTGCTGCGCATCGCTCTTGTTGGGGGTTGATGGCAATGGCTGCTTATAAACTCGTCGACCACACCTATGACGTGGTCGTCGTCGGCGCCGGCGGCGCCGGATTGCGCGCCACCTTCGGCATGGGTGCGGCCGGTTTCAAGACCGCCTGCATCACCAAGGTCTTTCCGACCCGCAGCCACACCGTGGCGGCGCAGGGCGGCATCGGCGCCAGTCTCGGCAACATGGCCGAGGACAACTGGCGCTGGCATATGTACGACACCGTCAAGGGATCCGACTGGCTGGGCGACCAGGACGCCATCGAGTATATGTGCCGCGAGGCGGTGCCGGCGGTCTACGAGCTCGAGCATTTCGGCCTGCCGTTTTCGCGGACCGAGGACGGCAAGATCTATCAGCGGCCGTTCGGCGGCCATATGCGCAATTACGGCGAAGCGCCGGTGCAGCGCGCCTGCGCCGCCGCCGACCGCACCGGCCATGCCATGCTGCATACCCTGTATCAGCAGAGCCTCAAGCATAACGCCGAATTCTTCGTCGAATATTTCGCCATCGACCTGATCATGGATGCCGACGGCTCCTGCCGCGGCGTCGTCGCCATCAATCTCGACGACGGCACCATCCACCGCTTCCGCGCCCACCAGACGGTGCTGGCCACCGGCGGCTACGGGCGGGCTTATTTCTCCTGCACCTCGGCGCATACCTGCACCGGCGACGGCCATGGCCTGGTCGCCCGCGCCGGCCTGCCGTTGCAGGACATGGAGTTCGTGCAGTTCCATCCCACCGGCATGTATGGCTCCGGCTGCCTGATCACCGAAGGCGCCCGCGGCGAAGGCGGCTATCTGACCAACTCGGCCGGCGAGCGCTTCATGGAACGCTATGCGCCCACCGCCAAGGACCTGGCCTCCCGCGACGTGGTGTCGCGCGCCATGACCGTGGAAATCCGCGAGGGCCGCGGCGTCGGCAAGGGCAAGGATCATATCCACCTGCATCTCGAGCATCTGGGGGCCGAAACCCTCGAGCTCAGGCTGCCCGGCATTACCGAGACGGCGAAGATCTTCACCGGGGTCGACGTCACCCGCGACCCGGCGCCGGTGCTGCCGACCGTGCATTACAACATGGGCGGCATCCCCACCAACCTGCATGGCGAAGTGCTGCGTCCGACCAAGGACAATCCCGATGCCACCTGCCCCGGGCTGATGGCCATCGGCGAAACCGCCTGCGTGTCGGTGCATGGCGCCAACCGCCTGGGCACCAATTCGCTGCTCGACATCGTCGTCTTCGGTCGCGCCGCCGCGCTGCGCGCCGCCGCGACGATGAAGCCGGGGGCCTCGCACAAGCCGCTGCCCAAGGATGGCGGCGACCTGGCGGTGTCTCGCCTGGACCGCCTGCGCAATGCCAGCGGCGATCTCAGGACCGCCGAAGTGCGGCTGTCCATGCAAAAGACCATGCAGAACGACGCCGCGGTGTTCCGGACCGCCTCATCCCTCGGCGAAGGGGTCAAGAAGATCAACGAGATCCAGGCGACGCTGCCGCGTCTCAAGCTGTCCGACCGCTCGCTGGTGTGGAATTCCGATCTGGTGGAAGCCCTGGAGTTGGAAAACCTGATGGCCTGCGCCCAGGCGACCATCACCTCGGCCGAGGCCCGCAAGGAAAGTCGCGGCGCCCATGCCCGCGAGGACTTCCCCGATCGGGACGACGCCACCTGGATGAAGCATTCCCTTGCCTCGATCGACGAGAAGGGCAAAGTCACCCTCGATTACCGTCCGGTTCATACCTACACGCTGACCGACGAAGTCGAATATATCGTGCCGAAAGCGCGCGTTTATTAAAGCCCCAAGGAGCGATCATGGTTGAATTCGCGCTACCCGCCAATTCGAAGGTCCAGCCGGGCAAGACCCACAAGGCGCCTCCCGGTGCCAAGCGGGTGAGAACCTTCAAGGTCTATCGCTACGATCCCGACAGCGGGGCCAATCCGCGTCTCGACAGCTTCGAGATCGATCTCGACGATTGCGGCCCGATGGTCCTGGACGCGCTGCTGAAGATCAAGGACGAGGTCGATCAGACCGTGACCTTCCGGCGCTCATGCCGCGAAGGAATCTGCGGTTCCTGCGCCATGAACATCGACGGCAGCAATACCCTGGCCTGTCTGAAGCCGATCGAGGACATCAAGGGCGACGTCAAGATCTATCCGCTGCCTCATATGCCGGTGGTCAAGGATCTGGTGCCGGACCTCACGGTTCCCTACGCCCAGTTCGCCTCCATCAAGCCGTGGATCCAGACCGAATCGCCGCCGCCGCCCGACCGTGAACGGCTGCAGAGCGTCGAGGACCGGGCCAAGCTGGACGGGATGTGGGAATGCATCCTGTGCTTCTGCTGCTCCACCTCCTGCCCGAGCTACTGGTGGAACGGCGATGCCCGCTATCTCGGCCCGGCCATTCTGCTGCAGGCGGCCAGATGGATCCATGACAGCCGCGACGAGTACACCGGCGAGCGGCTGGACTTTCTCGAGGATCCGTTCAAGCTCTATCGCTGCCACACCATCATGAACTGCACGGCGACCTGCCCGAAAGGCCTCAACCCGGCCAAGGCCATCGCCAGCATCAAGGCCAAGCTGGTCGAACGGCGGTTCTAGGAAGGGATCAGTGGCACCGGCCTCCGTGCCGGTGTTACTGGGGTGCCTGGATCCGACTGTCTCCGCCGCTTTGCGGCGGAGTCCGGCAGGGACGCCGGACCCACTGGAAGATAACTTCTTCACAGGCTCTCTCCACCCGTGGCAAATGTCCACGGGCGGGGACGCTCGTGCCACTGCATGTCTCTCTTGGTGTCCTTGGTGCACTTGGTGGTCCGACACCGGTCGGCGGGATCCACCTGATACCAACCGTTACAAAATTTCGGCCGCGCGCAATATGAACGCAACCAGCCTCGCCTAGCCTGCCAAAAATTGCAAACCGGCGGCGGAGTTGGACCATGCAGGCGATCATTCTCGGCGCCAGGAACCTGGTGGCCGGACCTCTGGCCAGGCGCCTGGTCGCCGAAGGCTGCGCCGTCACCCTCTGTGGCCGCCGGCGGCCGCTGGAGGCCGTCGACGCGCCATGGCAGGACTTCGAGGGAGACTGGGTGGTGCCGCCCGGAGCCCGGGTCTTCTCGCTGCTGCCCATCTGGCTGCTGCCGCCGCTGATCCCGCGGCTGAAGGACGCCGGCTGGCTGGTCGCCCTCAGCAGCGCCAGCGCCGTCTGCTATGCCGACAGCCCCGATCCCGAGGAACAAACCCTGTCCGCCCGTCTGCGCCATGCCGAATTGCAGCTCATCGGCGCGGCGGCGCGGGAAAAACTGCCGTTCACGATTCTGCGTCCGACGATGATCTATGGCGGCGGCGTCGACGCCAATCTGTCGGCCATCGTCAGGTTCGCCGACCGCTTCGGCGTCTTTCCCCTGGCGGGACCGGCCGCCGGTCTGCGCCAGCCCATCCATGCCGATGATGTGGCCGCTGCCGCTGTCGCCGCCCCTCGCTTCGCCGCCGCCCGCGACCGCATCTTCGATATTGGCGGCGGCGAGATCCTGGCCTTCCGCCGGCTGGTCGAGCGCGTTCTCGACGCCGGCGGCCGACAGGCCCGCCTGGCAAGCATGCCGACTTTTCTGCTGAAGGCACTGTTTGTTCTCTTCGGCCGCCCGTTCCGCGAACGCTATTCGACGGCGCTGTTCGAGCGCATGAACCGCGATCAGGCGGTCAATATCGAACCCGCCCGCAAGGCCTTCGGCTTTGCGCCGCGCGCCCTGCTGCCGGCCCCCGAGGACATTCCGCCGCGTCAGGTCCGACGGATTATTCCGGCGGCAGTGCCGGGTCGTGGCGCATCGGCGCGTTGTGGCGGATGATCGGCGGCGGCGTCTCGCCGGGCCGTGCCACGCAATGGAAAATCGCCTGGGTCGGCGCCGTCCAGCTGCATTGGTAGAGCTGCTGCAGTTGCAGGCTGGCGGTGCGGTCGTATTGCCGGCAGATCTCGTCGGCCATCGCCTTGACCTGCGCCGGCGTGGTGGTTTCGTCGCTGTAGCAGACGATCACCGTACCCCGCTGATGATGGCGGTAGTCGGACAGGAGATAGGGCGGTTCGGCCGCGCAGCCGCCGACCAGGGCCGCCAGCAGAGCCAGGACGGAGGCTGAAATCAGAGGTTTGCCGAACAGCGTCATGACTTCTGTTTAACGGGTCCGGCGGCGTCCGCAAAGGGCTTTTGCCGAGTGGCGCGCCGATTGGAATCGTCCTTCCTTCGGAAAACCTCATCCCTGTCAAAAGTCCAGCGGTTGTCACGACTGACGACAAGGGCTATGTTTCGCCCATCGC
>DUZF01000311.1 GCA_013349665.1 Rhodospirillaceae bacterium | reverse complement strand
ACACCGAAGAAGGGCAGCGTTGCCGAGCCCGGTTTCAACGGCACCGCACCGGCCAGCGGGGTGATCAGAATGCCGCCGGTTTCGGTCTGCCACCAGGTGTCGACGATCGGACAGCGGCCGTCGCCGACGACATTGTAATACCACATCCAGGCTTCCGGATTGATCGGCTCGCCCACCGACCCCAGAAGGCGCAGGCTTTTGCGGCTGGTCTTTTTGACCGGCCCCTCGCCTTCGCGCATCAGGGCGCGGATGGCGGTGGGCGCAGTGTAGAAGATGTTGACCTTGTGCTTGTCCACCACCTGCCAGAAGCGGGAACTGTCGGGATAGTTGGGGATGCCCTCAAACATCAGGGTGGTGGCGCCATTGGCCAGCGGCCCATAGACGATGTAGCTGTGTCCGGTCACCCAGCCGACATCGGCGGTGCACCAATAGATGTCGCCATCATGATAGTCGAAGACATATTGGTGGGTGATCGCGGCATAAAGCAGATAACCGCCCGAGGTGTGCAGCACGCCCTTCGGTTTGCCGGTCGAGCCCGAGGTGTAGAGAATGAACAGCGGATCCTCGGCGTTCAGCTCGGCCGCCTTATGCACCGGCGAGGCTTTTTCCATCAGCTCGTGGTACCAGTGGTCGCGGCCATGGACCATGTGGATATCGCCGCCGGTCCGTTTGACGACGACCACGTTCTTCACGCTCCAGCTGGTTTCCAGCGCCTGGTCGGCATTGACCTTGAGCGGCACCTTGCGTCCGCCGCGCAGGCCTTCGTCGGCGGTGATCAGCAGCGTAGAATCGCAGTCCTGCATGCGTCCGGCCAGGCTGTCGGGGGAGAAGCCGCCGAACACCACCGAATGGATGGCGCCGATGCGGGCGCAGGCCAGCATGGCCACCGCCGCCTCGGGGATCATCGGCAAATAAATGGTGACCCGGTCGCCCTTCTTGACCCCCAATCCCTCGAGGACATTGGACAGACGGCAGACCCGTTCATGCAGGTCGCGATAGGTGATATGCGCCGACTCTTCCGGGTTGTCGCCTTCCCAGATGATGGCGGTCTGGTCGCCGCGCTTGGCCAGGTGGCGATCCAGGCAATTGGCGGCGACGTTCAGCGTCCCGTCCTCGAACCATTTGATATGCACGTCGCCGGAGAACGAAACATCCTTCACCTTGGTGAAGGGCTTGATCCAGTCGAGGCGCTTGCCATGCTCGGCCCAGAAGGCTTCCGGCTGAGAAACCGACCGCTCGTACCACTCTTTGCGGGTTTGTTCATTAATAAGCGCAGACTTCGCAAAGTCGGCGGAGACGGGAAAGACGTGTTCGTCGCTCATGGTTATCCAGCTCCCTTCCATTTTTCGAGCGTGTTGACGGGCGTTCTGATTATGTTTTTGTCACCCGTACTTTAAAACGCGTCGAATTATGGGCAAAGAAGTCAGGACAAACAAGAGCCCCGGGGCGTATTTACGCCGGCATCCCGCCCAAATCGCAGATCAGCCGCCAGGCATCGTCATCCACCGGCATCACCGACAGGCGCGACTGGCGGACCAGGGCCAGATGGTCGAGACGCGGATCGGTCTTGATTGCGTCGAGGCCGACTGGGCGGGCCAGCGGGCATACCGCCTTGACGTCGACCATGCCGAAACGTCCCGCCGGGTCGTCCGGGTCGGGGTAGAATTCGCGCACCACCTCGACGATGCCGACGATGCGGCGCTCATCCACCGAATGATAGAAAAAGGCGCGCTCGCCCAGGCGCATCGCCTTGAGATTGTTGGTCGCCTGGTAATTGCGGACGCCGTTCCAGTGGGTGGTGCCGCATTTCACCTGATCGTCCCATGACCAGGCGCCGGGTTCGGATTTGACCAGCCAGAACGTCATCAGTTTGCAAACCCCAATTCGCCGGTGAACGGCCTGGCCAGCAGCCCGTCGATAGTGTCGCCGATGCCCACCCCGCGATGCAGCAGTCCCTCCACCGCCGCCGAAATCGGCATCTCGATGCCCAGTCGGGCGGCCAGGCCGATCACCGAGGCGGCGGTGGCCACGCCCTCGGTCACCGACCGGCGCGCCGCCAGGATGTCCGCCAGAGCTTGCCCCTGGCCAAGGGCGTAGCCAAGGGAATAGTTGCGCGATTGCCCCGAGGAGGCGGTGAGCATCAGATCGCCCAGACCCGACAGCCCCATGCAGGTGACGGCGCGGCCGCCTTTGGCCACCGTCAGCCGGGTCAGTTCGGCCAGCCCGCGGGTGATCAGCGCCGCCCGCGCGTTGTCGCCGAGGCCGCGGCCCTCCACCACGCCGCAGGCGATGGCCAGCACGTTCTTCACCGCCCCACCCATTTCGGCGCCGATGACGTCGTCGGTGAGATAGGGACGGAAGCTGGGGGTGCCGACCATCTCCACCAGTCGGCCGCCGAGGCGGGTGTCGGCGGCGGCCAGGGTGATGGCGGTGGGCAGGCCCCTGGCCACCTCGACGGCGAAGGTGGGGCCGGACAGCACCGCCGCCGCCGCGTCCGGCAGTTCCTCGGCGACCACTTCGCTCATCACCGCCAGGCTGCCGGTCTCGATGCCCTTGGCGCAGATCACCGCCGGCGCGCCGGCCGGCCAGACCGGCCGCAATTGGCGGCAGACGCCGCGCAGGAGCTGCGCCGGCACCACCAGCAGCACCGCCGCGGCATCGGCGCAGGCGGCGGCGAGATCATTGGTGGCGGTCATGCCGGGCAGGGCGATCTCGGGCAGGAACAGGGGATTGCGGCCGGTGGCGGCGATGCCGGCGGCCACCTCGGGTTCATAGGCCCAGAGGGTGACGGCGCGCCCGGCCCGGCTGAGGGTGGCGGCCAGCGCGGTGCCCCAGGCGCCGGCGCCGATGATGGCGATGTTGTTCATTTCAGGTCTCCTCGCCTCATGCCTTGACGCCGGCGCCGCCCAGCCGGACCGCCCCGGGGTCCAGCGGCCAGCGCGGCCGGGGCGCGAAATCCAGCCCGTCCTGCCCGCCCAGGCGGAACCGTTCCAGCCCCGCCCAGGCGATCATCGCGGCGTTGTCGGTGCACAGTCTGAGCGGCGGCGCCGTCAAAGTGAAGCCGCCGTTTTCGGCCGCCCGCGCCAAACTGCGGCGCAGGGTCTGATTGGCGGCGACGCCGCCGGCCACCACCAGCCGGCGGGACTCGGGGTGGCGTTCGGCGAAAATGGTCATGGCGCGGCTGCTGCGATCGGCCAGGACCTCGGCCACCGCCGCCTGGAAACCGGCGGCGACGTCGGCGCGATCGCCGTCGGTCAGCTCGTTCCGATCGCTCAAGTCGCGGACCAGCAGCCGCACCGCGTTCTTCAGCCCGGAAAAGGAAAAGTCGCAGCCCGGCCGGCCTTTCATCGGCCGTGGCAGGCTGAACCGCGAGGGATCGCCGCCCTCCGCCCAGCGTTCCACCGCCGGGCCGCCCGGATAGCCGAGATCGAGCAGCTTGGCCACCTTGTCGAAGGCCTCGCCGGCGGCGTCGTCAACGGTGGCGCCGAGGCGGCGGTAGTTGCCCACGCCCTCCACCGCCAGCAGCTGGCAATGGCCGCCGGACACCAGCAGCAACAGATAGGGAAAGTCGAGGCCGGGCGACAGGCGCGCCGACAGGGCGTGGCCTTCCAGGTGATTGACGGCGATGAACGGCTTGCCGGCCACCATGGCCAGCGCCTTGGCGGTGGTGACGCCGACCATGACGCCGCCGATCAGTCCCGGTCCGCCGGTGGCGGCGATCGCCGTCATCGCCGACAGTGGCTGTCCGGCCTGGGCCAGGGCCTCGCCGATCAGCCGGTCGAGATGCTCGAGATGGGCGCGCGCCGCCACTTCCGGTACTACCCCGCCATAGGGCCGGTGGTCCTCGATCTGCGACAGCACGACATCGGACAGGATGCGGCGGTCCTCGGCCACCACCGCCGCCGCGGTCTCGTCGCAACTGGTCTCAAGCCCAAGGATCAACATCATTTTTCCTCACGGCTGGATGAAGGCGTCAACCCTGAGGCCCACCGGCAAAGGCGGCCGGCCGTCCAGTTCTATCAACACTTCCAGCACCTTGTCGTCCAGCTTTTCCGCCGGTTGGTCGGTATGGATCTTTTTGCGCCCGACCATCGCCGCCAGACGCACCACATGGCCGGCGAACCGCTGCTCGCCGAAGGCGTCGGCGCGCACCCAGGCGCTCTGGCCCAGGCCCAGCCGGGCGATGTCGGTTTCGTCGACCTCGGCCCGCACGCGCAGCACCGCGGTGTCGCCGATGGACAGGATGGGCATGTCCTGGGCCTCGGAAATCATCTCGCCGATGCGCCGGTGCTTGCGCAGCACGACGCCGTCGATGGGGCTTTCGATCTCGGTCTTGGCCAGCATCGCCGCCGCCTCGTCGCGTTGCGCCGTCGCCAGGTCGCGGGCCGCCTCGGCCCTTTGCCGCTCGTCGTCGCGGGCCTCGGCCGCCACCACCGCCAGATGCTGGCGGGCTTCCGCCAGCCGGGCCGTCGCCACCTCGTGGTCGCGCCGCGTCTTTTCCAGGTTCTGCGGCGACGACCAGCCCTGCTTGCCCAGCGTGTCATAGCGCGCCAGGTCGCGCCGCGTCTGTTCGATCACCGCCTCGGCCTGCCGCACCGCCGCCTCGGCCTCGCGGCGCTCCTCCGGCCGCGCGCCGTTCAGCAGGCGGGCCAGCTCGGCCTCGCGGATCCTTACCGTCGCCTCGGCCTCGGCCAGCCGGGCCCGCCAGTCGGCGTTTTCCAGGCGGGCGACCACCTGGCCGGCGCGCACCGCATCGCCCTCCTCCACCGGTACCTCGGCCAGCTTGCCGGTGATGGAGACGCCGAGGCGCACCTCCTCGGACCGCGGCTCGACCTTGCCGGCGGCGCTGATCAGCGCCTTGGCCAGCGGCTGCGGCCGGTCGCCGGCGGCCGCTGGCGGGCGGACCTCGCCATGTGGCCACAGCACCACCGCCAGCAGCAGGCAAGCCACGGCCGCGCCGGCGACAAGCTGGATGCGGGTCTTGGTCATAAGGGCTAGTCAAGCACGATCAGGCGTCCTCATTCGAGTCTTATGTGAGCCAATTCCGTACTGGTGATTGATACCGTTTTATGGTATCAAAAACCATGCAGAACAGGCACCGGAAGATACTGGAAAGCATATTTGCCGACCCTGTCCGGGCTAATGTTCTTTGGGCCGAGGTCGAAGCATTGTTTCAAGCGGTTGGCGCTGATGTATCGGAAGGACGAGGATCGCGGGTGCGGGTCAGTCTGAACGGGGTCGACGCAGTGTTCCACCGGCCTCACCCGCAAAAGGAAACCGATAAGGGCGCACTAAAATCGGTGCGGCGGTTTTTGAAAGAGGCTGGAGTAGTCCCATGACAACCATGACCCATGATGGCTATGTGGCGACAGTGGAACTGGATCAAGATGCGGGCCTGTTCCATGGCGAGGTCATTAATACCCGCGACGTGCTGACGTTTCAGGGTCACACTTTTATTGAATTGCAGACGGCCTTCGCCGACACCATCGGGGATTATATCGAATGGTGCCGATTACGCGGTAAGGAACCAGAGCGGCCGTATTCGGGTAATTTTACGGTCCGGCTGTCGCCCGAACTGCATCGTCGCATCGCTACCGCGGCGGCGCGCTCGGGGAAAAGCATCAACGGTTTTGTCGCTGAAACGCTGGAGCATGTGGCCTGACAGATGCTGGCGAACCTCCGCCGCTCGGGCCGCTCAGGGGATTGGGATGGCCGGGCGAATGTCGGTTTTGGAAAAATCCTCGCCCTTGAACAAAAGAGGCAAATGACGGGTTTTGGCCAAAGCGTAGGAAAAAACATCACCGAAGTTCAGGCCGGCCGGATGGCCGCTGCCTTTGCCATAGGTGACGAAGGCATTGAAGGCTGTGGCAACGGTGTGATCGTCCGGCGCCACGGAGTCAAAAACCCCGGTGGCCAGCAGATCATCGAAGAGAACCGTGCCGCGATGCCCATAGCGGCCATAGGTCACCATTCGCGTCTCCAGAACCGTGGCGGTGCTGATCAGGACATGGCCGGCGTTGCGCATGACCTTCAGGAAGGTCTGGCTTTCGGGCTCATCGAACAGGATCGCCGCCAGAGCCGAGCTGTCGACGACGATCATTTCGGCAAGCCGATGTCGTCGTATTCCACGGCGTCGAATGCGTCAGGCCTCGTTGGCAGGGCACGAATCTGGCCCAAGATGGCGTCGAACCGGGACCAGGGATCGGCACTGCCGGGAACCCC
>DUZF01000269.1 GCA_013349665.1 Rhodospirillaceae bacterium | reverse complement strand
CACAAAATAGTACTTGCAACCATGTCGCGGAACGACAATCATCACTTCGTTGCGACTGCCAATCGTCATCCTGATTGTCGCGCATCTCTCATTTAGATTGTCGCGCTATAAGCGGGAATGAAAGATCCGACCGGAACGGATGATATCTCTGAAAAGCTTCGCGCCCTGATCGATTCCGGTGTCACTGCCGCCAACTATGATGCGGTCTCTCCGGTCGATGGCGTAAACCGGACCGTACATGTCCGAAGAATTGAAGGCCAGCCATACTATGTCCTGGTGGCCCTGGCGGCGGACGATTATCTCAGCGGGTGGCGGCGCGAGAGCCGGCGGTTATTGGTTTTCGGCGCTCTCCTGGTGGGGTTGGTCATAACCGGAATGCTGATCCTGGGCCGCCGGTTTTCCGAGCGCGAGAAGTTGGAACAGGCCTTCCGGGATGGCGAGAGACGTTTTCGCTTTGCCATGGAGGCCAGCACCGATGGTCTCTGGGACAGGGATGTCCCAACCGGCAACACGTATTTCAGTCCATCCTATTTCACCATGCTTGGGTATGAGCCCGGCGAGTGGCCATCGACGTCCGATACCTGGATTGACCTCATCCATCCCGATGATCGTCATCACGCTGTCGCCACGGCCCAGGACTGTATCGAGCACCGAAGCGAGAGTTTTTCCCGAGAATTCCGCATGAAAGCCAAGGATGGCTCCTGGAAGTGGATCCTCGGTCGTGGTCGGGCGGTACTGCGCGATGCGGAGGGCCGTGCACTGCGAATGATCGGCACCCATGTGGACATTACCAAGATCAGGCAGACTGAAGAAAGACTGGCGCAAAATGAAAAGCGGATCACAAGCATCCTCGACGGTGCCGCGGACGCGATATTCATCGCCGACCAACAAGGGCGCTACCGCTATGTCAATCAGAATGCGTCAATGCTGCTGGGCTATTCGCAGGATCAATTGTTGGAGATGAGTATTCCCGATATTACCCCTGATGAGGACTTGCCCGACATCCAGATCGCATTCCAACGATTGCTGGTCACTGGCTCGATGCGGGAAGAGATCCGTCTCAAGGCTAAGGATGGTCGCGTCATACCGGTGGAAATCAACTCGACGTTATTGCCCGATGGCACCGTTTGCGGCTCCTGCCGTGACATAACCGAGCGAAAAAAAGCAGAAGCGGAATTGCGCGAAAGCAAGAATGCAGCAGAAGCGGCCAGCCGCGCCAAATCTCAGTTTCTTGCCAATATGAGCCATGAGATCCGCACACCGATGAATGTTATCGTCGGCTTTACCGAGAGCCTGTATCAGGACGTCGGCAACGATACTGGAAAAGACAAGCTCACCAAAATCGATCAAGCCGCCAATCATTTGCTGGGCATCATCAACAACGTTCTCGATATGTCGAAGATTGAATCCGGCAAGCTGTCGATCAACGCTGAGGACTTCTCACTAGGCAACCTGCTTTCTGAAGTAAACGACCAATTCCTGGAAATAGCGGCGGAAAAAGGTCTTGAATTGCGGCAGGAGGTCAGTTCTGACGTTCCGGATCAGGTTTGCGGCGATGCTTTGCGGCTTCGGCAGTGTCTCATCAATTATGTAAGCAACGCCCTGAAATTCACACCGGATGGGTCCGTAACAATCCGTGTTGCGCTCGAAGGGCGAAGCGATGCCGATCTGAAGCTGCGCTTCGTCGTCGAAGATACCGGCCTGGGAGTGGAGCCTCAGGTTTTGCCGCGGTTGTTCGCTCCCTTTGAACAGGCCGACATGTCAACCACCCGGCAATATGGCGGTACCGGGCTGGGATTGGCTCTGACCAAACAGCTTGCCATGCTTATGGGAGGTGAGGTTGGGGTGGAGAGCACTCCGGGCGAGGGCAGCAGGTTCTGGTTTTCCGCCCTGTTGCGGTCGGCCGCCAATGACGCGGCGGCGGGCGTGGCCTCTTCCGCCGGCAAGGCTCAGATGGTGCCGGCTCTTGGCAACGCCCGCGTCCTGGTTGCCGAAGACACTGAAACGAACCGTGATGTGCTCAAACTGTTGCTGAGCAAGTTTGGAATTAATGCCGAATATGCGGAAAACGGTCAGGTCGCCTTGCAAATGGCCGGCGCTGCGTCCTACGACCTGATCCTCATGGATATGCGGATGCCGGTCATGGACGGTTTGACTGCCACCAGGCTCATTCGGGCGCTGCCCGGCTATGCCGGGACACCCATCATCGCCCTGACCGCCAATGCCTTCGATGAGGACCGCCAGCTTTGCCTGGACGCGGGCATGAGTGATTTTCTCAGCAAGCCCCTGCGTTTTGACGCGCTGGAAAAAACCTTGTCAAAATGGTTGGGGCAGGCATGCGCGGCGATGCCCTCACTGTGACAGGCTTCGTGCCGGTATCGCGAACCGCTCTAATGATCCTTGACGTCCAATACCTCGATGTTGTGCCGCGCGGAATCGGCGGCCGTCGAGGCGGGGGCGAGTTCCAGGACTTTGAGCCATGACTTGCGGGCGCCGTTGTCGTCGCCGCGCAGACGCTTGATGATCCCGTCTTCCAGCCAGGCATCCTGGTACAGGGGGTCGACCGCCAGCGCCTTGGCGGCATCGGCGGCGGCACCCGCCTGATCGTCGAGAAAGCGCTTGGCGGTGGCGCGGAACGTCAGCGCGTCGGCGCGGTCGGGGGCGACGGCCAGGGCGCGGTCGAGATCGGCCAGGGCCTCGCGGTAGTTTTTCGCCGCCGCCAGGCTCTGGGCACGGTCGACCAGCAGGTCGGGGGCGTCGGGCATCAGTTGCAGCGCCGTCGTCAAGGCCGCGTTGGCCCGCTCCGGGCGCTCCGCCAGCAGCCAGCTCTGCCCCGCCTGGTCGAGCATGCCGGCGCGCGTCTTGGCATTGGCCCGGCTTTGCCCGGCCAGGGTTTCCAGGCGGTTGGCGGCCTCTTCGAACTGGCCCAGGCCGATCAGGGCGATGGCGGCGCAATGGCGCGCCGGTTCGCCGCCGCCCATGCTGCTCCAGGCCAGCGCCTCCTCCCAGCCGTCGGTAGGCTTCTGGCGGGCCAGCGAGATACAATGGCGGTATTGCGCCGGCTCGTCGATGACTTCGGCCGGCGACGCGGCCTGGGGCGGCGCCGGCTTGTCCTTGTCTTTGTCCTTGGCGTAGCCGGGGACGGCGGCGCAAAGGGCGAGCAGCAAAATGAGGGCGCGGCGCATCCGCTTGTCCTGGGTCACAATGGGCGGCTACAGTTCCAGCAGTCGCTGAACTTTGCAAGGCCCAGCATGGACCGCCACCTGTTCTGCTTCGGATTCGGCTATACCGCGCAAGCCCTGGCGCGCCGCCTGCTGGCCGAGGGCTGGCGGGTGTCGGGCACGGTGCGCGCCCCGCTCGAGCGGGCGGATGTCCGGCTGTTCCCCTTCGACCGCACTCGGCCGCTGCCGGCCGGGGCCCTCGACGGGGTGACCCATCTGCTGACCTCGGTGCCGCCGGACCAACTGGGCGATCCGGTGCTGGACGCCGCCGGGGCGGCGATCCTGGCGGCGCAGGGGTCGCTGGCCTGGATCGGCTATCTGTCGACCACCGGCGTCTATGGCGACTGGCGCGGCGCCTGGGTCGACGAATCCTCGCCCTTGCGGCCGTCCTCCGACCGCGCCTGGCGCCGCGTCGCCGCCGAATCGGCCTGGCTGGACCTATGGCGCCGGCACGGGCTGGCGGTGCATGTCTTCCGGCTGGCCGGGATCTATGGGCCGGGGCGCAGCGTGCTGGACGAGATCCGTGCCGGCACGGCGCGCCGCATCGTCAAATGGGGCCAGGTGTTCAGCCGCATCCATGTCGAGGATGCCGCCGTCGTGCTGGCCGCCTCGATGGCGGCGCCGGTGCCCGGCGCCATTTACAATGTCTGCGACGACGAGGCGGCGCGGCCGCAGGACGTGGTGGCCTTCGCCTGCGACCTGCTGGGGGTGGCGGCGCCGGCGGAAACGCCGTTCGAACAGGCGGCGCTGTCGCCCATGGCGCAGACCTTCTGGGCCGACAACAAGCGGGTGCGCAACGACCGTATCAGGAACGACCTCGGCGTGCGGCTCAGCTATCCCAGCTATCGTCAGGGCTTGCTGGCCTGCTGAAGGCGGCCAGATGGGCGGCGAGTTGGGCGATCACCTCGTCCCAGTCGCCGATCCGCGCCTGGCGGAACAGGCGGAAGCAGGCATACCACGGGCTGTCGTCACGCTCCTCGAGCCAGCGCCAGTCGGGGGCGTAGGGCAGCATCAGCCAGGTAGGCCGGCCGAGGGCGCCGGCCAGATGGGCCACCGAGGTGTCGACCGAGATC
Source organism: Rhodospirillaceae bacterium (assembly GCA_013349665.1). GTDB lineage: Bacteria > Pseudomonadota > Alphaproteobacteria > Rhodospirillales > Magnetospirillaceae > DUZF01. The sequence continues at coordinate 1,945 of DUZF01000269.1, read as the reverse complement.
ACCAGATCGAGAGCGGAGATCAAGGCCGCGGTGTCCTGGAAATCCGCCAGGCGGTCGCCATGCCAGGTGAGGTTGGGGGTGGCGGCGACCAGGCGGCGGTCCTCGGGGCGCAGATCCTTCTGCACCGCATGCCAGTCGGCGCCGCTGTTCCAGATCAGCGGCAGCAGTTTCGACAGCGGCACCGTGCGGCGATGATCGGCGACATGCTGCGGATTGCCCGACCAGGCCAGGCCGATCCGTGGCCGCCGGCCGGCGATGCGCGCCGTCCAGTCGGCCAGGCGGCCGGGATCGGCGGCGAGATAGGCGCCGGCGGCGGGGATGTCGCGGGCCGTGGTCCTGAACAGGCGGGGCAGGCTGAGAAGCGGGCAGTGGAGGTCGAACGGCGGCAGCGGATCACCCTCGCCGATGACCTCAATGTTCCCCGGCAGGGTGCGAAGCAGCTTGACCAGCGGCCTTTGCACCGCCAGCACCACCTTGGCCTGGCGGGCCACCAGCGGCGCATAGCGCGAGAACTGCAGGGTATCGCCGAGGCCCTGTTCGTAATGCAGCAGAATGGTCTTGCCGTCGATCTCGCCGCCGTCCCATTGCGGCTGGCGAAATCTCGGCTGCGGCGACACGGCGGTGCCGCCCCGCAAGCGCCAGTCGTACAGGTCCCAGCCGGTGCCGAAGCCGCCGAGGCGCAGATAGGCCATGCCGGCATACATATTGGCGTCGGCATTGGCGGGGGCCAGGGTGACCGCCCGGCGGTAGAGGAGGATGGCGTCCCTGGAGCGTCCCTGGTCGAGGGTCGCGGTGCCCTGGTTGGCATAGGCGCCGGCATCGGCCGGGGTCTGCGCCAGGACGCGCCGGCACAGGCCGGCGGAGGCGGCCAGGTCGCCTTTCTGGTAATAAAAGCTGGCCAGGTTCATCAGCGAGCCGGGATGCTCGGGATGGATCCGCAGGGCCTGGCGGAGGCAGGCCATGCCCTCGTCGACGCGCTTGAGGCTGCACAGCACCGCGGAGAGATTGCTGAGGGTGTCGAGATGCTGGGGATTGAGGAGCAGCGACCGCTGCCCGGGGACGACCGCCTCGGTCAACCGGCCGGTCGCCTGCAGCGCATAGAGCAGGCAGGACAGGACCCCGGGGTCGGCCGGTATGAAAACCAGACAGCGCCGGATGGCGGCGATGGCCTCGGTCATCATGCCCAACCCGCACAGCGCATGGCTCATCGGCGCCAGGATCTGCGCATGGGTGCCGTCGACGGCCAGCAGGCGGCGGCTCCAGGCCAGGGCCTCGTCGAGCCGATGCCGCGAGACCAGAAGCCAGGCGATGTGGAAGAGCCAGCGCGGCGAGGCCGGCTCGGCGGTCAGCAGGCCGCGCAGCCGGGCCAGGTCGTCCGCGTTGACCGCGGCGGGTTTGCTGTTGCTGCGCGCCACGCCGATGCTCTTCGCGGCACGGCGGCGGCGGCGCGGCGGAACCGGCGTCATTCGGTGGGGGATGGCATTCGCAAGCATCCCGCCACTATAGCGTATTGGTTGTATTTTTAAATAATAAAACTTATTTTGAGAGCATGCCAAAAGTTCTACGCGATGTTCAGCAATTGCTCCAGGACCGCCAGCATACGACGGATGTCCGAGGGTTCGCTGAGGCGGTGGCCGCCGCTCTTGACCAGGGTCACCTCGACGTCGTCGGAGGTCAGATGGGCCTGCAGGCGCAGCGCCGTGCGCCAGGGCACGTCATTGTCCCTGATGCCGTGGATCAGCCGCACCGGGCAGGCGAGGTTGATCGGCCCATGCAGCAGCAGATGGCGGCGGCCGTCCTCGATCAGGTGCCGGGTGATCGGGGTGGGATCGCTCCCGTCGCCATCCTCGAGCAGCACCCGGCCCTGGGTGAGCAGGCGGTCCTTCTGCTCGGGAGTGAAGGCGTCGAAGATCAGCTCCTCGGTGAAGTCGGGGGCGGCGGCCAG
>DUZF01000339.1 GCA_013349665.1 Rhodospirillaceae bacterium | reverse complement strand
GGGTCTCGGCCACCAGCCGACGCCCGTGAGCAGGGGTGAAGCGGCAGTCCTTGGTCGCTCCACCCACCGACAGCATCACCCGCGGCCCCGGGCCCTCGAGCAAACGGCCTTGCCAGTGTGCCTCGGCCTCGGCCAGCAGACGCGGCCCGACGCGATGGCAGGATCCCAGAGTGGCGATGACATTGGGGCGAACCAGGGGACGATCATGGCGTGGCGCGGCGATCAGGTCGAAATCGCCCCGCCCCGGCCATCCGGGATCCATGATCTGCACCAGGCGGGCGCCACAGGTTCTTTTCAGCCAGCGGGCCAGGGGCGCGGTGCGCCGACCGGCGGCGATCACCAGTTCCGGCCAGGGGGGCCGCAGGCCGGCGCGGCTGGAAGGGTCCAGTCCAATCAGCGTCGCGCCGCGCAGGACATTATGCATGCGGCCCAGGACATCATAGGCCACCGGCTTGACAATGAACGGCTCGCCCAAAGCCTCGGCGACGCCGACACATTGCACGACATTGCCCGGCCGGTCGTCCGCCAGAATCCAGATCCTTGGATCGGCCATGCCCCTCACCCGCGGTTGCGCCGGCAGGCGCTTACGATCGCCGGACGGCCTTGTCAATGGTGTGTCAGATCCCCCGGAACACCGGCGGGCGCTTGGCGGCGAACGCGGCCATGCCTTCCCGGTAGTCCTCGGTGGCGAGAAAATCATAGGCCCGGCCGAGTTCCTCGGCGGACAGCGGCGTCGGATCCTGCAGGCGGCGGACGAACTGCTTGTGCCAGCGGTTGACCAGCGGCGCATTGGCGGCGATGCGCCGGGCGGTCGCCAGCACCTCGGCCTCCACCGCCTGATCGTCGAAGATGCGGTTGACCAGTCCCAGCGCCAGCGCCTCCTCCGCCCCGAAGACCCGCGCCTCGAGGAGGATTTCCAGGGCCGCCGCCGGCCCCGCCAGACGCATCAGGGCAGCGATTTCCGGCTGCCCCATGACCACCGAGATGCGTCCCACCGGCACCCCGAAACGAGCCGACCGCCCGGCGATGCGCAGATCGCATTGCGCCGCCAGTTCAAGCCCGGCGCCAACGCAGGGTCCGTGGATCTGCGCGATGACGGGATGTCTGCAAGCGGCCACCGCCGCCAGCGCCGCCCGCATGACCTCGTCATAGGCCGCCGCCTGCGCCGCGTCGGCGCGCAGGGCGGCAAATTCTCCGATATCGGCGCCCGGAGCAAAGGCCTGGGTGCCGGCGCCGCGCAGGATCACACAGCGCACCGCGGCGTCGCCGTCCAGCGCGGTGAAAGCCTCAGCAAGCGCATGCCAGCTGTCGAGGTCGATGGCATTCAGTTTTTCCGGACGGTTCAAGGCGACGCTGACCAGTCCGCCCTCGCCATTGGTCATCACAACACCGGCCATAGCCCCATCCCCTGTTGCACCAAAAAGCGTTTGGTCCTATACCCCGGCAGACCCTCCGTCAAGGTTAACCGGGATCAGTTGGAGACGCCCATGCAATCGGTTTCCCGCACGCCGGACCAGAAACAGGCCGGCCTTATCACCGCCCGTATTCTGCTGGAAATCGGCGCCGTCAATTTCCGCCCCGAGGAACCCTACACCCTGACATCGGGGTGGAACAGCCCGGTCTATGTCGACATGCGCCGGGTCATTTCCTTTCCCCGCGCGCGGCGCAAGATCGCCGAAATGTCGGCCGCAGCCATCACCCGGGCGGTGGGTTTCGAATCGGTCGACGCCGTCGCCGGCGGCGAAACCGCCGGCATCCCCTATGCCGCCTGGATCTCGGATATCCTGTCGCTGCCGATGCTCTATGTCCGCAAGCAGCCCAAGGGGTTCGGCCGCAATGCCCAGATCGAAGGGCGGATGAAAGACGGCGACCGCGTCCTGCTGGTTGAGGACCTGGCCTCGGACGGCGCCAGCAAGGTCAATTTCTGCCAGGCCCTGCGTCTGGCCGGCGCCGACGTCAAACACACCTTCGTGGTGTTTTTTTACGGCGTCTTCCCCGGCGCCATGAAAACCCTCGAGGAGATCGGCGTCGACATGCTGTATCTGGCCAATTGGTGGGACGTCCTCGACGTCGCCGAGCAGGGCGGGTATTTCGACAAGCCGGCGCTTGAGGAGGTGCGGAAGTTCCTGCATGACCCCATCGCCTGGTCGGCCCATCACGGCGGCCGCAGCAGTTAACCCCTCACCTAACCCCTCACCGATTGCAGGACCGATAGTCCATTTCGACCGGAATGCGGTCCTTGCCGGCCCTGGAGTCGACAACGCTCCACCCTTTTTTCTGCACTTCCTGCAGCAATTCCTTGATGCTGTCGCAGTAGTCGTCGGACAGGGGGTAATGGCGGAAATACATGACCATGCGGCCATCCCACTGGGTCAGATGGTTTTCCGCGTCATCGGCGAATTCGCGCTGAAAGGCCTTGGCCCGGGTGCGGGTCTGGGCCTGAAAACGCTGCGCGAATTTCGAGTCGATATCCTGCCATAACGGCTTTGTGCCCTTTTCCCAGGGCGGCCCGTCGCAACCGAGCGCTCCTTCACGCAGCCGCAGGCCTTCGCGCACCAGCCGCTCGGCCGCCATTTCCGCCTTGGTGAAACAGCCCAAGGCATTGGCCCCGCTCTGCGCCAGGACTGGCGCCGGACCCAGACAGAAACCCAGGACGATGCTCAACAGACTGACCTGCGCCGTTTTCACCAAAACCCCGCCATCGCCAACGATGGCCAACAGTAGCGCGAATCCCAGCCGGCCAGAACCGCTCTAATGCACCGGGTCGCCGGTTTTCCGAGCCTGTTCGATCATGGCGATCCAGCGGATCAGGGCGTCGCGAACCTCGGCGTCGCCGGCATCGGCGTTCAACAGGCCCTCATGCCGCAAGGTTTCCTTGACGCGATTGAACAGCCAGACATGGGTGCTCATGGTCAGATGCGTTTCCAGAGGCCTCATTTTTTACCTCCGATTATCGATTATTTAAACAATAACATAATTCCGTCTTCACGGCTCATGCAATTGCGGAACGGCGCATCGCCCAGAACGCGCGGAAGGCCAAAAGTACCAGCAAAATAAATGCGTAGACCAAAGGTTGCCGTATGTCTGCCTTAACCATCCAGATGTAGTGCACCGCCGCCAGCGGCGCAACCGCGTAAACCAATTGGTGCAAGCGCCGCCAGCGTTGTCCGCCCAACCGACGCATCATCCCCGCCGTCGAGGTGGCGGCGAGCGGCAGCAACAGGACGAAGGCGGTCATGCCGGCGGTGATGAATTTGTGTTTAAGGATTTCTATGCCGATATTATTCCAGTCGAAAAACTGATCGAGCCCGACATAGGACGCCATGTGCAACGCCGCGTAGGTAAATGCCCATAGCCCCAGCATGCGCCGATACTGGGCCAGCCGGGACCAGCCGGTCAGGCGGCGCAGCGGCGTCACCGCCAGGGCGACCACCAGGCCTCTCAGCGCCCAATCGCCGAGGAAGCGGATCACCGCTTCGATGGGATTGGCACCAAGGTCGTCGGCGAGACCGCGGGCGGCCAGCCAGGCGAGCGGCAGGGCGCAGAGAAGATGGGCGCCGACCCTGAGCCGACGCGACGACGCTGGTCGGGCCATCAGAAATCCCTGGCCAGATCCATGCCGCTGTAGAGCCCCGCCACCTGATCGCCATAGCCGTTGAACATCAGGGTCGGGCGGCGCAGAAATTCGCCGATCCGCCGTTCCTTGGCCTGGCTCCAGCGGGGGTGATCGACGGTCGGATTGACGTTGGAATAGAAGCCGTATTCGTTGGGCGCCAGGGCATTCCAAAGCGTCGGCGGTTGCTTTTCGACGAAACGGATGCCGACGATCGACTTGATGCCCTTGAATCCGTATTTCCACGGCACCACCAGACGGATGGGGGCGCCGTTCTGCGCCGGCAGGGGCTCGCCGTAGAGCCCCAACGCCAGGAAGGCCAGCGGATGCATGGCCTCGTCGATGCGCAGGCCTTCGCTGTAAGGCCAGGGATAGATCAGGCTGCTGCGCTGTTCCGGCATCTGCCGCGGATCGAGCAGGGTCTCGAAGGCGACGAATTTTGCCTTGGACGACGGTTCAAAACGCGCCAGGACCTGGGCCAGCGGCACCCCCAGCCAGGGGATCACCATCGACCACGCTTCGACGCAACGATGGCGGCAGACCCGCTCCTCCAGGGCGCTGGCCTTGATCAGCTCGTCGATATCGATGATCCCCGGCCGGGCGCATTCACCGCTGACCTTGACGGTCCACGGCCGGAGCTTCAACAGCCCGGGCGCCGACTGTGCCGGTTGGTCCTTGTCCAGCCCGTATTCGTAAAAATTGTTGTAATGGGTGATGTCCTTCAGCGATGTCGGCTTTTCGTCACCGGCCAGCTGGCTGCTTCTGGCCACCGCCAGCGGCCCCGCCAGGGCGGCCTCGGCCGGCAGACCCGCGGCCAGCAATGCCGAGGCCATGCCGGCGAGGATTTGCCGACGGTTGAGATAATCGGATTGCGGGGTGATCTCCGACGGGCGAATATCGGGGGACTGGCGGAGCAACATGGATATCACCTCAAAAGCAGACCCAGGAAAGATGGGTTGACCGGCCGCCGATTGGAAGGCCCCGCAAGATGAACCGCAGGGAAACCGTCGAAGACCAGCTGCGCCGACTGGCTCCCGCCATCCCGCGCTTCGACCTGGGGGCGGTGGCCGATCATGCGCTCGCTTCCCGGGGGCTGCAAACGGCGTCTCCGGACAAGGCCGCCTGGCTGTCCCTGGTGGCTTATGTCCGCCATGTTTACACGGGCTACGAGGACCTGCTGGCGGATGGCTACGGAGCCGAGGCGGCCCGCCATTTCTGCAGGGACCAGATCAATGGCGTGCTGGCCGGTTGGGGCTGCCGCAGAACCGTCGGAGAGAGCGAAGACGATGAGCAAAATGCAGGTCAAAGACCCTGAGTTCCGTCGGCGGGTGACCGATGACTTTGAACGCCAGCAGGTAATGAAGACGCTGGGCATTGTCCTGACCCGCCTGGCGCCGGGCGAAGTCGACCTGGAATTCCCCTTCGACGACAGGCTGACCCAGCAGCACAACTTCATTCATGCGGGGATCATCGCCACCGCCCTCGATTCCGCCTGCGGTTATGCCGCCTTTACCCTGATGGAGGCCGGGTCCGAGGTGCTGACCATCGAATTCAAAACCAATCTTCTGAGCCCCGCGATCGGCGAGCGGTTTGCCTTTCGCGCCAAGGTGGTCCGCTCGGGACGCACCGTCAGTGTCTCGGAGGGCAGGGCCTATGCCATCACCGGCGCCGGCGAGAAACTGGTGGCCACCATGACCGCCACCCTGATGGCGGTCAGCGTCTAGGCTGCTTGGCCGGGCGGGTTAAGACGCGCCCCGCACGGGCGCTATAACATATTGAAATATAACGCTGTTTTTCCTACCCTGCCGACCCTCTGCCATTGACATTGACGATGATTGAGGCAATGCTTTTTTGCTTGACGTCGCGGGTGGGACAGGCGGCGGATCCGCCGAAAATCCGATGGAGAATGTGATGAAACTCAGTGCGCGCAATGCCCTCAAAGGAAAAATCGAATCCCTCAGCAAAGGAGCGGTCATCACCAGCGTGAAGGTGGATGTCGGCAACGGCATTCACATTACCTCGTCGATCACCAATGAAGCGGCTGCCGAGCTGGCCCTCAGTGTCGGCGACCAGGTAACCGCCATAGTCAAGTCGACCGACGTCATTATCGGCAAGTAACCCTAAACACAGGGTCTTTATGCCCCCTATGTTCACGGGTTGACGACCCTTTCCACCCGCGGACATAGGGGCGGCCGGAGCCTCGTCCTTGGTATTTTCGGTCAATGGCAAGTCAGGCCAGATCTTCGATACCATCGAAGGACTCCGACATACCATGCCGGCGGAGCAGGATGATATCGGCTTTCGGCGCGGCGTAAGTATTCATAAAGCCCCCAGTCGGGCTATCAGATCCTTTGATCTGCTACCAAGGTTGGAGAGATCGTCGATCTGGTCCTGGGCCAGCTCGGCAATGTACGCGGCGTCGCTCCCTGTGTTTCGCAGGGTCAAGTCGTGCAAGGCGCGAGCACGTTCCAAAGCCACAGTTAACGCTGTGTACCACATTACCAAATCATGAGGCAGCGGGGGTGGCAAGTGACCGATCTCGCTGCCCAGCGAGCGAAAGATGGGCAGGTATTCCTGCTCCCCGCGCACGGGGTGGACATTGGATTTCGCGGTATCGATCTTGCCGCTGAGATCAGCAAGATG
>DUZF01000189.1 GCA_013349665.1 Rhodospirillaceae bacterium | reverse complement strand
AAGCATCTTGGCCTTGAAATCGGCGGCGGCGGCCCGCCAGGCCGAGGCCGGCGGACCATTGACGGCCCGGCCGAAGGCCTCACGGCAGGCCGGTTCGGCCGCCGCCAGACGTTTTTCCCAGGCCTGCCGCGCCGCTTCGCCGCGGCGCCCGGCGGCCCGCCAGGCCTCCAGCAACGGCGCCGGAACGACGAAAGGCTCATGCGGCCAGTCGCGCGCCACCCGCGCCCCGGCGATTTCCTCGGCCCCCAGGGGGGAGCCATGGCTTTTCTCCGAACCGGCCCTGGTCGGCGCGCCGAAACCGATCACCGTGCGACAGGCGATCAGGGTCGGGCGTTCGGCCGACAGGCTGGCTTCGAGGGCGGCGGCGATAGCCCGCTGGTCATGGCCGTCGACGGCGACGGCGTCCCAGTTGCTGGCGCGGAACCGCGCCAACTGATCATCGCTGACCGACAGGCTGGTCGGTCCGTCGATGCAGATCCGGTTGTCGTCCCACAACACCACCAGCTTGTTCAGGCGATGATGACCGGCGAGCGAAATCGCCTCCTGGCTGATCCCCTCCATCAGGCAGCCGTCGCCGGCGATGACCCAGGTGCGATGGTTCACCAGATCGGCACCGAACCGGGCCGCCTGCATCTTTTCGGCCAGCGCCATGCCGACCGCGTTGGCCAGGCCCTGGCCAAGCGGACCGGTGGTGGTTTCGGCTATGGCCACATGGCCGTATTCCGGATGACCGGCGGTGCGGGCCCCCATTTGACGGAACCGTTTGAGCTGCTCGATGTCGACGTCATCATAGCCGGTGAGATAGGCCAGGGCATAAAGCAGCATCGAGCCGTGCCCGGCCGACAGCACGAAGCGGTCGCGATTGGGCCAGCGGGGCGCCTTGGCATCGAAAGCGAGAAACCGGGTGAACAGCACCGTCGCCATGTCGGCGGCCCCCATCGGCATGCCGGGATGGCCGGATTTGGCTTTCTCCACGGCGTCGGCGGCCAGAAAGCGGATGGCGTCGGCCATCTGTCCTGCAGTCATCGAAATAAACCCTTTACTTTTAGAGGTCGCACGTCGTCAGGGAGGATGCGTCGCACAGATGAGATTGTGCAAGGACTGTCGTCGATATGACGAAAGATTTTAGGCCCTCAATAACGACCTGCTCCGAAGCGCCTGGCCAGGGCCAGATCCTCCTCGGCGGACAGGGAGGCGAGGGTCACCGGAGCGGCCGGCGGGGGAGGCGGCGGCTGAACCACGACCGGAAGAGGAGCCGGGGCGGCGACGACGGCGACAACCGGGGCCGGGGCCGGGGCCGGAACCGGGGCGACAGCCTGAACCGTGACCGGAACCGGAGCCGGAACCGGCGTCGGAGCGGGAACCGCGGCGGCCGCAAGGGCTTTGGCGATCTGCAGATCAACGGTGGCCAATTGGGGGGCCGGCGGGTGTTGCGGCCGTGCCACGACCATGCGGGACGGCGTCTCGATCCTGAGCGCCGCCTCCTGCAGGCGGGCATCGCCGGATTTCGGATAGACAAAACCATAAGTCGGATAGACGCGGGTCCCGTAGTCACGGGTCGCCAGGTTCCATACCCGGACCTCGGTCCAGTCGTTTCTCGGGGAAATATCGGTGACCGCCACCATCTTGGCGATCTGGCCGCGACCGCGACCGCGGTGCGGCGCCCAGTTGGCGTGGTCGACCAGCACCTCGCGGTTGTTGATGACCCGGGTCACCACCGCCACATGGCCGTAGCGCATGGCCCCATGTTTCTTGAACACCACCACGGCGCCGATGCGCGGCGCCTGGCCGCGGTCATATTGACCGACAGCGGCGCTCCACCAGGTCCAGGCGTCGCCTCTGATGCTGATTCCCGATACCTCGCGGGCGAAGGGCACACATTGCAATGCGCCCGCCTGTGCGGAAATTGCCACTACGGCCGCAAATACCAGCGATGCAATACCAAGGCGTGAAACCTGCACCCAGACCCTCCCCGTCTGTGAGCATCGGTAGGTGCAATCCTGCAGTTTTGCAGTTACGAATGCAATACACTAATTACAAGCCCCTTTCCGTCAGCAACTTTTGCGTGTATGCGATTAATTCGCACACCTGTTAAAGGGGAAGAGCGAGACGTGACTTTGAGCCACCCAGAGACTATAACTGCCCCATGAAGAATCCACTGCTCTTACTGTCTACAACGGCACTGATTTACGGCTTTTGCCTGTCTCCGCTATGGGCGCAATTTGATGACGGCGTAGCAGCCCTTCAACGCGAAGACTACGCAAAAGCGCTGGAGATCTGGCAGCGAGGTGCCGCCGACGGAGACCCAAAATCACAATACTCTCTTGGCTATCTTTACCAGTTCGGCCTGGGAACCGGGGCTGATTTTGGAAAAGCCAAAGAATGGTATGAAAAATCCGCCGCCAGCAACAACCCGGATGCACTTTACGCTTTAGGAATAATGTATGAATCCGGGAAGGCTGGACGCAAAGACTTGGCTGAGGCGATGCGGCTATATCGCCAGGCGGCTCAGGCCGGGTCACAGCCTGATGCCGAATACGCCATCGGCCGCATGATCCTGCGCGGTCGCGGCGTCGCCCGCGACCCGGTGGAGGGCGTCAAATGGCTGACCACCGCCGCCCGGCACAACCAGCCGGCGGCGCAATACATGCTGGGGGCCGCCTTCGAGGCCGGCTGGGGTATGCCGCCCAACGACCGCGAAGCCTATTACTGGTATCGACGCTCGCAGAACGGCGACGCGGTGGAACTGCAGGAAAACGATATGGCCTTCCAGCCGCAGATCGCCATCGCGGCGCTGAAACGGCGCCTGCCGGCCGAGGCCATCGACGCCATCGAAGGCCGCCTCAGATCCGAAAAATCGACACCGGTGAAAGCCGCCGCGCCGGCGGCGACGGCCAAGGCGGCCACGCCGTCGGTCAAATCCGATCTTCTCCGGGAACCGGGAGAGGAAGGGGCCCCACCGGCCCTGACCAGGCCACAATAGCCGTCAGGCGTCGGCGCGAGAGGGAGACCAGAACCGTCAATAGCTCTGAAAACCGCGTAATTTGAAACTGGTTGACGCCCCATCCTACCTGGCCGGCACCCCCCAGATCTCGGCGCCGTATTCGGCCACCGTGCGGTCCGACGAGAACTTGCCCATGCGGGCGACGTTGAGGATGGCGCGCCGGGTCCATTCCTCGGGCTGGCGATAGAGCAGGTCGACCCGTTCCTGGGTCGCCACATAGGCCGGATAGTCGGCGGTCAGCAGGTAGGGGTCGCCGCCCAGGACCAGACCGTCGACCACCGGCTGGTAGCGGTCGCACTGCTCGGGCGAAAAATACCCGGAAGCGATCATCTCGAGAACCTGCGCCAGTTCCGGATTGGCGGCGATGGCCGCCTGGCTGTCCCAGCCGGCGCGGCGCTCACGCGCCACCTCCTGAGCGGTCAGGCCGAACAGGAACATGTTGTCGGCGCCGACCTCCTCGCAGATCTCGACATTGGCGCCGTCCCAGGTACCGATGGTGAGGGCGCCGTTGAGCGCCAGCTTCATGTTGCCGGTCCCCGAGGCCTCGGTGCCGGCGGTGCTGATCTGCTGCGACAGATCGGCCGCCGGAATGATCATTTCGGCGGTCGACACATTGTAATTGGGAACGAACACCAGCTTGAGCCGGTCGCCCACCAGGGGGTCGTTGTTGATGACGTCGGCGATGTCGTTGATCAGCTTGATGATCAGCTTGGCCATCTGATAGCCGGGCGCTGCCTTGCCGCCGATGATCACCGTGCGCGGCAGCCAGAAGGCCGAGGGGTTGGACCGAATGCGGTTATAGCGGGTGACCACATAGAGGACGTTGAGCAACTGCCGCTTGTACTCATGCATCCGCTTTACCATGACGTCGAACAGCGAGGCGGTACTCACCGGGATACCGAGGCGCTGTTCGATGACTTCCGCCAGACGCTCTTTGTTGGCCAGTTTGGCGGCGGCGAAGGCACGGCGGAAGGCGGCCACCTCGGCCAGCGGAACCAGATCCCGCAGCCGGCTGAGATCGGCAATCCAGCCGTCGCCGATGGAAGAGGTGATCAGCCCGGCCAAGGGGGTATTGGCCGCCAGCAGCCAACGACGCGGCGTGATGCCGTTGGTCTTGCAACTGATCTTACCCGGCTGGAAGCGTTCAAAATCGGCGAAGATGGTGCTTTTCATCAGATCGGTATGGATCTGCGCGACGCCGTTCACCGAATGCGAGCCGACCACCGCCAGATGCGCCATGCGGACGCGCCGTCCGCCATCCTCGTCGACCAGCGACAGACGCCGCAGCACCTCGGCGTCGCCCGGCCAGTTATGCCGCACGTCGTTGAGGAAGCGCTGGTTGATTTCGAAGATGATTTCCAAATGCCGCGGCAGCAGCTGTTCGAACAGATCCACCGGCCAGGTTTCCAGGGCTTCCGGCAACAAGGTGTGATTGGTGTAGGCACAGGTTCGGGTGGTGATGCTCCAGGCGGCTTCCCATTCCAGATGATGCTCGTCGAGCAGGATGCGCATCAGCTCGGCGATGGTCATCGCCGGATGGGTGTCGTTGAGCTGGATGGCCACCCGGTCGGGCAACATCTCCAGACTGCTGTGATTGCGGCGGAAACGGGCGATGATGTCCTGCAACGAGGCGCAAACAAAAAAGAATTCCTGCCGGAACCTGAGTTCCCGGCCGCGCGCCGTCGAATCGCTGGGGTAAAGCACCTTGGAGAGGTTTTCCGACTCGTTCTTGTCGCGGACGGCCTCGATATAGTTGCCCTGATTGAAGTATTTCAGATTGAATTCACGGGTCGATTTGGCGGCCCACAAGCGCAGATTATTGACCGTGCCGCCGCCATATCCCGGCACCGGCATGTCATAGGCCATGGCCATCAGTTCCTCGGCGTCCACCCATTGATGGCGCCAACGCCCGTCGGCGTCTCGATAGCGCACCACGCGACCGCCGAAACGCACCGGATACATCACTCCCGGACGCTGGAACTCCCAGGGATTGCCGTAGCGCAGCCAGTTTTCCGGTGCCTCGACCTGCCAGCCCTGCTCGATATGCTGGGTGAACATGCCGAATTCATAGCGGATGCCGTAGCCGAAACCGGGGATGCCCAGCGTCGCCATGCTGTCCACCAGACAGGCGGCGAGCCGCCCCAGGCCGCCATTGCCGAGCGCCGGCTCGACCTCCCAGCTCTGCAGTTCGTCGAGATCATAGCCAAGTTCGCCGACGGCCTCGCGAAAGGCGTCGTAAATGCCGAGATTGATCATCGCATTGGTCATGGCGCGGCCGACCAGGAACTCCATGGACAGGTAGTAGACGCGCTTGACGTCATGGTCGTAATAGCCGCGCATGGTCCGCATCCACTGACCGATCAGGCGGTCGCGCAAAGCGTAGGCGGCGGCCAGGAACCAATCGCGCGAGGTGGCCGTCAGCGGATCCTTGCCTACCGAATAGATCATATGGTCGCAAAGGCTCTGCTTGATGGCCGCCACATCGTTGGCGGCGGTCCGCTGCGACGGTGCCGCCGCCGGGCCTCGGGGGAATGCCATATACGCTCCTGAGTGATGCCTTGGGTAACCCGGCAATGCAGCCTCGTTCGGCCATACCGAGTCAAGGTCGAAAGAAGGGATGATTACCGGTCGTTCAGATCTTCGACAACCGCCTTCAGCCCCGGGTCGTCGAACATGGCCTCGACGGGCATCGGCAGACGGCAGCGCCAATTGGGGTGCTGATCGACGGTTCCGGGCAGGTTCATCTGCGTCGACAGGCCGAGAAGATCCTCGAACTGGACCATCAGCAGCCTGGCCTTCGAGCGCCCGAGATATCCGTAGACCGCCCGCGCCAGACGCCTGGCCTGGGCGGTGGACAGCGGCCCGGCGGTGGGAAAGCGTCGGTCGAGCAGGCCGGCGGCGACCAGGGCGGCGACCAACCGGCTGCGCGCCAGCTCCCGCTCGCGGGCTTCCCCGTCGGCCATCGCCGTCTCGGGATACAGCGCCAGGGCACGGCGCTGGGCGATGTCGATACCCGCCCACCAGCCGGCCAGGCTGGGCAGATCGTGGGTGCCGAAGGTCACCAGGGCCTCCTCCGGCAGATCCCCGGGGGCCTTGAATCTCTGTCCGTCCTGTTCGAAGACCAGCAGGCGGTAGCCCAACACGCCGGCCTCCGACATGCGTTCGCGGAAGCCGTCCGGCACGGTGCCAAGGTCCTCGCCGATGACCAGGCAGCGGCGGCGGGCGCTGGCCAGCACCACCAGCCGGAACAGATCGGCCACCGGATAGCGGACATAGGCGCCCT
>DUZF01000261.1 GCA_013349665.1 Rhodospirillaceae bacterium | reverse complement strand
GGGTCCTGCCATCGCGTCGGGTCGCGTCTGCTGGCCGAGGCCGAGGCACAGTGGCGGGGCCGATTGCTCGAGGGCCCCGGGCCGCGGGTGATGCTGTCGGTGGGCGGGGCGACCAAGGACTGCCGCTTCACCCCTGCTCACGGGCGTCGGCTGGTGGCCGAGACCCTGGCCCTGGCGTCAGGTCTGGGGGCCAGGCTGATGATCACCACCAGCCGGCGGACCGGTCGCAGCCTTGAGGCGCAGATCGCCGAGGGCATTCCCGAGCCGCGCTATTTCCATCCCTGGACGGACGGTGCGGAAAATCCCTATCTGGCCATGCTGGCGCAGGCCGACGCGGTGGTGGTTACCGGCGATTCGATGAACATGTGCACGGAAGCCTGCGCCACCGGCGTGCCTGTCTATATCTTCGCGCCGCCGGGGGTGGCCAGCGCCAAGCATGCCAGACTGCATCAGCTTCTCTACGAGTTGGGTTACGCCCGGCCGCTGGGTGGCGATCCGACGCCCTGGCGGCATGCGCCGCTCAATCCGGCATTCGATGTCGCCGCCGAGATCCGGGCCCGCGGACTGATCTGATCACACGGCCTTGGAATGACGGGCTTCGCCGGCCCGCAGATAGCGGTCGAAGGCGGCGCAGGCGGCGCGCACCAGCGGCCGGCCGGCGTCGGTCATGGCGATTCGCCTGCCGTCGCGCACCAGCAGACCATCCGATTCAAGTTCGCTCAGGCCGGCAAGATCGCCGTCGAATTGCGCCGGATCGGCACCGAAACCGGCGCAGACGGCGTCGACGTCGAGTTTCAGATCGCACATCAGGCGTTCAATCATCGCCCGGCGCAACAGATCGTCGGGCGACACCGCCACGCCCCTGGCGGTGGCCAGGCGACCGCCGCGGATCATGTCCTTATAGCTGTGGATGGCGCCTTCGTTGGCGATATAGCCCTGCGGCAGCGAGCCGATGCCGGAAGCGCCGAATCCGAGGAGGATCGACGCGCTGTCGGTGGTATATCCCTGGAAGTTGCGGTGCAGCCGGTTTTCCGCCAGGGCCATCGCCATTTCGTCGTCGGTCCTGGCGAAATGGTCCAGGCCGACCTGGACATAGCCATGCTCTACCAGACGCGCGGTAGCGGTCTGGTATTGGCGCCAGCGCTCGGCCATGTCCGGCAGGGAGGCGTCGGGGATAAGGCGCTGATGCTTCTTCATCCACGGCACATGGGCATAGCCGAACAGGGCGATCCGCCTGGGGGTGAAGCCGACCGCCAGATCGATGGTTTCCGTCAGGCTCTCGGCGGTCTGATGGGGCAGGCCATAGACCAGGTCCATATTGATCTCGGGAACCCCGTAACGGCGCAGCCAGGTGATGACCTGCGCCGTCACGTCATAAGGCTGGATGCGGTTGATGGCCTGCTGGACCTGCGGGTTGAAGTCCTGGACGCCGATACTGGCGCGGGTTACCCCACTGCCGGCCATGGCCGCCACATAGTCCTCATCGGCGGTGCGCGGATCCAGTTCGACGGCGATCTCGGCATCGGCCAGGACGGCGAAGCGGCGGCGCAAACGGTCGATGGTGGCGACGAAATCGTCAGGGGTCAGGATGGTTGGGCTGCCGCCGCCGAAATGCACATGGCTGGCCGCCATCCGTCGCGGCAGCCGGCCCGCCACCATGTCGATCTCGCGCCAGAGGCAATCCATGTAGTCGGCGATCGGCGCATACTGGCGGGTGATCTTGGTGTGACAGCCGCAGAACCAGCACATTTCGGCGCAATAGGCGATATGCAGGTAAAGCGACAGGCGGCCATCCTCCGGCAGTTCGGAGAGCCACTGGCCATAGCGGTCGGGCCCGACCGCGGGACTGAAATGCGGTGCGGTGGGATAGGAGGTGTAGCGAGGCAATCGCAAATCATATTTGGTGGTCAGCGCTGGATTCATGTCACATCCCAATCCTCCGCCGGAGCCTAACCTGGAACAGCACCGGGATGCAACCCGACGCCGCCAAGGGACATTTCCATCTCTGACGGAGCGGGACGCAGGGTCCTCTTGCCAGAACCTCGTCGCTGGGGTCAAGATAACCGATCGCAGTTTTGAAACGGCTTCATGCAGGACGTTGACCCCCTTGAACTGACAGCCATCCAATGCCTGGGCGGGCGGTCCGGGGAGTTGGCGCTGCGCTGGCTGTCCCAGGACGGCGACATCCGGGATTACACGTACCAGGACCTCGATCGCATGGCTGAGCGCTATGCGCGGATGCTTCGGCGTCTTGGCCTGAAAGCGGGCGAGGTGGTGGTGGTGATGACCGGCCGCCGGCCCGAGACCGTTTTTGCCGCTCTCGGCATCTGGAAAGCCGGGGGGGTCTATTGTCCGGTGTTCCGCGATCTCGGTCCCGATCCGCTGTTCGTCCGCCTGATGCTGTGCAAGGGGCGGATCCTGATCACCGATGGCGGGACCTACGCCACAGCCGTGGCGATGAAACGCGATCTCCTCAACCATCTGGCGGAGGTGTTGCTGACCGGCGAGGCGGGCGCCGCCGGCACCCGTTCCCTCGAGGCCGAATTGGCCGACGAGACGGATCCGCCCATGCCGCAGAACAAACGCGGGCGTTCCGGCGTCATGCATTTCACCAGCGGGACGACGGCCGCGGTGGCCGGAGGCCTGGCACAACCGAAGGCGGTGATCCATGACGGTACGCTGGTGGCGGCCATCGCCGCCAGCGCCAGCGCCGCCTTTTCGCTGGGATCCCAGGATATGCTCTGGTGCACGGCGGAACCGGGTTGGGTGACCCACAGCGCCTACGGCATCATCGCGCCGCTGGCTTGCGGCGCCGCCATCCTGCTCGACGAAGCGATGCCGCGGCCGACCCGCTGCCTGTCGGTGCTCGAGGATCAGCCGGTGTCGGTGTGGTATACCTCGCCCTCGGTGATCCGCTGTCTGATCGGCGCCGGTGCCGCGCCGGCACGGCGCTATCGGCCTCGTGCCTTGCGTCTGGCCGCCAGTGTCGGCGAGCCGTTGTCTCCCGACGCCGTCGAATGGGGTGCGACGGTCCTCGGGGTTCCGTTCCGCGACACCTGGTGGCAGACCGAGACCGGGGCCATCGTCCTGGCCCATGATCCCGCGCAGGCGCCGCGTCCAGGCAGTATGGGGCGGGCTGTTCCCGGCATGTTGCTGGCCCTGGCCAGCCGCCTCGACGACGGCGGCATGGCGATTATGGGCGGGACCGGCGAAGGGCTGGGCGAACTGGCCGTCAAGGCCGACCATCTGCCGGCCTGGCGCTGCCTTGGCGGAGAAATCGGCCGTATTCCGGAAGAGATCGATGGCTGGCACCTGACCGGTGACCGCGTGCGCCGCGATGCCGAGGGTTATTTCTGGTTTCTTGGCCGCAAGGACGATGTCATCAAATCCGCCGGCCGCACTATCGGTCCCTTCGAGGTGGAGGCGGTGCTGATGTCCCATCCGGCGGTGGCGGAGGCCGGCGTCGTCGGGGGGCCGGACGCGAAGTTGAACCAGCGCATCGTCGCCTTTGTCGCCGTCAATCCCGGTTTCGAGCCGGGTGCCGCGCTGCGCTGCGAATTATGGGCCTATGCGCGCGACCATCTCGGCGGCGGGCTGGTGCCGCATGAAATCTATTTCGCGCAGGATCTGCCGCGCACACCCAGCGGCAAGATCATTCGCCGCTATCTGCGCGAACGGTTGCCGACCGTCAAGGCGTGAGCCATCAGGCCTTGATGTCGACCCGTTTGGTGCCGCCGCTGCGGGGTGCCGGCTGCGCGTCGGTAATCTTGGCGGCGACGATTTCCAGGCCGGCCATGGCGTTAAGCACCTGCTGGCGCATTCCGTCCAGGGCCACGCGGTCCTGCGTCTGCTGATTGGGTATACTGGCGGCGGTATCGACCACCGAAATCGCCGTTCCCAGTCCGGCGCGGGCGGTGTCGAGGACGGCAGGCAGGTCGATGGAGACGCTTGTTGTTGCCGACCCCGGCGAAGCTGCCTGGCTTTGCTGCATCTGCTGAGCCGCAATGGCGATCGCGGAGAAATCCACCAGCGGCAGTTGCCCGACGGTATTCTGGATGGTGCTGGCCACCTGGGCGGCTTCCTGGGCGGCTTCCTTCGCCAGTCGCGCATCGCCGGCCTGCAGCGCCTGGCTGGCGGCTTGCTGCAACTGCGTCAGGCGCTCATAGGCGGCGTGCAGGCTGTCGGCGATCAGCGCCTTCTGCTGTTCCTGCTCGGCATTATCCCGGCCGCCGCTGTTGCGGCCACCGTCGTTGGGATTGAACTTGTCCTTTGCCGTGGCGCCCGGTTGCACCGGAGCCTCCGCCTGCGGCGGCGGCGGCGGCG
This sequence comes from Rhodospirillaceae bacterium, assembly GCA_013349665.1. Classification (GTDB taxonomy): domain Bacteria; phylum Pseudomonadota; class Alphaproteobacteria; order Rhodospirillales; family Magnetospirillaceae; genus DUZF01. Next base: position 1,985 of record DUZF01000261.1, on the reverse strand, counting down.
CAGCGACAGGGGCTTGCGGCGTGATCTGTTGTCGCACCGGGTCGAGGGGTAAAGTTGTCTGTTGAATAGGTGTAAGCATGACAAAGCTCCATTCTTGAGAGCATGCGAATACAGTACGGCATTCTGCCGACGGTCGACTATACTCGACATTCGCAAACAATTCCACCCTTGTTGAATCGCCATGTTCCGGGAACTCCTCGCCTCCTGTCTGGCACCGGCCAGTCGCTATGCCCGCCGCCACGGCTATGTCTATGAAACCGTCGCCATCGAGGCGCGATATCGGCGATGCCGGGCGGCCTGGACCGGCCATCTGACCCACTGTCACCGCGTCATCCGGGCCGCTTGCGACGTCTGTCCCGGGCGCGGACTGGCGGTGGTGCTGGGGTCGGGGCCGCTGTTCGATATTCCGCTGGAGGACCTGGCCGATGCCTTTGCCGAGGTGGTGCTGGTGGATGTCTTCCACCCTGCGAGGGCTCGTCGGCGGGCGGCGGCGCTGGCCAATGTCCGCCTGTTCGAGCATGACCTGCTCGGCTTTGATGCCGGCTTGGATTGGTCAGGGACGGCGGCGGCGACCGGTCGCTGGCGGCAAACGCTGCCGGCCGCGGATCTGGTGGTGTCGGCCAATCTGCTGAGCCAGTTGCCGCTGCAGCCGGCCGCCCATTTCGGTTCGCCGGCGCCGGAGGCGACGCGCAAGCTGTTGCAGGGGCATGTCGACGATCTCGCCGGGGGAACCGGCACCGCCTGTCTGATCACCGAATGGCGCCGTCGGCGGTTCGACCGTCAGGGCCAATTGCTGTCGACCGAACAGCCGTTATCCGGTGTAGTGCTGCCGCCGCCTGGGGCGCAGTGGGAATGGCATATCGCGCCGCCCGGCGAGTTGGCGGGTGGCGGTAGCCTGATCCTCGATGTCGCTCACTATGTGTTTTAGCGATCCATCAGTTTCCACGAGCCGTCGGGCTGCCGGCAGGCGGAGCCATTGGCCTGTTCGGATTTGCCGTTGACGACGATGGACTGTTGGAACTCGCGGCAGTAGTTGCCGCCCTGATCCTGTCCGTCGCGGGTCGGCGTTATGGTGCCGGAATGGCCGTTTTCCGGATTGTTCCAGGCGATCGGCTGACCCAGCGGCGCTGTATAGGCGGCCCGTTCGGCGTTGGCGGCGGCCACCTGGTCGGCGCGGTCGAGGGACGCCCCGACCTCGTGGCCAATCAGGGCGCCGAGGATGGTGCCGGCGGCGGTTGCCGCCAGTTTGCCCGATCCATGACCGATCTGGGATCCCGCCAGACCGCCGCCGATCGCCCCCAGCACGGTGCCGCCTGTGGTCTTGTCGATGCCGCCCGAGGATGGCGGTGGCGCGGCCGGCGGCGGCGGGGCGACGATGACCGGCGGCGGCGGCGCTGCGGCGGCGGCCGGAACCAGCTGCCATCCGCTAAAACATTGTGGAACGTTCGGGTAATAACCGCGGGGATTGGGGCAATAGTAATAATATTGGGGCGGGATCTGCGCCGGCGGCGGTGGGGTTACCACCACCACCGGCGGTTCCGGATAGGGATAGACCGGGGTCGGGTAATAGTACCAGGCCGGACCCACCACCCACCACCAACCGAGCCGTCCTTCATGCCAGCTGCGTTCCCAGCGGCCTCCCCGCCAATGATCGGAATGGCCTTCGCGGCGCCATTATCCTCCCCGCCAATGCTCATCGGCGAAAGCCGGCTGCAGGGCGAGCAGGCCAATGGCGAAGGCCGAGAGAAGGAGTTTCGACGAACGGTTCATGGTGACTTGCGTCCTGTGGTTTAGTGGTTCGGTCCCTGATGCATGCCCATGCCCATGCCCATTCCCATGCCCATTTCGCCGCCGCCGTGACCGCCGGGATGGCCATGGTGCATTTTGTCCAGCGTCGTGCGCTGGGTCGGGGTCAGGGTGTCGTAAAGGGCTTTCAGGGCCGGTGTGGAAGCTTGCATCGCCTTGACCTTGGCTTCCAGCATTTT
>DUZF01000344.1 GCA_013349665.1 Rhodospirillaceae bacterium | reverse complement strand
GGCCGCCGGCGCCACCATCGTGCCGGTGGATTCCGAACATTCGGCGATCTTCCAGGTGTTCGACTTTACCCAGAAGGACAAGATCGAAAAGATCATTCTGACCGCCTCCGGCGGCCCCTTCCGCACCGCCACCCGCGAGGCGATGGCGAAGATGACGCCGGAACAGGCGGTGGCCCATCCCAACTGGGACATGGGCGCCAAGATCTCGGTCGATTCGGCGACCATGATGAACAAGGGGCTGGAACTGATCGAGGCCTATCATCTGTTCGGCCTGCCGGAGCAGCAGATCGACATCCTGGTGCATCCGCAGTCGGTGGTGCACAGCATGGTGGCCTATGTCGACGGATCCGTGCTGGCCCAGCTCGGCACCCCCGACATGCGCACCCCCATCGCCTATGCGCTGGCCTGGCCGGACCGCATGGCGACACCGGGTCGCCGGCTGGATCTGGCGGCGATCGGCAGCCTGACCTTCGAAATTCCCGACCCCGAGCGCTTTCCCGCCCTGCGTCTGGCGCGCGAGGCCTTGCGCGCCGGGGGCGGCGCCCCCACCATCTTCAATGCCGCCAATGAAATGGCGGTGCAGGCCTTCCTGGAACGCCACATCGGTTTTCTGGAGATCGCCCGGGTGGTCGAGACGGTCCTGGCCGAGCTTGACGGCGTCGCCGTCGAAACCCTGGCCGACGTGCTTGCCCTCGACGGCGAGGCCCGCCGGGTCGCCGGCGCGGTCATCCTGCGTTCCAACCACTGATTTCGCTGGTGACGCCTTTGCATTTTCTGATCGGTATCTGGGACTACGTCATCGTCTTTCTGGTTATCCTGACGGTGGTGGTGTTCGTTCATGAACTCGGCCATTTCCTGGTCGCCCGCTGGATGGGGGTCCGGGTCGAGGTGTTTTCCATCGGTTTCGGCCCGGAAATCTGGGGGCGCACGGCCAAATCGGGAACCCGCTGGAAGATCGGTTCGCTGCCCTTCGGCGGCTATGTGAAGATGTTCGGTGACGCCGATGCGGCCAGTCAGCCGGACCATCAGCGCCAGTTTACCGCCGAAGAGGCCAAGGTCGCCTTTCCCGCCAAGAAGGTCCATCAGCGCGCCGCCATCGTCGCCGCCGGACCGATCGCCAATTTTCTGTTCGGCATCATTGCCCTGGCGGTGATGTTCATGATTTACGGCGAGCCGAAGACGGCGCCGGTGATCGGTCAGGTGCAGGCCGACAGCGCTGCCGCCGAGGCCGGACTGCAGGTCGGCGATCGGATTGTGGCCGCACAGGGCCAGGAGATCGGACGCTTCCAGGATCTGCAGCGCATCGTCCGTCTGACGGTGGGTGAGCCGGTGACCCTGGTGGTGACCCGCGACGGCCAGTCGGTGACTATTGTCGCCCAGCCGCGGGTGACGGAAATCAAGGACCCCTTCGGCAATGTGCACAAGACGCCGGTTCTCGGCATTGTCGCCGATAGCGGCGCCACCGAGGTTATTTCCCACGGTCCGGTTTCCGCCGTCGGCGCGGCGGTGCGGGAAACCGCCGAAATGGTGTCGACCACTCTCACCGGGCTGGGGCAGATGCTGGCCGGGACCCGCCAGACCGATGAACTGGGCGGTCCGCTGAGGATTGCCAAGGGAGCAGGGCAGGCGGCCAAGCTGGGGGTCAGCAGTGTTGTCTTTTATACGATCCTGTTGTCCATCAATCTTGGCCTGATCAATCTTTTCCCGGTGCCGATGCTCGACGGCGGCCATTTGCTCTTCTATGCTGTCGAAGCTTTGAAAGGCAGCCCGTTGGGAGCAAAGGCGCAAGAATATGGTTTCCGAGTCGGCCTGATTCTGGTATTCGCCTTGATGCTGCTCGCGACCCGCAATGACCTGGTTGATTTGCGGGTGTGGGAATTTCTGAAGAGTTTGGTTTCCTGACGACGTCGCTAGGTTAGGGGGAGTCTTGTCGGTCTTTTTTAGGTCCTGGCTGGCGGTTGTGGTCATGGGTGTTCTGTTGGCGGCGACGCTCCCTTTCGGGGCGTTGGCGGCCGGGCAGATTCAGCAAATCTCCATCCAGGGGAACCAGCGAATCGAACCCGAAACCATCCGTTCCTATTTGTCGGTGGCGGAAGGCGATCCCTTCGACGAGAACAAGATCGACAAGACGCTGAAAAGCCTCTACGCCACCGGCCTGTTCGCCGATGTGTCGATCCGCCGCGAGGGCGACAGCCTGGTGGTGAAGGTGGTGGAAAACCCCATCATCAACCGCATCGCCTTCGAGGGGAACAAGCGGGTCAAGAGCGACCAGCTGCAGACCGAGGTCCAGTTGAAGCCGCGCACCGTCTATACGCGGACCAAGGTGCAGGGCGACGTCAAGCGCATCCTCGACATCTATCGTCGCAACGGCCGTTTCGCCGCCAGTGTCGATCCGAAAATCATCGAGCTGCCGCAGAACCGCATCGATCTGGTCTTCGAGATCAACGAAGGTCCGTCCACCAATGTGACCCGCATCGACTTCGTCGGTAACCGCGAGTATTCGGACTCCGCCTTGCGCGAAATCCTGCAAACAAAGGAAGAGCGCTGGTATCGGTTTCTCAGTTCGGACGACACCTACGACCCGGATAAGGTTAATTACGACCGCGAATTACTGCGCCGCTTCTATCTGAAGAACGGCTATGCGGATTTCCGCGTGATTTCCTCGGTGGCCGAGCTGTCGCCGGACCGGGAGCGGTTTTTCATTACTTTCGGCCTTGAGGAAGGCGAGCGTTATCACCTCGGCAAGCTCGATGTGAAAAGCGCCATCCGCGAGCTCAAGGCCGAGGATTTGCAGGCCAGCATCACCAAGATCGAGAGCGGCGACTGGTACAACGCCGACCTGGTGGAATCCACCATCCAGACGCTGACCGACGAAGCCGGAAACAAGGGTTACGCCTTCATCGACATCAAGCCGGTGTTCGTCCGTCACCGCCAGGAGCATATCGTCGACATCACCTTCGATGTCCATGAGGGGCCGCGGGTCTTCGTCGAACGCATCGACATCCAGGGCAATGTGCGGACACTGGACAAGGTCATCCGCCGCGAGTTCCGCCTGGTCGAAGGCGACGCCTTCAACTCGGCCAAGCTGCGACGCTCGCGCGAACGGCTGAAGGATCTCAACTTCTTCGAAAAGGCCGAGGTCAATGCCCAGCCGTCGGAGACCTCGCCGGATCGCACGGTGATCAAGGTCGACGTCACCGAGAAGTCGACCGGCGAACTGTCCTTCGGCATCGGCTGGTCAAGCGCCGTCGGCGCTCTGCTGGATATCGGCGCCCGCGAACGCAACCTGCTGGGGCGCGGCCAGGACCTGAACGTCAACGCCTCTCTGGCCATCAAGCGCACGCAGTTGAGCCTCGGCTTTACCGAGCCCTATTTCCTTGATCGCAGGGTGGCCGCCGGCTTCGACCTCTTCGCCACCCGCACCAGCCCGCAGCAGTCGCTGGTCTATTCCGCCAGCACGGCCGGCGGCGATCTGCGCGCCGGGTACTACTATAACGAGTATTTGAGCCATTCGTTCAAATATACGTTGAGCGTCACCAACGTCAGCAACATCGACCCGACGGCCTCGATCTACATCCTGGACCAGAAGGGCATCACCACCATGTCGTCGCTCGGCCATTCGGTGCTGTATGACCGCCGCGACAGCAAGGTCGATCCGACCAGCGGCTATTACCTGCGCTTCGGCAACGAAGTGGCCGGCCTCGGCGGGTCCGAGCATTTCCTGCGCAACAGCGCCGGTGCCGGCGAATACATCAAGCTGGGTGAAAACACGGTAATGCTGTTGGCCACCAGCGGCGGTTATATGACGGCCCTGAACAATTCGCCGATCCGCATCAACCAGCGCTTTTATCTGGGCGGCGATTCCTTCCGCGGCTTCCGCGAAGCCGGGGTGAGCCCGCGTGATCCCACCACCCGCGATGCGCTGGGTGGCCTGTGGCAGGCCACCGCCACCGCCGAAGTCAAGTTCCCGCTTGGCCTGCCCAAGGAACTGGGGGTTCAGGGCAAGGTGTTCAGTGATGCCGGCAGTATCGGCTCGACCGACTCCTCGGTGCCCAAGAACAGCGTCCTGCAATCTTCGTCGCCCCGTCTGACGGTCGGCAGCGGCATCGTCTGGAAGTCGCCCATGGGCCCGATCAATATCGATCTGGGCATGCCGCTGATCAAACAGCAGGGCGACCAATCGCAAATTTTCCGTCTTAATTTCGGCACGAGGTTCTAATGAAATCGATCCTGTTTTTCTGTCGTCGGCATGTTGCCGCCGGTCTATTCGGCATCGCCGCGGTAATCGCTCCGGTTGCCGCCGGCGCGCAGCAGGGTACCCCCGTGATTGCCGTTCTGGACGTTGATCAGGTGATCCACGACAGTCTGGCGGGGAAGAGCGTCATGAGCCAGGCCGAGAAGTATCAACAGACCTTCGTTCAGGAAAACGCCAAGGAAGAAAACGAACTGCGGTCGTCCCAGCAGGATCTGGCCAACGAGCAGCAGAAAAAGGTTCTGTCGCAGGAAGTCTTCAGCGAACGGGTCAAGGATTTCGAAGCCAAGGTCGGCCAGTACAAGAACCGCAGCTTTGCCCGTGAGAAAGCCTTCCAGAAGTCCTACAGCACGGCCATGGGCCAGCTGCAGAAGGGGATGCTGGAATCGGCGCAGGATGTGGCGCAGGCGCACGGCTTTACCATGGTTCTGCCGCGCACCCAGGTGATCCTGTTTGACGACAAGATGAACATCACCAAGGACGTCGTCGTGGCGATGGACAAGAAAGTGCCGCATGTCGAGTTCCCGGCCCCGAAACTCGAAATGGAAGCGGCTCCGGCCGCGGGACAAAGCGGCGCGGCCAAGAAAAAGTCCCAGTAGTCCATGGCGGATCCGCGGTTCTTCGATCGGTCCGGGCCTTTCAGCCTGGCCGATCTGGCCGGGCGGTGCGGCGCCCGATTGGCCGAAGGGGTGGATCCATCCCGGATGGTCAGCGACGTCGCGCCCCTGGATACTGCCGGACCCGATGACCTGACCTTTCTCGACAATCCGAAATATATCGACAGTTTCACCCGCACAGGGGCCGGCGCCTGTCTGGTCCATCCCGACCAGGCTGCGCGGGCTCCCGCCGGCGTCGCGCTGCTGTTGACCAACGACCCCTACCGCGCCTATGCGGCGACGGCCGCCGTTTTTTATCCGCCGCCGGTGCCGGTGCCGGGGGTGTCGCCGCATGCCGTGGTCGATGACGCGGCCCGGCTTGCCGGAGATGCGCGGGTCGAGGCCGGGGCGGTGATCTGCGCCGGGGCGGAAATCGGCGCCGGCAGCTGGATTTGTGCCAATGCGGTGATCGGCCGCGGGGTGGTGATCGGCGAAGCCTGTATCATCGGTGCCGGGACCACGCTCAGCCACTGCATCATCGGCAATCGGGTCAATCTTTATCCCGGTGTCCGCGTCGGCCAGGATGGTTTCGGCTTTGCCATGGGGCCCCAGGGCCATCTGAAAGTGCCGCAACTCGGCCGGGTCATCATCGGTGACGATGTGGAAATCGGTGCCAATTGCACCATTGATCGCGGCGCCGGCCCGGACACGGTGATCGGGGCGGGCAGCAAGATTGATAATCTCGTGCAGATAGGGCACAACGTGCGGCTTGGGCGCGGTTGCGTGTTTGTGGCGCAGTCGGGCGTCTCGGGCAGTACCTGGGTCGACGATTTTGTCGCCGTCGGGGGACAGGCCGGTATCACCGGTCACCTCCATATCGGCCGGGGGGCTCGCGTCGGTGCCCAAAGCGGAGTGATGAAGAACGTTGCCCCGGGGGCGACGGTGGGCGGTTCGCCGGCGGTGCCGATGGTTGAATGGCTGCGCCATACCGCTTTTTTGACGAAAATGGTCCGTAAGCCGACCACCAGGGAATGAACCGGATGGATACCGTGGAACCCAGCGAATCGCTCGACATCAACCAGGTCATGCAAATGATTCCGCACCGCTACCCGTTCCTGATGGTGGACCGGGTGATCGACGTCGTCCCCGATGTCAGCGCCACCGGAATTAAGAACGTGACGGCCTCGGAACCGCATTTCCAGGGGCATTTTCCGCAACGGCCGATCATGCCGGGCGTGCTGATCATCGAATCGATGGCGCAAACCGCGGCGGTGCTGGTGGTCCGAACGCTCGGTCCAAAGGCGGAAGGCAAGCTGGTCTATTTCATGAGTGTCGAGAACGCCCGTTTCCGTAAACCGGTGATGCCGGGTGATCGTTTGCATGTGCATGTTTTCAAGGAGCGCAGCCGTGGCAATGTATGGAAATTCCGCGGCGAAGCCCGGGTCGACGGCATTCTGATGGCGGAAGC
>DUZF01000329.1 GCA_013349665.1 Rhodospirillaceae bacterium | reverse complement strand
AGCAGATAGAACTCCAGCACCGCCTCGGCGCTGGCCGTCGGATGCTGGGCGAAGAACCGCCGGTCGTCGGAATTGATCTGCACCACCGACAGCCAGTTGCGGCCGCTGCGATCACGGGCGAAGGTCTCGGTGACGTCGAGGATCCGGGCCATGTTTTCCACCCGTTCCATGTACCGAGCCAGCCAGAACACGCTTTCGGCCAGTCGGGCAAGAAGATTGGCCATCAGCTTACTCCAGCACCCAGGTATCTTTGGAACCGCCGCCCTGCGACGAATTGACGACGATCGACCCCTCCTTCAGCGCCACCCGGGTCAGGCCGCCGGGCAGCACCCAGGTCTCCTTTCCGGTGATGGCGAAGGGCCGCAGATCGACATGCCGCGGCGCCAGGCCATTGCCGGCCAGGGTCGGCGCCACCGACAGGCCGATCATCGGCTGGCTGATGTAATTCCCCGGATCGGCCTTTAATTTGCGGCGGAAAGAGGCAATCTCGCCGCTGCTGGCTTTGGGCCCGATGATCAGCCCGTAGCCGCCGGATTCGCCCACCGGCTTGACCACCAGCTTCTCGAGATTGTCCAGCGTGTAGTTGAGCCCCTCGGCTTCACGGCAGATGAAGGTTTCGACATTGGGCAGCAGGGCGTCCTCGCCCAGATAGTAGCGGATGATGCGCGGCATATAGGCATAGACCGCCTTGTCGTCGGCGACGCCGGTGCCCACCGCATTGGCCAGGGAGACCTTGCCGGCGCGATAGGCCCGCATCAGGCCCGGCACCCCAAGGACGCTGTCGGGACGGAACACCTCGGGATCGAGGAAGTCGTCATTGAGCCGGCGATAGATGGTCTGCACCGGCGCCAGCCCTTTGGTGGTCTTCATGAAGACGCGATCGTCCTCGACCACCAGATCCCGCCCCTCGACCAGGGGCACGCCCATTTCACGGGCCAGGAACACATGCTCGAAATAGGCTGAATTGTAGATCCCGGGGGACAGCAGGACGACTTGCGGATCCTTGATCCTGGGTGGTGCGATGGCGGCCATCGCCTCATGCAACCGGATGCCGTAATCATCCACCGGCCGGACGCGGATCCCCTCCATCAGATCGGCGAAGGAGCGCATCATCAGGGTGCGGTTCTCGACCACGTAGGAAACGCCGGAGGGCGTGCGGGCATTGTCCTCGAGCACGCGGAAGATACCTGCCTCATCGCGCACCAGATCGATCCCGCAGACATGGGCATAGGTGCCGCAGGCAACGTCGATGCCCTCCATTTCCGGGCGGTAATTGGAGTTGCCGAGCACCAGATCGGCCGGCAGCACCTTGTCCTTGAGAATTTTCTTGCCGTGATAAAGATCGTGGAGAAACAGGTTGATGGCCTGCACCCGCTGCACCACCCCGGCCTCGAGATGGGCCCATTCGCTGCGCGTGATGATACGCGGAATGACATCGAAGGGCAGGATGCGGTCGATGGCGTCACGTTCGGAATAAACCGTGAAGGTGATGCCGAGATTGAACAGATCGCGTTCCGCATCGGCCGACCGCGACACCAGGTCGGCCAGGTCCATTTCGCGCAAACGGTTGACGACGATGGCGATCTGATCGGCATTGTCCGGTCGCGAACTGGTCAGTTCGCAGAAGAATTCGCGCCGGTCATAACCGCTCAACAAACCCGCGGGAAAAGATACCCCCATACCGGCACCCAATTTATTAAATACTTGGAATCCAATGCAGGAAATGGGCCAAAGTCAAAAGCCTAAACCGCATGAAGGTAAAAGGTTTATCGAGCTGCCCAATTATTCCTGTCCACCTCTCAGCCGTCATGCCCGTGCTTGTCACGGGCATCCACGCGGCAGCGCAGAACCCATTGTTTCAATTTACTTTTCTATGATCCCGCGTGGATGGCCGGAATAAATCCGGCCATGACGCAGGAGAGAGCAGCCGGACATAAGACTGCCCATCGGCGCCCTAGGGTGCTTATTTTTGCAGCAAAGTAGGCTTAGCTTGGCGACAATTCAGGCAACCACCGGCTCGACATCGACGGCGACCTTCAGTGAATGGTCGCCGCCGCCGAGAACGACACCCCGCAATGGACTGACGTCGTCGTAGTCGCGGCCCCAGCCGAGGGTGACATGGTCGAGATTGGCCATGCAATTATTGGTCGGATCAAAATCAAGCCAGCCAGCGCCCGGCACGAAGGCCGACATCCAGGCATGCGAGGCGTCGCTGCCCTGCAGCTTGCGCTTGCCCGGCGGCGGCCTGGTCAGCAGATAGCCGGAGACGTAACGCGCCGGCAGGCCCATGGCCCTGAGGCAGGCGATACCGAGATGGGCGAAATCCTGGCACACCCCCCGGCGGTCCTCCAACACCTCGGCCAAAGGGGTGGCCAGGCTGGTCGCCGCCGGATCGTATTTGAAGTCGCGATGGATCCGCGCCGTCAGGTCCAGCAGGCAGTCGAGCAGCGGTCGGCCGTCGGGGAAACTGGGCAGGGCATAGTCGCGGATGGCGTCGGAGGCCGCCGCGTAGGGGCTGTCGCAGCGGGCATCGGCGGTTTCCAGCAGCAGCTCGCCGTAAAGATGCTCCAGCATGCCCAGCGCCGCATCGCAGGGCGGTGTCGCCGCCGCCGGCGGCGGGATCCGCTCATGCACCTCGACCTTGCTGGTGGCCTGCACCACCAGCCGTTGGTGAGGATCCCTGAGGCCGAAAAACGTCACCGGATTGCCGAAATAGTCATGGCCGCGGCTGTCGATTTCCGCCGGTTGCGGATCAATGCGCAGTTGCGAGCGGTGGGAGGTCTGGAAACTGGCATGGCGCGGCGTCAGATGGGCCTGGTGATGGGCCACCAGCACCGGCTCGGCATAGGCGTAGGTGGTGACGTGCCGGACTTTGTAGATCACAGCCATGTGTCGGCCCGCCGGACACTGACGGCCCTGCCGCCGGTCACCGCATGGGTGAAATACTGCCGGGTCACCGTCTCCGACAATTCCCACAGCTTGGAGCGCAGCACCTCGAGGAAATGCGCCAGGTTGCGCGACTCGCCATCCTCGTCGGGAAGGCAGACGATTTCGATTTCGGCGGTGCGCACGGCACCGGTCAACCATACCGCCAGGCGCTGTTCGGCGCCGAGGAACGGCGAGCGGCGACTGGCCGCCAGCTGGTTCATATGCTCCTCGATGGCCTGCAACTGGAAGGCCAGCGACCGCGGATTGGCCTCGTCGGCGATCAGCAGGTCGACCACCGGCGCGAATTGCGGCGCCGACAGATACCGCGAGCGGTAGGTCATGGTGCTGTCGAAGACCTCCAGCAGCACCTCGAGCGCCGGTCCGCCGGTGCGGCCGGGATGCGGCAAGATCCCCGACACCTGGTCGAGCACCTGCAGCGACCGCTCCAGCCGCCGGCCCAGATCGACGAAACGCCAGGCCAGGCCGCGGGTCATGTTTTCCATCACCAGGCCGCTCATCGCCTCGGCGGCCAGCACCAGGTCGTTGAGCCCGTTCAGCGCGTCCTCGAGATTCGGCGGCGGATCCGGCTCGACGGCGGTCACCGCCTGCAGCAGGCGGTTGACCGCCCGCCAGGTATCGGGAGACAGGCGGTCGCGGGCCAGCCAGGCGCGACGGTGCACCCGCTCGACGATGGCCCGCACGCCGTCGGGATGCTCGGCGCCGAAGGCCATGACGGCGACTTCCTGCACCTGGGCGTCGTCCGACAGCCCGGCCTTGGTCTTGAAATTGCGCCGCAGCATGGCCAGGGTCAGCGGCAGTTCGTCGGCCGAACCGAGGCGGACATAGCTGCCCACCCGGGAAAAGGCGGCGCGCAGCAGCCGGGCGGTATCCTCGCTGCGCTCGAGATAGCGTCCGAACCAGTAGAGGTTGTCGGCCACCCGGCTGGGCAGGTCGCGGGCGCCGCGCACCAGCCTGACCGGCGGCGCCGTCCGCACGGTTGCCGCCTGGGCCCGTTCGCTGCGCTCGGCGAGGATCCAGGTATCCTTGCTGCCGCCGCCCTCCTGGATCGACACCAGGGAGCCGCCGCGCTCGGAGGCGACGCGGGTCAGACCGCCGGGCATGGCGACATAGCCGCCGCCATGGGCGGCGAGATAGACCCTCAGCATCAGCGGACGGGGATCCAGCGAGTCGCCGGTCAGCACCGGGGCGGTCGACAGATGGACCCGCTCCTGGGCGATGAAATGGTCGGGCCGGCGGCGGATCGCCTCGAACAGTTTGGCGCGGTCGGCGGCCGACAGGTCATGACCGAACAGCGGCGTCATGGCGTCGGTGGCGGCGAAAGCCGGCTTGACCACCAGGCGTTCCAGATTGGCGTAAACATAGTCCCGCGGCTGCTGCTGGCCGCACCACCAGGTGGCCACCGACGGCATTTTCAGCTCTTCGCCCAGCAGATGCCGGGCCAGGCCGGGCAGGAAGGGGGCCAGGGCGCCGCCCTCGATGACGCCGCTGCCCAGCGAATTGGCGACCACCACATTGCCGGCCCGGATCGCCTGGGCCAAGCCGGCCACCCCCAGCAGCGACTCCGAGCGCAGTTCCAGCGGATCGCAATAGGCGGCGGTGGTGCGGCGCAGGATGACGCTGACCGGCTGCAGGCCGTCCAGGGTCTTCAGCCAGACGCGGCCGTCGCGCACCGTCAGGTCTTCGCCTTCCACCAGGGTGTAGCCGAGATGGCGGGCCAGATAGGCATGCTCGAAATAGGTCTCGTTGTAGGGACCGGGGGTCATCAGGACGATGCGCCCGTCGTCGCGGCCGGCCGGCGTCAGCCCGGCCAGGGTTTCCTGGAATTTTTCGAAGAACGGGGTCAGCGGCTTGACCGGCTGGCGACGCAGCATGTCGGCCATCAGGCGGCCGATGATGGCACGGTTTTCCAGGGCATAGCCGGCCCCCGAGGGGGCCTCGCAACGGTCGTTGACCACCCACCACTGACCGTCCGGCGAGCGCGCCAGGTCGGCGGCGTAGAGATGCAGATAGGTGCCGCCCGGCGGCTTGACCCCATGCACCGGCCGCAGATAGCCGGGATGGGCGAGCACCACCTCCGGCGGCAGCAGCTCAGAGGACAGCAGGCGCCGCGGGCCGTAAAGATCGGCGAGGATGCCGTTGAGCAGGGTCGCCCTCTGGACCAGCGCCGCTTCGATCGACCGCCATTCCTGGGTGGTCAGGATCATCGGCAGCGGATCCAGCGGCCAGGGACGGTCCAGACCGCGGGGATCGCCGTAGACATTGTAGGTGACGCCGTTTTCGCTGATCAGGCGCAGGCTCAGGGTCCAGCGCCGTTTCATCTCCTCGGTCGGCATACCGCCGAGGAAGCCGACGAAGCGCTCCCATTGCGGGCGCAACGCCCCCTCGGCATCGACCATCTCGTCCCACCGCCCGCGCGGCATGGGGTAACCAAGCCGGAACGCCCCCGGCAACACACCCTGCCGCGGCGCTACCCGGCGCTCCTGGGAATCGTCCTGCTGTCCATCCATCATTCGACAGTAAAACGCAAATCCAGGGTCGTGGGGAAGTGGGGATTCATTTCCGGTGGTGGTACCGGCATTGCGCCGGGGGTATGGCCGAAGGGGAAAAAGCGCGCCAGACGGCGGCTTTCGGCCTCATTGGCATTGACCGGGAAGGTGGTGAAATTCCGCCCGCCGGGATGCGCCACATGATAGCTGCAGCCGCCCAGCGAGCGGCCGTTCCACAGATCGACCAGATCGAAGACCAGCGGCGAATCGACACCGATGGTGGGATGCAGGCAGGACGCCGGCTGCCAGGCGCGGAACCGCACCCCGGCCACCCATTGACCGGGCGTTCCGGTTTCCGTCAGCGGCAGGCGCCGCCCGTTGCAGGTCACCGCGAAGCGCTCGCCGGCCAGGCCGTCGACCCGTACCTGCAATCGTTCCAGCGACGAATCGACATAGCGGACGGTGCCGCCCGCCCCCGGTTCCTCGCCCATCACATGCCAGGGCTCCAGCGCATGGCGCAATTCCAGGGCGACATCGGCGTGGCGCACGCTGCCCAGGCGGGGAAAGCGGAATTCCACATGGGGGGCGAACCAGGCGTCCTCGAAGGCGAAGCCGGCCTCGCGCATTTCGCCCAGCACCTGGGAAAAATCCTGCCAGACGAAATGCGGCATCATGAAACGGTCGCGCAAGGCATGGCCCCAGCGGATCAGCGGCATCCGGTAGGGCTGGCGCCAGAAACGGCTGATCAGCGCCCGCAACAGCAGCTGCTGGACGCAGCTCATGCGGGCATGGGGCGGCATCTCGAAGGCACGGAACTCCACCAGTCCGAGACGACCGGTCGGGCCGTCGGGAGAGTAAAGCTTGTCGATGCAGATCTCGGTGCGATGGGTATTGCCGGT
>DUZF01000139.1 GCA_013349665.1 Rhodospirillaceae bacterium | reverse complement strand
GCGCGACGACGGCATTGTTGACCACCCCCTGGTTACTGGTGAGGTCGCCGGTGACGGCGAGAATACCCTGGGTCAGCGACAGGCTGGCGCCGATCTTGCTGGCGGTTGCCGGTTGCGACAGCCCGATTCCGGATCCGGTGACAGTGGTAACGACGGTCCCCGTCGGGATGCCGGTTCCGGAAATGATCGCGCCGGGCACCACACCGGTAATGAAGGATGGATTGGTGATGACCGAGGAGCCGTTGCTCAGGGTACCGGTCAGGTTGATGATTCCCTGGACCACGCTCAAGCTTTCGTTGTTTTTCGAAGCGGTGGCGTTTTGCGACAGCACCAGGGATGACTGGCCGGTATCGATGGAAACGATGGTGGTTCCGGCCGGAAGATTGCCCAGCGGATCAACAATCGCTTCGCCCACCGTCAGGCCGGTCATGGTGGACAGATTGGTCACCAGATTGGAGCCGCTGGCGATGGTGCCGGTGATGGAAAAGACGTCCTGGGAAACGAACAGGAAGGCGCTGGAAGCGCTGGCCAGGGCGGGCTGGGTCAGGGTCATGGTGCCGGCGCCGAGGCTTTGGATGAGGGTGCCGACCTGAATGCCGGGTCCGGCCACGGCGCTGCCGACCGCCAGGCCGAGGGTGGAGGAGAGGCCGGTGACGGTGGTCGAGGCGGCGGTGAGGCTGCCGAAGACGCCGAAGATGCCCGGGCCGACGGCCAGGGGGATCGCCGCCTGATTGCTGCCGGCGGATTGCGAGAGGGTGAGCGTGGTGGGCGTGATGGCGGTGATGGTGGTGCCGCTGGGCAATCCCGGTCCGGCGATGGCCTGGCCGATGGCAAGGCCGGTGGTACAGGAGACCGCGGTCACCATGTTGGAGTTTTTGCTCAGGGTCCCCTGAATGGTCAAAACCCCGGGGACCACCGAATAGCTCACCGGCTGGGTGCCGGCGGCGCTTTGCGAAACGGTGATGGAGCCGATTCCAACGGCGGAAATGGTGGTGCCGGCGGAAATTCCGGTGCCCGAGATGCTTTGGCCGATGGTCAGCCCGGCGGTCGAGGCGATGCCGGAAATCGTCGTCGAATTGTTCGGGGTGCCGGTAAAGCTGAGACTGCCCTGCTGGACCGGCATCAGCTGGCCGGCCTGGGTCGCCGTCGGCGCCGGCGACAGGGTCATGGTCGAGGTGATGCCGGTGATGGTGGTGCCCGGCTGGATACCGAACCCCGACACCGTCTGGCCCACCGCCAGGCCGAGATTGCTGGAAACTTTGCTGACCTGGGCGGGCGGGGCGCTGGTGGCGGTCCAGGTGCCGGTCACCGGCACCGCATGGTTGATGTTGTTGGTGTTGTCGTTGGAGATGATCATCGTCCCCGTATGGGCCCAGGGCGTGACCAGCAGCGCCGACCCGGCGGCGGGGCTGGTCAGGGTGGCCGGCAACGAGATGGTGAGGGTAGAGGTGCCTGCCGAAATGCCGATGACATAGGTTCCCGGCTGGATGCCGGAGCCGCTGATGCTTTGTCCCAGCGCCAGGCCGGTGGTCGAGGAGGCGTTGGTCACGCTGGTCGAGCCGGCGGTCAGGGTGCCGGTGATATGGAAGGCGTTGTCGAAGATCGCCAGGGCCTGGCCGGACTGCGTGGCCAGCGCGTTGGCAGAGATGGTGATGATCTGTTGCTGGTTGTTGACGGCGGTGATGGTGGCTCCTGACGGCAGGGTATTGTATCCCTCGATCATCTGGCCGACCGCTGGCGAGCAGGACGAGGTAACGTTCTGGACGGTGTTGTTGCCGTTCAGGTCAGCGGTGAAGGTGGAGCTGCTGCCGGTAATGGTCAGCGCCGCGGCCGCGGCGGTGGCGGTCGCCGCCTGCGAAAGGGTCAGCGTCGTGCCGTTGATGGCGGAAATATAGGTTCCCGAGGGGATGCCGGGGCCGCTGATGATCTGGGAGACGGTTACCCCGCTGGTGGAGGATAAGCCGGTGATGGAGGTCGAGCCGTTGGTGACGGTGCCGGTGACGGCGAGCATCAGCGTGGCCGTCAAGGGGACCCCGGACTGGCTTATGGTGGCCGCATTGCTGATGGTGATGTTGCTGCTATTGCCGTTGATGCCGCTGATGGTGGTGCCGGCAGGGATGCCGTTTCCGCTTAAGGAAGCGCCGACAACTAGCGACGAGGCGCCGAATTTCTTGATCTGGTTGGATCCCTGGGTGACATCGCCGGAAATGCTGCAGACCGATGCCGAATAGGCGTCGACCTGCACCGGCATACCGCCGTCCACCAGATAGGAGGCGAAGGCAAAGCTCTGATAGGAGCTGCCGTAGATATAGGTCAGCGACTGATAGGGCACCATATATTGGGTGTAGGTGCGACCGAAGCATTGCACGCAGTCGCCGGTGCCGGAGGCGGGTGTGGGGCCTATCCAGTCGCCGCCGCCGCTGCCCTGTCCGTAGGGACTGCCGATGCTGATGGTGCCGTTCCACAGCGGGTCGTAGACGCAGGCAAAACCGAGATTGCCCACCAGCGAGGCGCAGTTGGTGCCCGGATTGAACACCGTGCCGTTGCCGGAGCCGACGAAGGACAAGGTGTTGGACAGTGATCCCGCATTGGAACTGCCGGGGCAATAATTGGAGCCGCTGCCGCAGCCATAAGTATTGGTGATGCCGCTTTTCGTCGGATTGGCGGCCTGCGCCGCCGCGTCGCTGTTGAAGAAGGCCAAAGGCGGCGCCCCGGAGGGCGGCGGCGGCTGGATCGGCTGCGGCGTTTGCGGTTTGGTCGGATTGGTGCAATAGGGCGCGCCGCTGCCGGTTTTCTTGCCGTTGAGGGCGGCGCAGAGCTGCGTGCTGGTCTCATAGGAGACGACATCATCAAATTGCAGGGTGACGTTTTTCGCGGTCGAATAAGGGTAAAGGGAAAACGCCGCGGATGGCGCCGCCGACGCGGTGAACGCTGCGGTCTGGGTGTTGTAGTATTCGGGGTTATTGGCCGCCAAAGCCGGCTGCAGTTTTCGCTTGCAGGGCTCGGCGGAGGTGTCGCAATTGATGTAGCTGCCGATCTGGTCGACGCCGTAGCTGATCAGCACATAGGCATAGGCGGTCGGAGTGCCGCAGGCATGGCTGGTGCCGGTGCAGGTCTGCACATTGATGGCATCCGTGCCGGCCGTGACGGCGGCCGAGAAGGGCGTGCCGGTGGCCAAAGCCGGGGTGACGGCATAGCCGATGCGCGACCCCCAGGCGTCAAGCGCATCGGTCGATTGCAGGCCCAGGGTTCGCCAGGGCAGGATGCCGGGAGCGGTGGGTGCCGTCGAACAGGGCGTTACCTCGATTCCGTAGCTGGCATTGTTGAATCCCTTGGTGCCGTCGGCGGGACAGGGCAGCCGGTTGTTGCGGGCGACGAAGGTGTGGATGGCCTGCTGCAGCACATGGTTGGTTTGCGTGGCGGCCGAGCGTTCGTGCATCATCGAGACCTTGGACCCGGTGTAGCGCAACCCGGCGACCAGGGTGAACCCCAGCAGCAGCACGCTGAGCACGGCGATCATCAAGGCCGAGCCCGACTGGTCGCACAAATATTTCGCCGACGCCGGGCTGGGCGGGCGGGTCCGGATATCCATGCCCGATAGGGTAGCGCGTACGGGTCAGGATCTCAACGATATCAAGTTATGGATCGATCAGGCAAACCACATGCCGGCGATGCGTTCCGCCGAGGCCACCCGCTGGTCGTTGAGGTCGATCGCGCCGAGGTCGCCCCCGACCACCGCCACCAGGGCGCTGGATCGACGTTCCACCGAAGCCAGCACCGGCGGCGCTTCGCCGAGGCCCAGCGCCACCAGATCACCGGCCCGGGCCGGCAGCAACGGATGGACGAACAGCAGGGCGCCGACCGGCACCCGAGGTTCCTGACTGGTATCCGGCATGTAGAAGGCGTAGGCGCCCGACGTCCTGGCGAGGCTGGGCGGGGCCTCGACGGTGGCCGCCGGCTCCTGGCGGAGAATGACGATCATGCCGCTCTGGCGACGCGTCGCCACCACCTGCACAGCGGGAGCCGTCTGGGCCGCATAAGACGGCTCGCCGAGCATTCCGTGCACGGTTTCCCTGTCCATCAGTTCGTCAGGCGAAATCTTCAGCGCCTTGGCCAGCACCACCAAATGGTCGGCACGGACGCGGCGGTTGCCGCTTTCCAGTTTGCTGATTTCCGAACGGCTGAGGCCGACGGCCTCGCCGAGTTCGGCCAAAGACATGCGCCGGTGGTTGCGCCATTCACGGATGCGATTGGGGATGTCTTGAGAACTCATTTCGTTCATCTGATCCGTGGTGCAAAAAAGCCCAAAAAATTCCGCGCCGAGGGTCGAATAACGGTCCAGCATCAACTGTCGCCACGAAACCGTCAAGCTCAGCGTTAATTACAAATCGTTCTTTTTAGGAACGAAAAGTCGCCGTTGCCACCCCCTCATTGGTTCATTCCCGACCTCGGAATGAATCCGAGGCAGAGTGCACCTGTGTGTTTCTCCGTGTGTTGACGATCGTATCCAAATAGGATACATGATGGATCCGGGAAATTTCGGAGCGAGATCATGAACAGGCCTCTTCTGGTGACCGCGGTCGTCACCGTGACGGTTCTCGACGCCGTCTTTTTGAGTGGTTCGGTGATGGCGCAGACATCCGCAGGCGGCGACATATTTTCCGCCGTCAACGGCAAGGCCACCGATATTTTCAACAAGGTCCGCAGTCTGCTCATGGTGGCCGGCGCCTTCGGCGTCCTCGGCCTGGCCGCCGGTGCCTTCTTCGGCAGATTCAAATGGCATTGGGCGGTCAGCCTGCTGGGCGGGTTGGTGCTGATCGCGTTTGTTTCCCAGATATTGACGTATTTTGGCCTGGCTGCGCCCAGCACGAATTAATCAGGCATGAGAACTGTCGTGATGAGAGCCGTGTCAGAACCGCAACAGATCTTCTGGGCGCCTTTGCTGCCGGCCGGATGCAATGTTTTCGTCAATATCTCGTTGATGATCCTTTGTATTGTTCTTTGCGACGTCAACCCTTTGCCGTTTTTTGTCACCACGATCATTGGTCATGCCGTCCTTGCCGGCTATGGCCTGCGGGATCCCCATTTGTCCTCGTTGATGGCCGCCTGGGCGGAAAAGCGGAAGAAAACAGTCAATCTGATCGCCACGAAAGGGAACAAATTTGTCCCTTGATCCGGCATCCGTGACCTCGCTGACCTCTGCCATGGCGGAAACGCTGACCGCCGGCGGGGCGCCGTTGCGGATCGGTCTGGGTCTGGCCGGCATGGTTGCCGGGGGCGCCGCCTTTTCCGCATTGTCGGTGCCGGCGGTGGCCCGGCTGGTGTTGCCGCCGCCGCGCGACACCCGCCTGTCGGATCATTTGCCCTTCGACCGCCTGTTGCCGGATCGCCGGACCATTCGTTGCCGCGATGGCACATTGGTGCAATGCCTGGCGGTGGAGGGGCGGGATATCATGTTCCTCAGTGTTGCCGAGCGCGACAGCCTGTTCGCCATCCGCAAACATTGGCTGGATGCGGTAGCCGAACTCGGGGTGACCATCCGGGCGGTGATGATCCGTGAGAAAACGCCTGCCACCGTGGTCGGATCGTTCGACCAGCCGCTGTTGCGGGATCTGGCCCGGGCGTGGAACCGTTCGTTTGAGCTGTCGTTTCGCAACCGTCAGGTCATCGTATTGTCCGTGCCGGGCAAGCTGCGCTCGGCGGCCAGCCGGTTGGCCGAGGCGGTGGACGTGACGCAGCACATTCTCGACGGATATCATCCGCGGGTGATGACCGCGCCGATGGCGTCGGCAGACCCTTTGCCCGGCGATCACCTGCTGGAATTCTGGGCCCGTCTGGCCAGCCCGGCGTCGCGGCCGCGACCGCTCTGCGGCGGCGACGATATCGCCGAGTCGATCGCCAGCGACTGTGTCGAATTCACCGGCGAGGACGGGCTGATCCGGTTTCGCCGGGGGCCCGAGGAAGTTGTCGCCGCCGCCATCGGCATCAGGCGCTTCGGTGACTATACCGACGAGCAGATGATGACCGATATCGCCGGCCTTGAGGGTGAATTCATTCTCGTGCAGTTGATCGAGCCATGGTCGAAAGCCGTGGCGGCGCTGAAACTGGCCCAGGAAAAGCGGATGAATGTCGGTACCCGCTTCAGCGCTCAGGTCAGCGACCAGTTTTCGGCGGCCCTGCAAATCGTCGAAGGTCTGGACGATTCCCGTTCGGCGCTGGCCGATTATGCGCTGACCATTTTCCTCTTCGGGACCAGGCCGGCCGATATCGACCGCCTCGACGCCGAGCTTCGCAAGATCTGCGCCGCCTATGGCGCCGCCTCTGTGCGGGAAGGCGTGGCGGCGC
>DUZF01000133.1 GCA_013349665.1 Rhodospirillaceae bacterium | reverse complement strand
CATCACCGGCAGCGGAATTCCCGCCGGCACCACCATCACCGCCATCGGCGGGGCGACGCTGACCCTGTCGCAGAGCGCCACGGCGAAGCAGACCGCGGCCAATCTGTTCGTCACTGACCGCAAGCCGGTGACGAATATTACCGGCACTTTTACCAATAATTCGAACTCCGTGACCGGCGTGTCGTCTTCCGCCGGGCTCTATGTCGGCGGCAGCATTTCCGGGCCCGGCATCAAGGGCGGCACCACCATTTCCGCCATCAGCGGCACCACCTTGACCCTGTCGCAGACCAGCTCGGCCGCCGGCACCAACTCGCCGCTCTATTTCTCGGGCTGGATTACCGGCATCAGCGGCACCTTCACCGCCGGTTCGTCGGTGGTCACCGGTGTCAGCCCGATCACCAATCTGGCGGTCGGCCAGGTGGTGATCGCCCCCGGCCTGGCCACCGGCACCACCATCACGGCGATTTCCGGTTCGACCCTGACCCTTTCGTCCACCGCCGGCCTTGGCGGCAGCCAACCGTTGATCGCCGTGACATCGCCGGCCTTTACCCCGTCGACCTTCACCGGCGTCGTCACCAAATTGACCAACACCATCACCAGTCCGCTGAGCAATCCGGCCGCCCTGCCCGGTCTCGGCCAGACCATTACCGGCAGCGGCCTCAATGCCGGCACCCTGGTCACCGCCTCGGCCAACGGCACGCTGACCGCCTCCAGCCAGGCCACCGCCTCCTCGGCATCCACCGGCGAGTCCCTGTATGCCACCTATCCGGCCTGTCCCGGTCCGCCGTCGACCCAGGGCACCACCTCGCCGGGTGGCCTATACCAGGGAACCGTCACCCCCTACCCCAACGCCAATTATCCGCCGCCGGTGGCGCCGATCCCGCAGCATCCGCCGGCGGCCACCGCCGCCACCATCCTGTCGCAGATCTGGCCGCAGCCGCACACGCCCAACGCCGGCACCAGCTCGGTCAACTCCAGCGCCAATGGCCTGAGCGGCAACTATATCGACCAGCGGGATTACCAGTTCACCAACCGACAGTTCGTCGATTCCAACGGCAACCCGCTGATTTTCAACGTCCTGGTCTTCCAGGTACTGCCTTACACCTATGCCACCGGCACCGGGGCCAACTGTACCGGCACCGTGTCCGCCACCGGCGCCTGCCCCTTCGGCAACGGACTCACCTATTCCTACGGCCTCCTGTTTGAGGGAGCCAAGACATGCTTCACCGACACCAATACCGCCGACTGCACCTTCGATCCCCGGGCCGACGAATGGGCCAACCCGCCGGTGGCGGTGACCATGGACTGCGGGCAGAGGCCATGATGCGGCGCTTGACTGCGGCCATGATCCTGCTTTGTCTGGCCTCCGGCCCCGCCATCGCCGGCCCCCCCGACGCCGGCGCCGCCTGCGGTGCCCTGTTCAAAGACGATGTGCAAAAACTGGCGGCCAATGGCGACGGACTGCACCCGCATCGCTGGATGGTGGTTACCGCCGGCGACAAATCGGTGGACGTCTCGCTTTTCGTCCACAAGGACGAGGGCTGGGAACGCCATGACGGGTATCGCTGCCGGGTCGGCCAACATGGTGAACTGATCGGCGAAGCGCCCAACAGCGGGCGGAAGACCTGGCTGGATGCGCCGGCAAAGCGGTGATGCAACACCTCCAGCCCGGCTTGGCTTGCCTTCCATCCTTCGGGCTAGGATAATGGCCCGTGGATAAAATTCGACGGGACCGCTTACCGATGTCGAGCCAGCGCGGCTTCACGCTCATTGAAATGGCGTTCGTCATCGTCATTGTCAGCCTGCTGGTGGGTGGCGGGCTGATGTCGATTGGCCCGATCATCGAAAAAACCCGCATCACCCAGACCAACGGCAATTTCGATCAGATCGAAAATGCGCTGACGGTGTTCGTCATCCGCAACAACCGCCTGCCCTGTCCGGCCGACGGCTCTCAAAACAACAGCAGCGTCAGTTACGGGGTTGAAGTAACCCAACTCGTCGCCGGCACCTGCAACCTGACCGCCACCAATTCGGTGATCCCCTGGAAGACTCTCGGCCTTGACGAAGCCTTTTCGATCGACGGCTGGGGCAACCGCATCAGTTATTTTCCCGCCAGCGGCCAGATTGCCGGCGTCAACAACCTGGTCGACAGTTCCTCCGGCGTCGCGCGGGCCTGCCCGGCCGATGCCACCGGCGCCACCTGCACGCTCTGCCTGTCGCGGACCACCGCTGCCGCCGGCAGTTCGACCCGCGCCACCTCTTGCGATATCGCCACCGCCGGCCTTACGCCGTCTTACCCTTACGGCAATTACATCGCGATTTATGCCATTTCCAATAATGCCTGCAGTACCGAATTGTCGCCGCCGAACACCAACCAGGCCGCCGGCGCCTTCAACGGCGGCGCCGACACCTGCGCCGGCGTTACCGCCCCGGCGGCGGTCACCGCGTCGAATGTCGCCTATGACGGCGGCCGCGCCGCCTATGTGCTGATCAGCCACGGCCGCACCGGCTGGTATGGCTGGAACAAGGCGGGGGTCCAAGTGGCGCCGCCGGGTTCCAGTTTCGTCTTCAAGAAATACAACTCCAACGGCAGCGCCGGAACTGCAAACAACCTGGGCTTCGTCCAGGGCAGCCCGATGCTGGTCAACGGCTCCGTCAATTACTTCGACGACATCCTGCGCTGGCGATCGCCGTCCTATCTCATCCAATCCTGCGGATCGAGTTCATGCGGCAATCCCTGATCCTGGCCGCCCTGCTTCTGCCGCTGCTGGGCCCGACGGCGGCGCCGGCCGCCCAGACCGGTGGGCCAACCGCGCCCCAGATCGTCGGCGGCCATGAGCAGGCGACCTCCTGCCTGAGCGAAATCGCCAAGGCGGAGAAGCGCTACGCTCTGCCGCCCGGCCTCCTGGTGGCCATTTCACTGGTCGAGTCCGGCCGGCGCGATCCCATCACCGGAATCATCGCCCCCTGGCCGTTCACGCTGAATGCCAAGGGCACCGGCAAATATTTCGAAACCCTCGACGAGGCGGTGCGCGAAGCCGGCAAATATCTGGCGCAAGGCTACGGCTATGTCGATGTCGGCTGCATGCAGGTCGACCTCTATCACCATCCGCAGGCCTTCCGCACCCTGGCCGCCGCCTTCGATCCGGAAACCAACATCGATTACGCCGCCGCCTATCTGCGCCGGCTCTTCGGCACCTACCACAGCTGGACCTCGGCGGTCGCCGCCTACAATGCCGGAGATCCGCGCAACGGCACCGAATATCTGGCGCGCGTTCTGTATTACTGGCGCGACCTCAAGACCACGGTGGAAAAATCCTATACCCCGCCGGAGAACCCCCGTCGCCGCGGCTTCATTATCGAGGACGCACCCAGTCCTTTCGAAGTTGCCACCACCTTCTACACCAACAAGGATTATGGTTCGGCGCTGGCTATTTACCGCCGGGCTCTCGACACCCGCCCCGACGATCCGGCGGCACTGCTCGGAGCCGCCGAATGCCTGGCGCAGACCGGCAAGCCGGACGAGGCGCGCACCATGCTCGAGCATGCGCTGATCGGCGATCCGGCCAGCCAGCCGGCGTTGACCGCCCTGTTACGGGTCATCGAGGGGGCGCCGGCCGAACGGCGCCTGACCCAATTGCTGTCGGCCCGCCGGGTCGCTCCCAGCCGCCCCGAACTGCTGTCGAGGATTGCCCTGGCCGAGGCCGAGGCAGGCCGCCAGGCCGAGGCGGTGGCCGATATGGGGCTGGCGGTCAGTCTCTCTCCCAACGATCCGGTCCTGCTGCTCAATCATGCGCTGTTGCTCGATCGGGCAAAGCAGACCTCGCAGGCCATTAAGGCCTATGAAATATTCCTGAAGGTTTTCCGCCCCGGTTCCGCCGTCCTTACCGTATCATTGCAGCAGATCCGCGAGCGTTATGCCTTTCTACAACGCGCAGAGCACTGACCGCTTTCGCCAACCGTTGACGAGGTCGCCATGGAGATCACCGAACTTCTTGCCTTTACGATGCAGAGCAAAGGCTCCGACCTGCATCTCTCCAGCGGCAATCCGCCTTTGCTGCGTATTTCCGGCGACCTGAAACCGCTCAAATGCGAACCGCTGAACGGCGATCAGGTCAAGGCCATGCTGTACAACATCATGACCGAGGAACAGCGGGCCGAATACGAGCAGGAACGCGATCTCGACTTCGCCATCGCCTACGGCGAATCCGCCCGTTTCCGCGTCAACGCCTTCAACATCAATCGCGGTCCCGCCGCCGTCTTCCGCACTATCCCGACCGTCATCCCGTCGCTCGACGAGTTGAACTCGCCGGCGATTTTCAAGCAGTTCTCTGAATTCGAGAAAGGACTGGTGCTGGTCACCGGGCCGACCGGTTCGGGCAAATCGACCACGCTGTCGGCGATGATCAATCACATCAACAAGAATTTTAACAAGCATATCCTGACCATCGAGGACCCGGTGGAATTCGTCCATAAGTCCGACCGGTCGCTGGTCAATCACCGCGAAGTGGGAAAACACACCAAATCCTTCGCCCGCGCCTTGAAAAGCGCCCTGCGCGAAGATCCCGACGTCATTCTGGTGGGCGAAATGCGCGACCACGAGACCATCGGCCTGGCGCTGACCGCCGCCGAAACCGGCCATCTGGTGATGGGGACGCTGCATACCAGCTCGGCGGCCAAGACCATCGACCGCATCGTCGACGTCTTTCCGGCCGGCGACAAAGAGATGGTGCGTTCGATGATCGCCGGCTCGCTGCAGGCGGTGATCAGCCAGATCCTGCTGAAGAAGTTGGGCGGCGGTCGCTGCGCCGCGCATGACATTCTGGTCGGCACGCCGGCGGTGCGCAATCTGATCCGCGAGAACAAGGTGCCGCAAATCACCTCGATGATGCAGATGGGCCAGCGCTACGGCATGGTCACCATGGAGGATTCGGTCAAGGCGCTGGTCGCCCAGGGCCTGGTCGATGCCAGCGAACTGGACCGCTTCATCGCTCCCGGGCAGGAAAAGCCCGGCGCCGCTTCGGCACCGGCCGCCGGTCCGCCGCCCGCGGGACAACCGGTGGTGCAGCCGCCGGCGGCGGCGCCCGCCCGCCCCGCCGCACCACCGCCGAAGCGCGGCGTCGCCAGCCTGTTCCGCTAAGCCGAGGCCAGAATGTCCCAATCCCTGCTGTTGCAATGGCTACTCGACATGGTCGCCCGCAAGGGCTCCGACATGTACCTGACCTTCGGCGCGCCACCGATCATGCGCGGCGACGAAGGCATGGTGCCGCTGTCCGAGGATATCCTGGACGACGACCTGCTGGCCCAGGCGGTGGGCGACATCACAACTCCCGACCAGCAGGCCGAGTTCGACACTGAACGCGAATTCAATATGGCTCTCGACCTCGGACCGGCCGGCCGTTTTCGCGTCAATATGTTCAAGCAACGCCAGCATTCGGGAATGGTGATCCGACAGATCACCACCAAAATTCCCACCCTCGAGCAATTGCGTCTGCCGACCCTGCTGGGTGAATTATGCTGCGAGAAACGCGGCCTGATCATTGTCGTCGGCGGCACCGGTTCGGGCAAGTCGACCTCGCTGGCGGCGATGATCGACTACCGGAACAAGAAGGAAGCCGGGCATATCATCACCATCGAAGACCCCATCGAATATGTGCATGAGCATCACAAATGCCTGATCACCCAGCGTGAGGTGGGGGTCGACACCAAGTCCTTCGACGCCGCCCTGAAAAACGCCCTGCGTCAGAAACCCGATTCCATCCTGGTCGGCGAGATCCGCGATCATCTGGTCATGGAGCATGCGATGAACATCGCCGAAACCGGGCATCTGGCGATGGCCACCCTGCATGCCAACAATGCCAACCAGGCCATCGAGCGGATCATCAATTTCTTCGATCGCTCGGCGCAGAACCAGGTTTTGCTCAACCTGTCCCTCAATCTGCGCGGCATCATGTCGCAGCGCCTGATCCGCACGAAATCCGGCGGCAGACGAGCGGCCCTGGAAATCATGCTCAACCAGGGGCTGATCAAGGACCTGATCCGCAAGGGCGAGGTCAAACAGATCAAACCGGTCATGGCGGAAAACACCGAACAGGGCATGCAGACCTTCGACCAGGCCCTGTTCAATCTGTGGAAGGAAGGCGAAGTCGACGAAGAGGTCGCTTTGGCCGAAGCCGACAGTCCCGGAGATCTCAAGATGCTGATGCAGCGCGAGAAACTGGCCGGCGGCGACGGCCTCAAGGCGGTGGATACGTCAAATCTGTCGCTGGGTTAAAGCGTAGGGGCCGAAATTCGCCGGAATGAACCGCTCTCCGCCCGGCACCGGAGCCCCGGCAAGGCCGTAAAGTCCGCCCATCATTTTCAGACGCGAAGGATGCAGTCCGTCCGCCGGTCC
>DUZF01000150.1 GCA_013349665.1 Rhodospirillaceae bacterium | reverse complement strand
GTTTTCCGGGCTGGCCGAGGCCTGGCAGAAGCAGACCTCGGCGCTGACCCGCATCACCATGTTCTCGTCCAGCTGGTCGGTGCTGTCGATGGTGTTTCCGGTGCTGATCGCCGCCCCCCGCTATATCACCGGCTCGATCACCCTGGGCAGCCTGATGCAGACCGCGCAGGCCTTTCAGCAGATGGAAGGGGCCTTGTCCTGGCCCATCGACAATCTGGGGCGAGCCGCCGAATGGAAAGCTTCGGCCGAACGGATTCTCGGGCTGCACGACGCCCTCGAAGTGGTGGCGTCCGACGTCGCCATGCCGGGAGACCAGAGAATCTCGGTCAGCGTATCCGATCAGCCGACCCTGTCTTTCGACGATCTTTCGGTCCACGATCCCGACGGCAAGGTGATCATCAGCCATTTCTCGGCCACTATCGGACCCGGCGAAAGGGTGCTGATCTCCGGTGATCCGGGCGCCGCGGTCAAGCTGTTCAAGGTGGTCGCCGAACTGTGGCCCTGGGGCGGCGGCCGGGTCGGCATGCCCAACGGGGCATCGATCTTTTTCATGCCGCAGCGACCCTATCTGCCCATCGGCTCACTCAGGGGGTCCATCAGCTATCCGGCGGCGCCCGACGCCTTCGACTTGCAGGAGGTGAAGGCGGCGCTGACCTCCGTCGGCCTCGAGGATCTGATCGGCCGTCTGGATGAAAGTAATTCCTGGGCCAAGCAGCTCACCGCCGGCGAACAGCAGAAACTGGGCTTCGCGCGCCTGTTGCTGCACCGCCCCAACTGGATCTTCATCCAGGAAGCCACCGACGCCATGGACCCGGAGGGCGAGGACCATATGATGAAACTCGTCCTCAGCGAGTTTCCCGAAGCCACCGTGCTTACCGTCGGCTATCACGTGGCGCTGGAATCCTTCCACCAGCGCAAACTTGTGCTGGTCAAGGCGCCGGACGGCCTGGTGCTGATCGCCGACCGCCGCAAGGCGCCGCGCCCGTCCCGCTCGAAGATCGGACCCGGACGGTTCTACAGCCAGTTGCTCAAGCTGTTTCGCAACGAGGTTGCCGACCAGTCGTGATCAACTGCCTGTACCAGCCGGCCGACTCCTTGGGGATGCGTTGCTGGGTGGCGAAGTCGACATAGATGAGCCCGAAGCGCTGGGTATAGCCGCTGCCCCATTCGAAATTGTCCAGCAGCGACCACACGAAATAGCCGCGCACATCGGCGCCGGCGTCCATCGCCTGACCCATGGCGTCGACGAACAGGCCGAGATAGGTGATGCGATGCGGGTCGACCACCTTGCCGGCCGCGTCGGGGGCGTCGACATTGCCGCCGCAACCGTTCTCGGTGACATAGATCGGCAAGCGGTAGCGTTGGCTGAGGGTGATCAGCTCGTCCCTGAACACCTCCGGAAACACCGGCCAGCCGACCCCATAGCTGGGCGAATCCGGCGGCGAATCGCCCCATCCATAGCCCCAGACGAACTTATCGTCATTGCGCGCGAAAATCGGGCCGTAGTGATTGAGGCCGAACCAGTCGATGGGCCTGCAGATCCGCGCCATGTCGCCGGCCTGCACATAGGGCTCGATGTCCTGGGCCAGACGCGGCGAATAATGGCCGAGGATCTGCGGGTCGGGAAAGGCGCGGTTCCAGTGCTCGTCCAGCAGATCGGCGGCCGCCTGGTATTCCGGCTTGCCGTGTTCGGGCAGCACCTTCTGGTGATTGTGGATGGCCCCGATGGAGGCCCCCGGCACCAGGGCGCGCAGCACGTCGACACCGGCGCCATGGGCCAGATTGACATGGTGGATCGCCTTCAGATGGCAGGCGCGGTCGGTCACCCCGGGCGCCGCCCAGGGAATGGCATAGCCGAACAGGGTGAACACCGAGAACTCGTTGAAGGTGGCGAAATGCTTGACCCGGTCGCCGTATCGCCGGGCCACCAGGGCGGCATAGTCGGCGTACCAGCCGGCGCAGTCGCGGTTGGTCCAGCCGCCCAGATCATCGAGAGCCTGCGGCAGATCCCAATGATACAGGGTCAGCCAGGGTTGGATGCCGGCCTCCAGCAGCCCGTCGACCAGACGGTCATAGAAATCGAGACCGGCCGGGTTGACGGCGCCCCGACCCCGCGGCAGCAGGCGCGGCCAGGCCACCGAGAAGCGATAGGCCTTGACCCCGATATCCTTCATCAGGCGGACATCCTCGGGCCAACGATGATAATGGTCGGCGGAGACATCGCCGGTGCTGCCGTCGGTGACCCCGCCGGCCAGGCGGCAACGGGTGTCCCAGATACTGGGGCCGCGTCCGTCCTCGGCCGCCGCGCCCTCCACCTGATAGGCCGAGGTCGAGACGCCCCACAGAAAATTCTCAGGAAAGGAATTCATCGCTTTCTCGCCACAAACGCTGCAACCACCTAAAGTAACACAGACAAATGGTTTCTTCGGGCAAGAGAATGACAATGAAAATGCCGGCCTTCCCGGAAAGCTTCCTGTGGGGAGCCTCCACCTCCAGCTATCAGATCGAAGGCGCCGCCGCCGAGGACGGACGCGCCCCCAGCATCTGGGACACGTTCTGCCGGCTCAAGGGACGGGTGAACAACGGTGACAGCGGCGACGTCGCCTGCGACCATTATCACCGCATGCCCGAGGATGTCCGCCTGATGAAGGACCTCGGGCTGGCGGCCTATCGTTTTTCCATCGCCTGGCCCCGGCTGCTGCCGCGCGGACGCGGCGCCGTCAATCAGCCGGGACTTGATTTCTACGACCGCCTCATCGACGCCTTGCTGGAAAACGGCATCGAACCCTGGCCCTGCCTGTTCCACTGGGACCTGCCGCAGGCTCTCGACGATCTCGGCGGCTGGTCGAACCGCGATATGGCCGGCTGGTTCGCCGATTATGCGCTGCTCTGTGCCCGCCGCTACGGCGACCGGGTCAAGCATTGGGCCACCGTCAATGAATTCTCGGTGTTCACTTTGTTCGGCTATGCCTGGGGCTGGGGGGCGCCGAGCATTTCCGACAAGGCCTTTCACCTCAAAACCATCCATCACGTCAACCTGGCCCATGGCGCCGCCGTCGATGTCCTGGCGGACCAGATCAAGGGGGCCGAGATCGGCGCCATCCACAGCTGGCAGCCGCTGAGACCGCAGAAACAGACGCCCGAGGACATCGCCGCCGCCGCCCTGTTCAACGAGCATTGGAACCTGGCCTTCCCCGATGCGCAGATTCTCGGCCATTATCCGCCGCTGATCGCCCGCGACATCGAGCCCTATGTCCAGGCCGGCGACATGGCACGCATCTGCCGGCCGCTGCAGTGGTTCGGGGTCAATCACTACGCGCCGATGTATGGCGGCGCCGACGCCAACATGCTGTGGGGCTTCGGCTGGGGCGAGGTTCCCGCCGAACTGCCGCGTTCCGGCGTCGGCTGGCCGATGCAGCCGGAGGCCTTCAAGGATACGCTGCTGGAGTTGACGCGCCGCTACCGCCTGCCGGTCTATGTCACCGAGAACGGCTACGGCAGTGAGGACAAAGGCGGCCGGGCGGCCGAGATCGACGACCAGGAACGCCTCGCCTATCTGCAATCCTATATCGCGGCGATGGCCGAGGCCCTGAAGGCCGGCGCCGATGTCCGGGGATATTTCGCCTGGTCGCTGCTGGATAATTTCGAATGGGGTGCCGGTTACGGCACCCGCTTCGGCATCGTCCATGTCGATTATCCGACGCAGGAGCGAACCGTCAAAGCCTCCGGCAAATGGTATTCGCAACTGATTAAGAACAAGAAGCGGGGCCTGACCAGAACGTCAACCAGCGGTCCAGAAACCGGCGCATGAAAAACCACGAAGAAAGGAAGACACGAAGAAGTGGGTATTATTCTTCGTGGCTATTGTGCGCGTGGATTTAAAGCCCGGGCCTTGGCGACAAACGAGTCCGCAAGAAAATCCGGCTGCTTATAGAGCCCGTTGAGCCAAGAGGCCAACAGGCATAGCTCTTCGAATTTCATCAACTCATCTAAAGAACCGGCAGGAAACTTTATCTGAAAACTGGACGAAACGATTTCAAGAACTTCCTCAGTTTGCTCAAGAGTCAGGCCAATATCGGTTTCTAAATGTGCTGTTCTCGTAAGTTTTTCCTCGGTCACACCATAATCGTCGCGGATCAGTTTGACGATCCACCGGAACATGTTCATCCAGTTCTTGACCTCGGATGTATCGCGATCGAAAGCCATGCCTGCCCCCAAGGGGTACCCGGTTCAAATCGACCCTTGGTAAAGGATCGTCTTCCTTTTTTCACCACCGCTGCATGATATCCGGATTCCCCTAGAATAACGAACGGCCGAATCCGTCTCCGCCCCACCAAGATCGACGGACTTTGCCGGAACATTCGACGAGGCCTGCGAGGGGGGGGTGCGGCGCCTTTACCTGGGGTGTTCTCCTCCGGATCCAGGAAGACGAAGCCTTCCGTACTGCCATCGCGCCATTGTGGTGGCTCGAACCTTGCCTACACTGTCAAGACTTCGCGCATCGTCGCCAAGCGCCGAAATGAGTGAGGCGGCGCCTCTTGACAGCGGTCGGTGGCAATATTTCCAGGACTATTCTCAAGACTGCCAGAAATAATTTTCCTCATACCCTGTTCGGATGATGCCTGAATTAGCGTTATACCCAATAAAGACCCATCAACAAGTCGGTAACTCGGAGTTCACCGACTGTCGGGCATCGATTTCGGGAAATGACTAGGAATGAAACAGTTTCATCGCACCAGCGCCGTCGCCTTTCTCGCACTGATCACGGCAACCGTCGGCACCAGCGGATTGGCTTCGGCGTCGACCGTTACGGTATCCAGCGTCGGCGCGGTCAGTTATGGCGATCCAACCCAGGCGACGCTCTACAATGTGGCGAACACCTCGATCGCGGCCTACAGTGGGTTGATCAATCAGAATGGTTGGGATCCCTACACCGGCCAGGTTGGATCGCCCAACGACGTCAATCCCAAGACCAACCCTGGATGGATCAGTATTGGTGGGGCCAGCGGCACCGCCTCGGTGGATTTTTCCTTTTCCACGCCCAACACGACGTCGATGAGCTTTGTCTGGGGATCACCCAGCAATACCAACCTCATTACCTTCATGAACGGCAACACGACGATCGGACAGGTCAAGGCGCTCGAGGGCACGTCTCAGGGCGTGGAACTGCTGTCGGCCGACGGGACCTCGAACAATTTTAATGTCCAGGTCGCCAATCTGGCCAATAGCCAGTCCTCCGGCCAAACCGGCTACAAAATCACCATCACCTCGTCGCAGGCTTTCACCGACGCGATTTTCACCAATAGCGCCGGCGGCTTCGAAATCAGTGGAGTCTCGGCGGTTCCCATTCCTGCTGCCCTGCCGATGTTCGGTGCGGCTCTGATTGGGCTTGGTGGTCTGGCGCATCGTCGGGCCAAGAAGACTGCCTGATCCCTTTTTCGTCACGACGCCGCCTCTCAATGCTGGGGTGGCGTCCTGGTTTTTGGACGACCGGCACCGATGCGCGGAGATATTTTGCCCGGTCGCAGGCGCCGCACTATTTCGATGGGCGCCACGGATCAAGGCATGGCCTTCTTGAGCTGAATGGCCCTCACCCCGGCCCTATCCAACTTGAAGACATGGTTGACCAGCCACTCGCGCAGGAATGACATCAGATCGGCGGTGAGCGTCGCCGTACCGGCCTCAAAATCCTTCTGGAACACTCTGACTTTGGCCGCCAGGTCGGCATGTGCCTGCTGGTGGCCGGCGATATCGACGAGCCCACCGTCGCGCAGGATAGCTTCTTCGCGAGCGAAGTGCTCGACCGTATAGCGGACCAGTTTATCCAAGGTCGTAGAGGCGATGGCGCGGCCTTGACCGGCATGCATGGCGCGGTTCAAGTCATTGACATATTGAACCAACATCTGGTGATCGGCGTCGATGATGGTGTTGCCGGTCAACCAGGCCGGTCCCCAGTCAAGGGTGGCGCCGCCGCTTTGCAGCCGGATCAGGAAATCATCGGCCACCGCCCGCATCGATTCGGCCTGGGAACTCAGCCCGCGGGCGGCCACGAACACCGTTTTCACCGCTTCGTCGCTCCTCCTGGCGCCGTTGCTGACACCGAGAATGTTGCGGGCCACCTCGGCGGTGCCGTCATGCGCCTGCTGGATGTTGCGGGTGATCTCCTGCGTCGCCGATCCCTGCTCCTCGACCGTGGCGGCGATCGCCCCCGACACCAGGTCCATTTCCTTGATGGTGGAGGAGATGCTGGAGATCGCCTCGACCGCCTGCATGGTCTGCTGCTGAACTGAGGAGATCTGGGCGCCGATCTCCTCGGTCGCCTTGCCGGTCTGGTTGGCGAGATGCTTGACCTCGTTGGCGACGACGGCAAAACCTTTGCCGGCTTCGCCCGCCCTGGCCGCCTCGATGGTGGCGTTCAA
>DUZF01000298.1 GCA_013349665.1 Rhodospirillaceae bacterium | reverse complement strand
TTACCAGGTCCCCCGGCCCCGGCATGCCGCCCAGCAGCGCCAGGCAGGCGGTTTCGGTCAGGCTGCGCCGCCCCAGGATTTCGCGCATCGGCACCCCGCAGAACGAGCCGGCGCCATGGCAGATGGCATCCGCCGCGCTGCCGATGGCGGTCGCCACCAGATGCAGCCACCAGGGCAGCAATTCGGCGCTGAGGCGCGAAATCCGCTTATGCGTCAGCGGTCCCCAGACCAGGGCGGCGGCGACGGCCGCCTCCACCGCATGATGGGTCGGCGGCCCCTTCAACGAGCGCAGGAAATCGATGAACGGTGATTTGGCGCCGCGCTCGTCCAAGGCCGCCAGCATGGCTTCGGCGCGCGGGTCCGGGCGGTCGCCGACGAACAGCCGCCGCGTTTCACCGTCCACCGTCAGGCGACCGGGGTCGACCGCCCCGGCCCCGGCGAACAGATCGATCAGGGCGGCCAGTGCCTGGCGGGACCTGGCGACGCGTCCCGGACCGATGATCGACAGCGCCGCGGCGATCGCCGCATTAGGAGCATTGCCGGCCTGACGCGCCGCCTCGGCCGCCGCCAGCGCCGGATCGCCCAGCAGATTGACGGCGGCGCCGATGGCGACGCTGATCAGGGCCGCCTGATTGTCACTCGCCGGTTCGCGCAGCAGCGCCAGGCACAGATTTGATTCAAAGCTGAAATCGGCGGCATCAAGGACGGTCAGACCATGCAGGCTGGTGATCTGGGTGGACGGCGCCATCTGCGAAGCGCCGGACACGTCCTTCATCGACTGGCGCGGAAAACTGGCGCCGACCCGCCGGTTCAAAGCGGCGATCTGCTCGTCATAGGGGGCGACCGCCGGCACCACGGGCAGGTCGAGCGCGGGCGGCAGGGACAGCCCCTGGCCGGCGCCGAACCAGGGTTTCAGGCTGAGGCTGCCTTCCGGCGCGAAATCGGGTCGGGTGGCGTTTTCCCGCATCACCGCGGTCAGCGCCTGGGGAATATGGGCGATGTTGGTGACCAGGGCGCCCTTGGCGGAAAATATCGGCTGCTCAGGGGTGAAAATGCCGGAAACGCCGAACTTATCCATGAACCAGCGCTCCTTGGCGGCGGCGTCGTCGTCGCCGCCGGCCATCGCCCCGGCATGGCCGACCGCCCGCGTCAGCTTGGCCTTCCAGCGGCCGACCACGCAGGCCACCACCGGTTTGGTGAAACAGGCATCCTGTTCATAGCTGCCGCCGGGCTCGACATAGAGAACCGCTGCCTTGCTGCGCGCGTCATTGGCCAGGGCGAAGGCGAATTCCGGGGCGGCGAAATGAATGTAGACGTCCTTGCCGCTGGAAATCAGTGTCGTCGTACCCCAGCCGGCCATGCGCAGATAGGTGGCGATGGTGGTGGTGAAGTTGCCGGAATTGGAATAAATGGCGATCGAGCCTTTTTTCAGCGCCTCGCCGGGCGCGTCGCCGCCCAGCGCCCCGCCGATGCGCACCCGGCTCCAGGAATCGGCGACCCCCAGCGAATTTCCGCCGAAGATGTCGACGCCATTCTGCTGTCCCATGGCCCGGATTTCACGGGCGTCATGCACCGACAGTTTTTCGGTGACGATGAAGATCTTGCGCAACTCGGGATTGACGCGGATCAGCTCGGCGACCCCGTCGCGGGCCGCCGGCGGCGGCAGATAGACCACGCCGCTGGTGAAACGGTGCCCCGCTTCCAGGCCTTCCCGCACATTGTTGAACACCGGGATCGGCCCCAAGGCGGTGTCCAGGACCTGGCCCCGCCGTCCGGGCGAGGTCCCGAACACCACATTGCCGCCGGAATAGACATGGCCGACCGGCGTCACCTCGCTGGACTCGCCGCCCAGGATGTTGAGCACGCAGACGCGGTCGTCGCGGTTGGCCACCTGCGACAGCGAACTGATGCCGACGAAATATTTGAAGTCGCCAACCCCTTGCCTGTACATCAGACCATCTCCTCCGTCAGCTCGCGGTGTTTGCTGCCGCCCTGGGCCAGCATCATCTGGCGCCCGCCGGCCTTCATCCAGGCATCCGCCCGCTGCGCATAGCGGATCACCTCGCTCATGTCCGAATCGAAGCCGAAGAAGCGGTAGGGCAGGCCAAGCGCCTCCAGGGTGTCGCGCAATGCCCCCATGCCGCGCACCAGATTGGGGCCGCCGCGCCCGACCACGACGAAAAGCGGCGTCGGGCCCTGGCGGCTGAAATGATCGCGCAACGCGTCGGCCATCGCCCGGAAGGTTTCGAAGATGTCGGTGTTGTTGGACTTGCCGCCGATGATGAACAGCACATTGGCCTGCCTCAGCCAGTGGCGGAAGCAGGTGGCAGCCACCTCGCGCATCTTTTCGTAAGGCGGATTGCCGCCGAAATCGGTGGAAATGATGGCATCGTCGCCCAGCATCTCGGTGACCAGCGAATTGGCGCCGCCGCCGAAAGTGGGGGCCAGGATGGTGCCGCTCGAATTGATCACATGGACGTCGCTCTGCCCCTGATGGGTGCGCAACTGGTTGATCTCCTGTTCGAAGTCGGAATAGTCGACGGCGAACAGATGGGCCGGCAGGTCGAGGCGCTGCCAACGCGAATCGTCGCGGTCAAAACCGCATTTGAAGTCGCAGGCGACCGGCGTCAGACGGCCCTGGGCATCGGGCCGCATGCGGATCGGGTTCAACTCCAGCGTGGTCATGCCGAAATTGTGAAAAAGCTCCCACAGCTTGGGTAAATGCTGGACCAGCGGCGAAATCGTCTGCTTCGGGGCGTTCAGTTGCGACAGCGCGTTGGCCACCACGAAAGCCTTCAGCCCGGTCAGCGGATCGAAGGGAATCTGCGCCACCTGGGATTTGTCGACATCCTCGATGTCGATGCCGCCCTGATGACTCAGCGTCATCGTCGGCGCCCGGAAGCGCGTGGAGTCGGTGATCGAGAAATAGATCTCATGCTCGGCCGGCACCGCCCCTTCGAAGGTCACCCCATTGGCCTTGGCAAGCAGGTCGCCGTGGCGCAGTTCGGCGAAATACAGCCGTTCCTTTTCCTTCAGCGCCGCCTTCAGGTCGGTGGCCCGGCCGAGCAGCCCGGCCTTGCCCTTGCGTCCGGCGCCACCCTTGAACACCGGCTTGACGAAGACGGCGCCATGGCGTTCGAGCAGCCCCTTGATCTCCGCCTCGCCGGCGTCCGGCCCCAGCACCTCGGACGCCGGAAAACCGACGAATTGCAGCAGTTTGGCGCCATACAGCATTCCGGTGACCTGCATCCTGGCCGCTCCTCGTCTTCATTGGTGGTACCCGCGGGAGCATTAGCCGATTGGCGGCCCGAGGCCATCTGCCAGAAGGGCTTATCGCCCTAGGTACAGGCTATCCGTCCCTTCCGCTTGCCTCAGCCGTCCAGGCGTTGTAGGCAAGCGCATGATTTGGGGAAAAATCATCGGCGGCCTGGTCGGCTTCGCCCTGCTTACCCATAACGTACTTGGCCTGGTGCTGGGGGCGGTGATCGGTCATTGGGTCGACAAGACGGTGGCACGCGGACGCAGGCCCTCGTCGACGGCGCTGTTCCGCGCCGACGCCACTGTGCGGCAGCGGATATTTTCCACCTCGGTGATCAATCTTTCGGCGAAACTGGCCAAGGTCGACGGTCCGGTGACCCGCGACGAGGTGGACGCCTTCAAGGCCCTGTTCCGCATCCCCAAGGCCTCCATGGCCGGTATCGGCGCCCTTTACGACGAGGCCAAGCGCGACCCCAGCGGCTATGAAACCCATGCCCAGGCGCTGGCCGACGCCTTTCCCGGCGAGACCGTGCTGCTCGGCGAAGTGCTGGAGGCGCTGCATCAGATCGCCCTGGTCGACGGCCGCCTGACGCCGCCGGAACGGCAGTTTCTCGAGCGGGTGGCGACCATTTTCGGCCTGGTCGGCCGCGTCTTCAGCGAACAGGCCGGACAGCCGGCGGCGGCGCCCGACGCCTACGCCGTCCTCGGGGTGGCGCGCAACGCCGCCACCGCCGATATCAAGGCGGCGTGGCGGCGGCTGACCCGCGAACACCATCCCGACACCCTGATGGCCAAGGGCGTGCCGCCCGAATATGTCGACATGGCGACAAAGAAGATGGCCAGCATCAACGCCGCCTGGGACAGCATCTGCCGGGAGCGGGGCGAGAGCTGATGGCGCCGCCGCTTCTGGCCATCAAGGACGGCTTCGTCACCTTCGGCGGCCGGCCGCTGTTTTCCGGCGTCACCCTGCAGGTGGGACGCGGCGATAAATGCTGCCTGGTCGGCCGCAACGGCAGCGGCAAGAGCACCTTGCTCAAGGTGCTGGCCGGCGATGTCGGGCTGGACGCCGGGGAATGCTTCCGCCAACCGGGCACCCGCCTGGGCTGGCTGGCCCAGGACCCGCCCATGGCGGCGCCGTCGGTGGCGGACTGGGTGGCCGGCGGTCTGCCGGCCGACGAAGCCGACCAGCTCTATCGGGTCGAGGCCATGCTGCAGGCGCTGGACGTCGACGGGTCCCGCCAGCCGGCGACGCTGTCGGGCGGTGAGGCGCGCCGTGCCGCCCTGGCCCGCGCCCTGGTCGGCGAACCCGACGCCCTGTTGCTGGACGAGCCGACCAACCATCTCGACCTGCCGACCATCCAGTGGTTGGAGGACTGGCTGGCGGCCTTCGCCGGCGCCCTGGTGGTGATCAGCCATGACCGCGCCTTTCTCAGCCGCGTATCGCGCCAGATCCTGTGGCTCGACCGCGGCCGGGTGCGCCGCCACGAGCAGGGCTTCGCCGCCTTCGAGGCCTGGCAGGAGGAGGTCTACACCGCCGAGGAGGCCGAGCTGTCGCGCCAGGACAAGCGGTTGGAGGCGGAAACCCACTGGCTGCACCGCGGCGTCACCGCCCGGCGCAAACGCAACATGGGGCGCCTCCGGGCGCTGATGACCCTGCGCCGCGAGAAGGCCGAACGGATCGGCGTTCAGGGCTCGATGAAAGTGGCGGCGGAAACCGGCGATCTGTCGGGCCGCCTGGTCATCGAGGCCAAGGGCCTGGTCAAGAGCTTCGACCGCCAGCGCATCGTCGACGGCTTTTCCGTGCGCATCCTGCGCGGTGACCGGGTCGGCCTGGTCGGTCCCAACGGCGCCGGCAAGACCACCCTGCTGGGTTTGCTCACCGGCGGCCTGGCACCCGACGCCGGCAGCGTCAGGCTGGGCACCAACCTGCAGATGGCGTTGCTGGACCAGCGCCGCACCCTGCTTGATCCCGAAGCCACCGTCTGGGATGTGCTGACCGACGGCGCCGGCGACTCGATCACCGTCCACGGCCGGCAGCGCCATGTCATGAGCTATCTGCGCGATTTCCTGTTCGAGGACCGGCAGGCGCAGGCGCCGGTCAAATCGCTGTCGGGCGGCGAGCGCCATCGCCTGGCCCTGGCCAAGATCCTGGCCGGCCCGGCCAATCTGCTGATCCTCGACGAACCGACCAATGATCTCGACATGGACAGTCTCGATCTGCTGCAGGAAGCGCTGTCCGACTATGACGGGACGCTGCTGGTGGTCAGCCATGACCGCGATTTCCTCGATCGCCTGGCGACCAGCGTGATCTGGGTCGAAGGCGACGGCAAGGTCGCCGAATATGTCGGCGGCTATAGCGACGCCCTGCGCCAGCGCCCCGCCCCCTCGGCGGCGCCGGTCGCGGCAAAAGCGCCGCCGACGCCGGCCAAGACGGCCAAATCCCGCCCGTCCAGCCGCCTGTCCTATCTCGAGCAGCGCGACCTCGACGGCCTGCCGGGCCGCCTCGACGCCTTGCATGGCGAACTTGCCGGGCTGGAGCGGGATCTCGCCGATCCGACGCTGTACGGGCGCGATGCCGGCCGTTTCGAGGCGCTGACCGCCCGATTGTCGCAATGCCGCGCCGCCCTGGCCGCCGCCGAGGAGCGATGGCTGGAACTGGAGATGAAGCGCGAAGACCTGGAAAGGGGGGCCTGAGCGTATTTCAACCTGATAGCGGTCTCGGGGCGGCGGCGGCGATCGCCGCCGTCAGTTTAGCCAGGGTGACCGGTTTGCTGACATAGCCGTTCATGCCCGCCTTCAGGCATTGCCGCTGGTCCTCGACGAAGGCATTGGCGGTCACGCCGATGATGGGAACGCGGCCGGGGGCTCCCGGCAAGGCCCGGATCGCCCTGGTGGCGGTCAGGCCGTCCATGACCGGCATGCGCATATCCATCAGCACGACGTCGAAATATTGCCCGACCAGCGCGGCCACCGCGTCGCGTCCATTGGCCACCACCGTGACCCGGTGGCCGGCGCGCCGCAGCAGGGCTTCCAACACCATGGCGTTGACCGGATTGTCCTCGGCCACCAGCAAGTCCAGCGGCGCCAGGAAGGGGACGTCCTCAGCTTCGCTGACCGCCGGCACCTCCGCCGCCGGCAGCGGCAGCACGACATGAAAGGTACTGCCGTGCCC
>DUZF01000234.1 GCA_013349665.1 Rhodospirillaceae bacterium | reverse complement strand
ACGCCGCAGGCCAGCAGCGCCGGCAGGGGGCCGAACCGCAGCACCACGGCGCCGCCCAGCAAACTGCCGGCGACGGTGGCGAGGAAACCGAAGACTTTGCTGACGGCGGCGATTTCACTCAGCGAAAAGCCGAGCCCGACGTATAGAGGAGTCGCCATCACCCCGGCCATCGCCTCGCCCAGCTTGTAGCCGATCACCAGCAGCAGGATCGCCGGCCATTGGCGCCGTTCCATGAAATCGGCGAAGGGGCAGACCACTGCGCCATACAGCCAGGCCAGCACCTGCGCCCGCCGTCCGCCCAGATGCGGCCGTTGGGCCAGCCAGGCGGCGGCAAGGCTTTCGCGCTCCACCGCCGCCGGCGACAGGCGCGGGCACGGTTCGGGGCTGAGGAGAAAAACCAGCAGCCCCACCGACAGCAGCAGCGCCATCACCGCATAGGCGGCGAACCAGCCCACCCAGTCGGCCAGGAACAGGGCGCCGGCGCCGGCGGTCAGCATGGCCACCCGATAACCCGCCTGGGTGGCGCCGGCCCCCGGCCCCTGGGCCCGCTCGTCCAACAGTTCGACGCGATAGGCGTCGATGACGATGTCCTGGCTGGCCGACAGGAACGCCACCACCACCGCCAGCGCCGCCACCGTCGCCAGCTGCCGGGATGGGTCAAGACTGCCCAGGACCAGAATGGCGAGGATCAGCGCCAGCTGGATGGTGACGCCCCAACCGCGCCGCCGGCCCAGCGGCAGCGGCGGCGGCAAGCGGTCGATCAGCGGCGACCACAGGAATTTCAGGGCATAAGGCAGGCCGACCAGGGCGAACAGGCCGATGGAGGCGCGGCTGACCCCCTGCTTGGACAGCCAGGCCGACAGCGTCGAAAAGGTCAGCAGCAGCGGCAGGCCGCTGGAGAAGCCAAGCAGAAGGACGGACAGGACCCGACGGTCGAGATAGGCCGCGAACGGGTTCATCGCCGCCGGCCCTTCATTACTTTTGCCGCGACGCCTTCTTGCGCTCGTTGGAGTCCAGCAGGCGCTTGCGCAGGCGGATGCTCTTCGGCGTCACCTCGACCAACTCGTCCTCCTCGATATAGGCGATGGCCTGTTCCAGGCTCATCCGCCGGGGCGGCGTCAGACGCACCGCCTCGTCCTTGGAGGTGGTGCGGATATTGGTCAGCTGCTTGGCCTTCAGCGGGTTGACCTCGAGGTCGTTGCCGCGGCTGTGCTCGCCGATGATCATGCCCTCATAGACCTTGACGCCGGAAGCGAGGAACAAAGGCCCGCGCTCCTCGAGATACCACAAGGCATAAGCGACGGTTTCGCCGGCGCCGTTGGAGATCAGCACGCCGTTGCGCCGGCCTTCGATCGGCCCCTTGTAGGGGGCGAAGCCGTGGAACATGCGGTTCATCAGACCGGTGCCGCGGGTATCGGTAAGGAACTCGCCGTGATAGCCGATCAGCCCGCGCGACGGCGCCAGGAAGGTGATGCGCAGCTTGCCGCCGCCGGACGGCCGCATGCCGGTCATCTCGGCCTTGCGCTGGCTCATCTTGTCGACGACGACACCGGAATATTCCTCGTCGACGTCGATCAGCACCTCCTCGATCGGCTCCATCCGCTCGCCGGTATCGGGATCGGTGCGGAACAGCACGCGCGGCCGCGATATCGACAGCTCGAAGCCCTCGCGGCGCATGGTCTCGATCAACACGCCCAGCTGCAGCTCGCCGCGACCGGCGACCTCGAAGGCGTCCTTGCTGTCGGTTTCCTTCACATGGATGGCGACATTGCTGTCGATTTCACGCATCAGCCGGGCACCGATCACCCGGCTGGTGACCTTGTCGCCCTCCAGCCCGGCCAGCGGACTGTCGCTGACGGAGAAGGTCATGGCCAGGGTCGGCGGATCGATGGGCTGGGCGTGCAGTGCCTCGGTGACGTCCAGCGCGCAGATGGTGTCGGCGACGGTGGCCTTGGTCATCCCCGCCAGGGCGACGATGTCGCCGGCCTCGGCGATGTCCAGCGCCATACGTTCAATACCGCGATAGGCGAGAATCTTGGTGACGCGGAACTGCTCGATGAGGGCGCCTTCGCGGGACAGCGCCTTGACCGACTGGTTGACCTTGACCGAACCGCCGTGAATGCGGCCGGTGAGCACCCGCCCGAGATAGGGATCGGCCTCCAGCGTCGTCGCCAGCATCGAAAAGGCCGCCGTCAGATCGTGTTCCGGCGGCGGCACATGGCGCACGATAAGGTCGAACAGCGCCGACAGGTCCTTGCGCGGACCGTCCAGGCTTTCGTCGGCCCAGCCGTCGCGCCCCACCGCGAACAGGGTGGGGAAGTCCAGCTGATGGTCGTCCGCGTCGAGCACGGCGAACAGGTCGAACACCTCGTCATGCACCTGATGCGGCCGGGCATCGCCGCGGTCGACCTTGTTGATGATGACGATCGGCCGCAAACCCAGGGCCAGGGCCTTGCCGGTGACGAATTTGGTCTGCGGCATCGGCCCTTCGGCCGCGTCCACCAGCACCACCACGCCGTCCACCATCGACAGGATGCGTTCAACCTCGCCGCCGAAATCGGCGTGACCGGGGGTGTCGACGATGTTGATGCGGGTGTCCTTCCACTGAACGGAGGTGCATTTGGCAAGGATGGTTATTCCCCGCTCGCGCTCCAGTTCATTGGAATCCATGACCCGTTCGGCGACCTGCTGGTTGACCCGAAAGGTGCCCGATTGGCGCAGCATGGCGTCCACCAGCGTGGTCTTGCCGTGGTCGACATGGGCGATGATGGCGATATTGCGAAGTTCCATGATGTCAGACCACCACGCAACCCTTGCCGGCAACCAGCCGGGCAAGGTCTTCCGCCGGCCGCGCGCCGACCTGACCGATGATCTCGCCGGCGCAGATGCCGCCCAAACGGGCGGCGCTGGCCAGGCCCAGGCCCCGCGCATGGCCGAACAGGAAGCCGGCGGCATAGAGGTCGCCGGCGCCGGTGGTGTCGACCAGGCGGCCAATCTGTTCGGCCGCCTGCACCACCACCTGGGTCTCGTCCATAACCACCGAACCGCGGGCGCCGCGGGTCACCGCCGCCACCCCGACATGACCGCGCAGTTGCCGTACGGCATCGTCGAAATCGCATTGATAGAGACCGCAGATCTCGGCCTCATTGGCAAACAGGATATCGATATGGTCATTCATCAACTCAAGAAATTCCCCGCGATGGCGTTCAACGCAAAAAGGATCGGACAGCGACAGCGCCACCTGGCGGCCGGCCGCATGGGCGATGTCGGCGGCCCGGCGGAAGGCTGCCTTGGCGGCCGGCGGGTCCCACAGATAGCCCTCAAGATAGGTGATGCGGGCATTGGCGACGACATCGGGATCGATGTCCTCGGGACCCAGCTCGACACAGGCGCCCAGATAGGTCTGCATGGTCCGCTGGGCGTCGGGGGTGACGAACACCATGCAACGCGCGGTGGACGGCCCGTCGGTCGCCGCCGGGGTATCGAAGACCACCCCCTGGGCACGCAGGTCATGGCGGAACACGGCGCCCAGCTGGTCGTCCCGGACCTTGCCGATGAAGGCGGTCCGCGCGCCCAGCGTCGCCAGCCCGGCAATGGTGTTGGCGGCCGAGCCGCCCGAGCATTCGATGGCCGGCCCCATGCGGTCATACAATTCCTCGGCCCGCTGGGCGTCGACCAGGGTCATTACCCCCTTGGCCAGCCCAAGCGCCTGCAAGCGGGCGTCATCGGCATGCGCCAGCACATCGACGATGGCGTTGCCGATCCCGGCAACGTCAAACGCGCAGTCCGTCATTACGATCCTCCGGAAGTCCGTCGCGGCGCAAGGTAAGCCATGGCCGCCTTGGGAACAACTCAAATCGGGGGATTTCCCATCGGCAAGGCTCGCAAGCTGTGGTTATATGCGCCGATGATCCAATCGCTTGCGCGGGCCATCGGCCAACTTCCCGACCCCCGTTTCCGCCGGCTGCTGGTCAAAAGCGTCGGCGTCACGGTGCTGTTCTACGTCCTGCTCTATCTCGCCGTCGGCTGGGGTCTGCAGCAGATGGCGCTGTTCGGCATCACCTGGATCGACCGCCTGACCGACCTGCTGGGCGGGGTCGCCGCCCTGGTGCTGACCCTGCTGCTGTTTCCCGGCGTCGTCACCCTGGTGCTGAGCTTCCTGCTTGACGAGGTCGCCGAGGCGGTGGAGGCCCGCTATTACCCCGGCCTGGCGCCGCCCCGCCGGCAATCGACCGGCGACCAGGTCATCGGCGCCCTGCGCTTCTCCCTGGCGACGGTGGCCGTCAATCTGGTGGCCCTGCCCTTTTACCTGCTGCTGCTGTTCGTCGGCATCGGTCCCGCCGTCTATCTGCTGGTCAATGCCTATCTGCTGTCACGCGACTATTTTGAAACCGCCGCCTGGCGCCGCCTGACGCCCGGCGAGGCGGCGGCGCTGCGGCGGGCCCATGGCGGGCGCCTGATGGCCGGCGGGCTGGTCATCGCCCTGCTGTCGAGCGTACCTCTGGTCAATCTGCTGGCGCCGCTGATCGCCGCCGCCGCC
Organism: Rhodospirillaceae bacterium; assembly: GCA_013349665.1. Taxonomy (GTDB): domain Bacteria; phylum Pseudomonadota; class Alphaproteobacteria; order Rhodospirillales; family Magnetospirillaceae; genus DUZF01. The sequence continues at coordinate 1,891 of DUZF01000234.1, read as the reverse complement.
ATGGTCCATGAAGTCCAGGCGCTGACGGCGCGGAGCCGGGCATGAAGCGCCTCGCGGTCTTGGCCCTGGCCGGCCTGCTGGCCGCCTGCGTCGGCCAGCCGCAGTCCTCGTCGACCGCCTACCGCCCGTATAAAACCACGGCGACGGCCGACCCGGCGGCGCAAGCCCGGCCGGCGGCACCGCCGACGGTGGCCGATCTCGGCGCCGATCCGGACCGCTTCCGCGGCCTGTCCTCGCAGGAAGTGACGGGTTTTCTCGGCGAGCCCAGTTTCCGCCGCCGCGAGAAACCAGCCGAGATCTGGCAGTATTACGGCCAGGGCTGCGTCCTCGACCTGTTTCTTTACGACGACAACGCGGTCAAGCGGGTTTCCCACGCCGAGCTGCGCGGCCAGCCGTCCTGCCTTCCCCGCCTGCTGGAGGGGCACAAAGGGTAAAGGCGCAGAGATCGGCCACCGGGCAATTGGCGCAGTCCGGTCGACGCGCCTTGCAGCGGTAGCGGCCATGCAGGATCAGCCAGTGATGGGCATGGCGCCGCCATGTCTCGCCGGTCACCTCGAGCAAGCCCTGCTCGACCGCGTCCGGGGTCTTGCCGGGCGCCAGGCCGGTGCGGTTGGCGACCCGGAAAATATGGGTGTCGACAGCGATGGTGGGCTGGCCGAAGGCCACATTCAGCACCACATTGGCGGTCTTGCGACCGACCCCCGGCAGACTCTGCAGGGCCTCGCGATCGGCCGGCACGACACCGCCAAAGCGCTCGATCAGCAGGGCCGACAGGGCGATGACATTCTTCGCCTTGGTATTGAACAGGCCGATGGTGCGGATGTGGCGCTTCACCCCCTCCTCGCCCAGAGCCAGCATCGCCGCCGGGTTGTCGGCGACGGCGAAGAGGCCGCGGGTGGCCTTGTTGACACCGATGTCGGTGGCCTGGGCCGACAGCACCACCGCCACCAGCAAGGTGAAGGCGTTGAGATATTCAAGATCGCTTTTCGGCTCGGGATTGGCCGCCGCCAGGCGGGCATAGAACAGATCGGCATCGGCTGGTTTCATCGGGGGTCTACCTCCTGTCGGCCGCCCATGCTAGCATCCTTCGATGAAACTTGCCCTGGTTGCCGCCCTCGCTTTGCTGACCGCCGCCTGCGCCGACACGCCGGCGCCGAAAACCGTTTCCCATCGCGGCCATGTCTCGCCGCAGGCGGTGCCGGCACCGCCGCCGCCGCCGGGCGGCTTCGACCTTGCCAAGGCGACCGCCCTGGTCGACGAGGCTCGCGGCCACCGCCAGGCCGGCCGTCTGGCCGAGGCCAGACAGGCCGCCGAACGGGCCATCGATCTGTGGCCGGCGGAGACGGCGGCGTGGAACGAACTGGCGGCGGCCTGCGACAGCTGCGCCCCCTATGCGGCGTTTTTTGCCGCCAAGCTGGAGTTTTCCCAGGGTTTGCCCGACCGCGCGGTGGCGCTCGGCTTCCAGAACATCGCCGAGGAGGAGGTGGGCACCCAGGCCGGCAATTTCACCTATGACCAGGCCGCCATCGACATGGCGCGCCGGCTCTGGGCCTTTTATGGCCGCGCCGGCTCCGCCGAAACCGTCGCCTCGCACGGAAAAACCTGGGGCGAGGAGCATCCCTTCACCTCGATGACGGTGATCGGCGGCACCGTCGCCGGCATCCTCACCGGCATCAAGTCGGCGGCAAAGTAATAGATTTTTTCGGCGCCGCCGTCCGTTCCGTCACCCCTCGCGGTTCTGTGCCCCATGCCAAACCCGCAAGATCGTAACGCGGTGCGGCGTCGCGTCGTACACGATCACATAGGGCGGAATGATGGCAATCTCTCGCGCCCCGTCATTGCGGAGTCGCCCGCGTTCGGGGAAGTCGGCAAGGCCCAACGCGGCCGTTTT
>DUZF01000277.1 GCA_013349665.1 Rhodospirillaceae bacterium | reverse complement strand
CGGCGCTGAACAGATCGCGGTGCGGGCCCGCGACGCCGGCATGGAAGTGGTCTACGAGGGCATCCGCCTGACCCCGGCGCAGATCGTCAACGCGGCACTGGAAGAGGGCGTGCATGTGGTCGGCCTGTCGATCCTGTCGGGCAGCCATGTGCCGCTGGTCACCGAAGTCCTCGACCGCATGCGCCGCGCCGGGTTGCAGGACATTCCGGTGGTGGCCGGCGGCATCATTCCGCCGGAGGATGAAAAACTGCTGCTGGATGCCGGCTGCGCCCGCATCTACACGCCGAAGGACTACGACCTGGCGACCATCATGGGCGACATCGTCGACATCGTCGCCAAACACGCAGCCTGAGCGGGTTCTTCAGTGGCGCCGGCCTCCGTGCCGGCGTTTTTTTTCGCCGGCACGGAGGCCGGCGCCACTGAACCCTCTCGCACCCGACGGCACCAGCTGGTGCCGGCCGGGGCCGATCAGGTCGGCCCGCCCCAGGCGCTGCAGCGCCTCGCGCAGAACCGGCCAGTTCTCCGGATCGTGATAGCGCAGGAAGGCCTTGTGCAGGCGCCGCTGTTTCAGCCCCTTGGGTGTCGACACCGCCTCGCGGCCCGGGCTCAGCGGATTGCGCCCGCTGTGATACATGGCGGCCGACAGGGACATCGGCGACGGCAGGAAGGTCTGCACCTTGTCCAGCCGAAAACCGTTGCGCTTCAGCCACAGCGCCAGGGCCAGCATGTCCTGGTCGGTGGTGCCGGGATGGGCGGCGATGAAATAGGGAATCAGATAGAGTTCCTTGCCGGCCGCCTTGGCATATCTGTCGAACATCGCCCGGAACTCGTCATAGGCGCCGATCCCCGGCTTCATCATCAGCGCCAGCGGCCCCGGCTCGGTATGTTCGGGGGCAATCTTCAGATAACCGCCGACATGATGGGTGACCAGTTCCTTGACATAGTCGGGACTCCTGACCGCCAGGTCGTAGCGGACCCCCGAGCCGATCACCACCTTCTTGATCCCCGGCAGGGCGCGGGCCTTGCGATACAGCTCGATCAGCGGCGCATGGTCGGTACCGAGATTCTTGCAGATGCCGGGAAAGACACAGGACAGGCGCCGGCACAGGCTTTCCGTGCGGCGATCCTTGCAGGCCAGCCGATACATATTGGCGGTCGGTCCGCCGAGATCGGAAACCACCCCGGTAAAACCCGCCGTGCGGTCGCGGATGGCCTCGATCTCGCGCAGCACCGAGTCTTCCGAACGGCTTTGGACGATCCGCCCCTCATGCTCGGTGATCGAACAGAAGGAACAGCCGCCGAAACAGCCGCGCATGATGTTGACCGAATGGCGGATCATCTCCCAGGCGGTGATGCGGGCACCGCCATAGACGGGGTGCGGGGCACGGGCATAGGGCAGTTCGTAGACCCGGTCGAGTTCCGCGGTGGCCAGCGGTATCGGCGGCGGCATCAGGCATAGCTGGCGGCCGCCGTGTTCCTGCACCAGCGGACGGGCGTTGCCGGGGTTGCTTTCCTGATGCAGCAGGCGGGAGGCGTCGGCATAGCGCGCCGGCTCATCCCGCACCTCCTCGAAGGACGGCAGACGGACCGCCCCTTCGGGCGCCGCCTCGGCAACGAAAGCGGTACCGCGCAGGTCGCGGATGGCCGTCACCGCATCGCCTTTGGCCATGCGGTGGGCGATGTCGACAATGGCCCGTTCGGCATTGCCGAAGACCAGCAGATCGGCCCTGCTGTCCAGCAGGACCGAACGGCGCACCTTGTCCGACCAGTAATCGTAATGGGCGATGCGGCGCAGCGAGGCCTCGATGCCGCCGATGATCACCGGAACCTCGGGCCAGGCCTCGCGACAGCGCTGGGTATAGACGATCACCGAGCGGTCGGGCCGTTTGCCGGGCAGGTCATCGGGGGTGTAGCTGTCGTTGCTGCGGATCCGGCGGTCGGCGGTATAGCGGTTGACCATCGAATCCATATTGCCGGCGGTCACCCCGAAGAACAGGTTCGGCCGGCCCAGGGCGGCGAAGGCCTGGGGCCCGTCCCAGGGCGGCTGGGCGATGATGCCGACGCGAAACCCCTGGGCCTCCAGCAGGCGGCCGATGATGGCCATGCCGAAACTGGGGTGGTCGACATAGGCGTCGCCGGTGACCAGGACGATATCGCAGCTGTCCCAGCCGAGATCGTCCATCTCCTGGCGCGACATCGGCAGAAAGGGCGCCGGTCCGAACCGATGCGCCCAGAATTTACGGTGGGAAAAAATGTCGCGGCTTCTGCTCACGCCTCGAGCGGCGGCTGTTTGGCCAGCCATTCCAGCACCTGCGGCGCGATGGCCTTGCAGGTCAACTGGGCGGACACCGCCAGTTGGGCCTTTTCCTGGGTCAGATGCAGCAGACTTTCCACCAGCTTGCGCAGAATGTCGCGCGAGAAGGCCGGGCGGCTGAGAATTTGCGGTAATCGGTCGGCAAAGGCCAGGCGCATGGCGCCGATCAGCACATCGGCCTTGTCGATATTGAGACGCTGCAATTCCTCAAGATTGGAGGAATGAATGTAGCAGAGCACATCGCCGTAAATCTTGATCAGCGGCTTGTCGAGCGCCGCGCAGACCATAAAGAAGCTCTTGTCGCGGGCAAAGAACTCCCAGGCCTTTTCACCAAGCACCTTGCGGTAATGCTCGTACAGGTCTTTCGACCAGGTGGAGATACCGCCGATGGCCGCCGGGGCGACCGACAGCACCTGGCCGAAATCAGCCCCCACCAGACCCTTTACCTTGCGCACCGTCGCCTGGTCGAACTGACAGAAATCCTCGATCGCCTCGGCGGTCTGCAAGTTGATGATATCTTCGCCCAGTTCCATCAGCAGCGCCGCGCTCAATTGCGCATAGGCCGGCAACAGCGGCAACTGCCAGTCAAAGGCCATGAAACGTGCCAACTCACGCACCTTGGCTTCATTGAAACTGCCGCCAACTTTACTTTCGACCTGTTCTGTCTTCTTAAAAATGAAAAAACGGGTTTTGGTCACGGTTTTGGTGACTGTCCCAACCTCGCCTTTGGTTTCCTGCTCGAAGAAATATCGCGCGCAGGTTTTGACCAGCAGTTGCTGTACCTGTGCCAGGCTGACGCCGCAGACCAGCGGCGTGTCGTCATCGACGACCGGCCCGCCCTCCTTGGCGACGACAATGCTGTCGGCCATGGCGCTGTTGGCGCGATAGGCCTGAATGAAACTGAAAAGTACCTCCGGATCATGGATGACGCTCTGATAAGAGACGTCTGTCCCGATCACGCCGTTGGACTGCAGAACCTCGATGACCTTTTTGAGGCCGTCGATCACGCCGCGCTTAGTCTCAGTGGCGATTTCGATAGGCGGAGGAAGATGCTGTACGGCCATTGCCAATATCCAAGCCCCGAAGAAATAATAAATCGCCTCTCAGGGCCTCCCGGTCAACAACTTTCGATATGGATCAGGATATTAGCGGCTTTTTCTGCCAATTAGAAGTCATTGGCGAAAGCACAGGAGCCCCCGGCGCAGCCCCCCGCCGCGCAAGGCGGCATCGATGGCGCCGAGGCCGACTTGCCGATACTGGGCGCCATAATCGCCTTGCCGACCTGGTGGTCGCCGCATTCCGGACAGCTGATGTCGCCATTGGCGGCTTTGACGTCGAAATCGGCGGAGTTGCCGAACCATTCGTCGAAAACATGGCCGCGACTGCACTGCACGCTATAGATGATCATGACGCTCTCCGCATTATCGGGCGGTAATATCGATTATGGCCGGCCGCGCTGTCAATGTTCACCAAATTATCCGAACAGGGTCTTCAGCAGATGCTGCAGCGGAGTCGGGGCGGATTGCGTGACACCTGGGGCCGGCGGCATCGGCGCCGAGATCTGATCCGCCGACCGGGCGCTGGCGGTATAGGCGACGGAGGCCTGAGCCGCCGCCGCCGCCGTCACCGGCACCGGCGGCAGATAGGCCGGCGGCCAGCCACCGGTCTCGAACGGCCAGGCGGCGTCGGCCGCTCGGGCCCCGGCGCGGGTCTGGTGATGTCCGGCCTGACCGCCGGCGGCCGCCTCGTCAAGGCGGGCGTATTGCCGCATCGGCCGCTCGATGGCATGACGGATGCGCTCATAAACGGCGGCGACGCTGCTTGGCGTGTGGTCGGCTTCGTAGAACACCGTCGGATTCATCCTGGCGGCCTGCGGCAGCAGGTCGGCAGCCGCCTGGCTGTCGTCCGCCACCTTCGCCTTCAACACCTTGGCGGCTCCGCCCGGCCCCAGGAAATGCGCCATGTACAACTCGGCCGAACCGACCTTGCGGCCAAGCGTTTTTTCCAGCCAGGTCTTGTTGTCCTTGGCGTATTCGCCGGCCATCATCGAGGCGACCTGGGGGTCGCGGCGCAGATCGAGGATCCGATGACGCAGCTTGGCGTCGTCGACCACATAGTCCCCCTGGCCGGTGCGCCGGATATGCGACGCCAGGTCTTCGAGGCCGTGGGCGGCACCATGGGTCTTGATCAGCTGCAGCCAGGTTCCCTTGGTGAACTGGAACAGGCCGGCGGCCGAGGACACCGGCGACCCGGCCCCGGTTTCGAAAGAGCTCTCCTTGTTGGCCTGGGCCATCAGATAGCTGAAGCTGACACCGGTGTTCCTGCTGGCCGCCTTGATGTGGGAGGCCACGCGGGTGCTGGCGGTCTGTGCGGCAAGCTGGACGGCGTTCGGATCGTCCGGTTGCTTCATGGCGCTCTCCGGCAAAGAATCCTATCAGAATAGGAAAACCGGCTTAATAAAAACCTAAGGCGCCCGATGGTAGCCGCGATCGGTCATGCAGTCGGCGACGAGCGAATCGAAACGCCGGCCGGTGTCTATGCGGTCGAACATCTTCATCGGATCGCTGCTGCGTTCGGCCCCCGGTTCGGTGGCGGCGCCGGGCGCGATCTCCCGATCGGCCAAACGCCGGCAGGCGGTCAGGTCGCTGCCCTGGCGCACCGCCGGCAGTTCGGGATTGACCCACTCGGGCGCGGCGGCACAGGCCGCCAGCGCCAGGCAGGCAAGACAGGACAGGAGACGGAGCAAGGAACTATCGGCGACGATTGCCGAGCATTTCCAGCCAGACCTCGGCCATCGACGCCCAGGCTTCCGACTGCAGCCGCATGGTTTCGGCGAACTGCGCCAGAGCCTGTTCGGCGAAAACCGAGAAATCGCCGCCGTCGGTTGCCGCCTTGGACGGTTTCGCGGCAGGAGCCGGCTTGGGCGCCGGAGCAGCCTTGGGCACCGGAGCAGCCTTGGGCGCCGGAGCAGCCTTGGGCGCCGGAGCAGCCTTGGGCGCCGGAGCAGCCTTGGCCGGCTTGGCCTTGACGACCCTCGGCTTGGCGATTTTGGCCTGGACGGGTTTGGCCTTGACCGCCGGCACCGGAGCCGCCGCCAGGGGAGCGGCAGGCTTGGCGGCGGGAACGGCCGGCGCGGCAGGCTTTGCCGGAGCCGCCTTGGCGGGCTTTTTGACAATGGTTTGCTGCGGTGCCGGAGGGGATTTCGCCATGATAGTCCTCGTTCATTACCCGCGTAGAAAGTATCATCCTTATATATTCAATGCGTTATTTGGTCCAGCCCGCTAAATGCCGCGCCATTTCGTTGATCAGGATGGCGCCTTGTCGGCGCTCGCGACCATCGCTTATACTCCGCTCTTTCCGCGCTGCAGCATGGTTCGCCGCAGGCGGTGCGACATCTGACAGCAAAGGGCCCAGGCAGCCATGGAAGATTTAGTCCTGAATTACTTCGAGGATCTGAAGGTCGGGCGGACGGCGGTTTACTCCAAGACCGTCACCGATGCCGACATCGTCCTGTTCGCGGGCGTCACCGGCGACACCAACCCCATCCATCTCGACGAGCAGTTTGCCGCCTCGACCGTGTTCAAGACCCGCATCGCCCATGGCATGCTGTCGGCCGGCATGATCTCCACCGTGCTGGGTACCCGGCTGCCCGGGCCGGGATGCGTTTACATGACGCAGAACCTGAAGTTCAAGGCTCCGGTCAAGATCGGCGAGACGGTGGTCGCCAAGGTCGAGATCACCGAGCTGTTCCCGGAGAAGAAGCGGGTGGCCCTGCGCACCACCTGTTGGGTCGGCGACACCCTGGTCATCGACGGCGACGCCCTGCTGATGGTTCCGGCGCGCGGCTAAGGTACTACCCCCGGCATCCGCCCAAGCGGCGGGTGCCGGAGCGGGGTTGCACTGCCGACCGATATCGAATACCCCTTACCGCTTCATCGGTCGGATGCTGTCGAGGCAATGCGTATATTTCGCCATTACACCGAATTGCCGGCCGCCGTTCGCGGTGGAGTGGTCGCGCTCGGCAATTTCGACGGTGTGCATCTGGCGCATCAGCGGATCCTCGGCACCGCGCTGGACATCGCCCGGGCGGCCGGCGTCGCTGCCGGCGTCATGACCTTCGAGCCGCATCCGCGCGTCGTGTTCAATCCCAATCAGCCGTCCTTCCGCCTGACCCCGTTCCGC
>DUZF01000313.1 GCA_013349665.1 Rhodospirillaceae bacterium | reverse complement strand
GTGATGCCTGCGATCTCGCCCAGCGAGCGGCCGGCGCTGGCGCGAACGGCCGCGGCGACCCAGGCGATCCGCACCTCGGCCAGCGGGACTGACGGCCACAAGCGGCCATGCAGCCCGGCCAGATCGACTTCTTCCGACCACCATTGCCGGTCATCGACGCCGCCATGAGCGATGAAACGGGCGACCGGGCCCTTGCGGTCGCTGGCGCCGCTTTCCCAGGCATCGTTTGACCAGATGATGACCAGGGCCCTCTGGCAGGGCGGCAGGCTGTTGTCCTGGTCCCGCAAGGGTCTGGCCGCGTCGCCACCTTCGAAGCCGATAACAAGGCGCATCGGCGCATCGGTGGTAAAGGCTTCCGGTGGCCCCATGTCCAGCGGCAGGCGCCGCCAGGTCCAACTCAGCAACGGCAGGCGTTCGACGGGGACATCCAGGCGCCGGCCGGTCAGCGCATTGCCGGGCGGGGTAACCAGGAGGATGCGACCGGGAGTTTCGCTGGGGTAAAGGCCCGACAGTGATCCACCGCCGAAGAACCCATGGGACCGTTGCTCGGGGCCCGGCGCCTCGATGGCGAAGGCGACCTGGTCGGAAAATACCGACAGCCCGGTTTCGGCGGCTGAAACCGTGGCGGTGGCCAGACAGCCGATGACGGGCAGCAGGAGCCTCAACGGCCGCGGTTCTTCTTCATCATTTCGCGGCCCTGTTCGGCCTGGGTGCGGATGTCTTGCATCCGTATTTCGGTCGGCGTGCCTTTCTTCAGTCCTTTCAATGCCTTGTTGGCATTGAAAATGGCCTCGTCATAGCGTCCGACGAGCAGCGCATATTCGGCCAGGGAGGCGGCCGCCATGATTTCGTCGCCGCTGCGGCCGTAGGCGATGGCGAGCAGGCGCCAGGCCCCGGCCTCCTCGGGTTCGCGCTGGGTGGCGACGGTCAGTTGCTCCTTGGCGTCGGCAAGTTTGGTGTCGTCTTCCGATTCAACCAGGACCTGGCCCAGTTCCTCGCGCAGGAGGGCGTTGTCGGGGAGGTATTTGACCGACAATTTATATTCCGGAATGGCCTCTTTCGGCCGTCCGTTCTCAAACAGCATCTGCCCCTTCAGTTCGTGGAAATAGGGGTCTGTCGGCCGTTCGGCGATCAGGCCGTCGATCAGCGGCAGGGCATGACCAAGATCGGGCTGGCGATAATAGGCGATGGAGCGGGCGTAGCGGGCCTCGATGCTCTTGTCGTCTTCCTTGTAGCGGAACAAGGTGGTCATCGGCGGTTCCATGAAGGCGATCAGTTTCGCCCGCATGCGCCGATGCGGCTCGACATATTGCGGCGGCACCGGCACATCCGACCACGGCGATTCCTCGACATGGTGGCGGATCTCGTCGATGCGGTCGCGGGTCAACGGGTGGGTGCGGGCGTAGGGGTCCTGGCGGGCCGAGGCCATCAGTTCCTGATCGCCCAGCAACTGCATGAATTCAAGGAACCCGCGGGACGACTGATGCAGGTTGTCGAGAAACGACAGGCCGGCGGTATCGGCGGCGCCCTCGACCGAGCGGCTGAAGGCCATGTAACTGCGCATGGCCATGTCCTGGCCGCCCATCATCACCGCCGAGCCGAGATCGCCGCGCCGTCCGCCGATGGCCGCCGCCATGCCGAGGATCATCGCGGCGATGCCGGTGGTCTGGGCGTTTTCCATGGCGTCGCGGCCTTTGACCAGATGGCCGCCGGCGATGTGGCCGGTTTCATGGGCGATGACGCCGATCAGTTGTCCGGCATGGTCGGTGCGCTGGATCAATCCGGTGTTGAGGAAAAGATTAAGGCCTTCGGCGACGAAGGCATTCAGCTGCGAATCCTTGACCAGATGGATCTTCACCGCCGAGGGTTCCACCCCCGCCTGGGCGAAGAGTGGATCGGCATAGACGCGGATGGTATTTTCGATTTCCGCGTCCCGGATGAATTCCATGCTTTGCGCGGATGCCCGTCCGGGCATAAAGATGATCATCGACAGGACGGCAAGGCGACAGATGCGTTTCAACACCATGTTCCATTCTCTGTTCGGCGTTCAGGGTATCCGCGGCGGGCGGAGGCGTCAACGCATCGTCCCGGCGGTGCTGCTATGCCTTGTGGTGACGGCCTGCCAACGGGTCGAGCCGATCGGTCTGCTTGGCCAGGGCGCCGGCTTCAGAGGCATGGTGGCCGCCGACGAGCCGCGCGCCGTCGAGATCGGCCGCGATATCCTGGCGGCCGGCGGAAGCCCGGCCGATGCGGCGGTGGCCATGGCCTTCGTGCTGTCGGTGACCTTGCCTTCCGAGGCCGGACTGGGCGGCGGCGGCGCCTGCCTGGTCTATGATCACGGCCAGGCGAAGACGGAAGCCATTGATTTTGCCGCGCCGGTGCCGGCGATGGCGCGCGGCATGTTCGCCCTGCATGCAAAATATGGCCGCCTGCATTGGGAGAACATGCTGGCGCCGGCCGAGGCCCTGGCCCGCACCGGCACCGGCGTCAGCCGCGCCTTTGCGCGCCGGTTGGCCCAGGCGCCGGCCCGGTTGCTGGAGGATCGCGAAACCCGGCGGATTTACGCCAGGCCCGACGGCCATCTGTTAAGCGAGGGAGACCTGCTGGTGCAGTCCGATCTCGGTGCCGTCCTGTCGAGATTGCGCACCCGCGGCATCGGCGAACTTTACGGTGCGGCGGCCGCCAGGGATCTGGCCGCCGCCGCCGGCCGGGCCGGCGGCGCTTTCACCGCCGAGCAGATACAAAACTTCCTGCCCCGCTGGCAGGAACCGCTGAAAGCCTCTCAGGGCAATGACGTGGTGTTTTTCATGCCGCCGCCTTCGGCCGCCGGTCCCATCGAAGCGGCGGCCTGGGGCGGCGGCGATGCCGCCGGCCGCGGCAAACGCCTGACCGAGTTTTACGCCGCTTCGCCGGCGGGTGAACGGCCTGCGGGTACCGGGCTGGTGGTGATGGACGGCCTGGGGTCGGCGGTGGCCTGTTCCCTTGGTCTGAACGCGTCTTTCGGGACCGGCAGAATAATTCCTGACACCGGCATTCTGCTGGCCGCGGGGGGCGGGCGGCAGCATGGACCGATCCTGTCGGTCAACCCGAATTCCAACGAGTTCCGCTTCGCCGTCGCCGGCGGCGGTGCGGCGGCGGTGCTGCAGGTGGCCCTGTCGCGGGGTGTCGACGGCACTCCCATCGACGTCGCGGTGGCGGCTTCCCGGCCGGTGGAGGGCGGCCTCGTCAATGCCCTGGCCTGCGCCAGCGGCGATCCCACCGAGGACCGCTGCGTCGCCGCCAATGATCCGCGCGGAGCCGGATTGAGCGCCCTGGTGGCGGCTCGCTGAGCGCCTCACAGCCTGGGAGTGATGAGGCGGGCGGCGTGTTCGAGAAAGGCGAAAGTGGTAATGCCGGCGTAATAAAATCTTCCCAGCGACAGGCGGTTCATGCCGAGGTCCTTGGTGCTGACCCCGTGGCTCAGTCGCAATTGGGTCTCGATGTCGCCGATCCAGTGTGTGAAGCCGGTATCTTCAAGCGGATAGGTCATGTTTTCCTTGGCACCGTCGCGTCCCGGAAAAACCATACTCGCACCCATACCTGTCACCTTGCGCCATTGATGTTCTATGACCCGTTTCACAATTCCGGGATTAAGGAGATGGTCGCACAGGAAGTTTGCCAAAGTCGTAACGGCGGCGATGCGGATGGGCGCGATTGTGTTTCGCGCCGCTGCGCGAAACGTCGGCCGGGGTTCAATGTTGTTACGGTGGCGTTTTTTCCATGTTAGTCTAGCGGCAGATTTCAAATTCGGAGTTGGTTACATGCCAGAGGAAAGTGCCGGCGGCTCGACGCCAGCCAGCATTGAAGACTGGAACCGGTTGCTGCGCCCCTACAGTACTCCCGCAACACTTGCCAGCCTGACACAACTGACCCTCACCCTCGCCCTGATGTTCGGCGGCTTTGCCGGTATGCTTCTGCTTGAGGCTAATGTTGGGTATTGGGCGGCGATTTGCCTGGCGCCGATCACCGGCCTGTTTCTGGTCCGTCTGTTCATCATTCAGCATGATTGCGGTCATCAGTCCTATTTCCGTCAACGCTGGGCCTGCGATCTGGTGGGGCGTTGCCTGGGGGTGCTGACCATGACGCCCTATCTGTGGTGGAAGCGCGACCATGACTGGCATCACTCCGCCTCCGGCGACCTGTCGCGACGCGGTTACGGCGACATCGATACCCTGACCGTGCGCGAATACCGGGCGCTCGGCGGTTGGCACCGGTTCCGCTATCGCCTGTACCGCCATCCCCTGGTGCTGTTCGGGCTTGGCCCGCTGTATCAGTTCCTGCTGCGCCATCGCCTGCCGGTGGGGCTGAGGAAGGATGATCGGCGGTCCATCGTCAGTATCCTGGGAACCAATCTGGCCCTCGCCGCCATGCTGGCGGTCGGCGGACTGCTGCTGGGCTTCTGGCGTTTTTCCGCCTTGTGGTTGCCGGTGGTCGCGGTGGCCGCCACCGTCGGCGTGTGGATGTTCTTCGTCCAACACCAATTCGAGAAGACCTATTGGGCGGGGCGCGGCGAATGGTCTTTTGTCACCGCCGCGCTACAGGGCTGTTCCTATTACCGTCTGCCGCGGATCCTGGAATGGGTGACCGGTTCCATCGGCTATCACCACATTCACCATCTGGCGTCGCGCATTCCCAATTATCGTCTGCGCGCCTGTTTCTCCGAGGTGGTGGCTTTGCGCGCCGTCACCATCATCGAATTTCGTCAAAGCCTGGCCTGCAGCAGACTGGCGCTGTGGTGCGAGGATCGCCAGCGGTTGCTGGGCTTCCGCGAAGCACTGGCCTAGAGCCAGATGCTATTAGGTCGGATCGCTCCGCGATTGCTACCTAATAGCTGAATCTGGCTCTAAGGCTGGTTTTTTTCGGCCGCCAAATTGGCGATGACCATGTCGCGCAAGTTGCGGCGCAGGATCTTTCCCGCCGGGGAAAGCGGAAATTCATCAAGAATTTCAAGGCGCTCCGGTAATTTGAACTTGGCAATGCGAAGTCCCAGAAGGAACTCCTTCAGTTCCGAGAACGTCAGCTGCTGCCTTTCCCTCAGGGTAACGAAGGCACAGGCCTTCTCGCCGAAGACCTCGTCCGGCATGGCGACGACGGCGACGCCGTGTACCGCGGGATGCTTGAGGATGTAGTTCTCCAGTTCGTCCGTGCTGATCTTTTCCCCGCCCCGATTGATCAGATCGTTCTTGCGCCCCTCGGTGACGATGTAACGGCCATACTTTTTGACAATATCCCCCATGCGGTAGAAGCCATCGGGGGTGAAGGCCCTGGCATTGATGGTCGGGGCATTGTAATAGCCGCAAATGGTGTAGGGGCCGCGAACCACCAGTTCGCCGGCCTCGCCGTCGGCCACCTGGTCGCCGAAGGCGTCGATCACCTTGATCTCGTCATCGTCGCAGATGGGGGCGCCGGAACTTTCCAGGATCTTGTCATCCGGATCATCCAGCCGGGTCATGTTGAGCAGTCCCTCGGCGGTTCCGTAAACCTCCTGGAACTGGCAGCCCAGCCGCTTGCGCAGGCGATCCCGCAGTTCCGGGGACAATCTTGCGCCACCGTTCTGGACGACCTTTAGCGAGGTCGTGTCGAACTGGTCCAGTTTCGGATCGTTCAGCCAGTTGACGGCCAGGGGAACGGCGGCCGGAATGGCGGTCACTCCCTCGCGCTCGACCAGGGAAAAAACCGTCTCGCAGTCGACCTTGGGGGCGATCACCACCCGCCCGCCCCAGGCCAGCGCGCCAAAGACCCCGGGCGAGCCGAGAGTGTAGTTGTGGGCCACCGGCAACACCGCCAGCAGTACGGTATCCGGTCCAAAGCCGGCAATTTTTGCGCTTTGCTTGAAGTTGTAGATGTAGTCGTTATGAGTTCTTGGGATCAGCTTTGGCAGCGCCGTGGTGCCGCCGGACAGCAGCATGAGGACAACATCCTCGGGATCGAGGTCGATGGCTTGGATCGCCTCCAGGTCAACCTGCCGGGGCGGCGAGCTTAAAAGAGAAGGCAATGACGTCTGTCCCGCGAGGGCTTCGCCCAGCACCATGATCAGCGTCAGCGACGGAACAGCGGTCTTAACGGTCTCGGCCATCGGCCGAAAATCGAAATCGCGCACTCTGTCGGGTATGAACAGAGCCTTGGCGCCGGAAAACGAGGCGAAATGGGTGAGTTCCTCTTCCCGGTGAGGCGGCAGCGCCATCACCGGGATCGCGCCGATCCGGGTCAGGGCGAGAAATACGGAAAAGAAGGCGGTGCCGTTGGGAAGCTGAAAAACAACGCGATCGCCCCTGGTCAATCCGAGCCGGTGGAAATGGGCCGCCAGTCGGGTGCTGTCATCCCACCACCGGCCGAAAGTCAATCTCGTCGGGCCATCGATCACGGCGACCTGATCGGGGCGTGCTTGCGCAAGCTCCTCAATGAGCCGCGGGATCGTGCGGTCTTCCCAATAGCCCTTGGAACGGTAGGCTCGCACGGCATCGTCCGGCCA
>DUZF01000310.1 GCA_013349665.1 Rhodospirillaceae bacterium | reverse complement strand
ACATCCAACAGGTATCGGATGCCTTCGGCGACAGCAGCTCGCAGCTGGCCCATGCCACCGAGCAGGCCAGCGGCCGTCTGCGCAGCTCCAGCGACGATCTGCGCCGGCAGACCGACGTCATCTCGGCCACCGCCGACCGCGCCCATGCCGATATCGACTCGGTCAACCAGGCTTTGGGCGGGCAGGCCGCGGAGTTGGCCCGCATTGCCGAGGATTCGGCGGATCTGCTGAAGGTTTTCGGTCAGCAGCTGCGTCAGAACGCGGTGGAACTGGGCGATATGGTGCAACAGGCGCAGTTGCAGGCCCGTTCGTCCGGCGACGCGCTCAGGCAGGTGACCCGCGACTTCGAGGAGACGGCGGGCAAGACCACCGCGCAGGTGACCACCACCGCCGATCAGCTGAAACTCGGCATCCGCGATCTGGCGGCGTCGTCGGACCGCATCAGCGCGCAGGTTCGCGGAGCGGGCGAAAGCCTGCGGCGGCAGTCCCAGGAACTGGCCGAGGCCACCGAACACACCTCGGCGCAGCTGGAAAGCGTGTTCGAAATGCTGCGCCAGAAATCCAACGATCTCGGTCTTACCGGCGAGCGTCTGTCCCAGCATGTGGGCAGTCTGGTCCAGACGTTCTCCCGGCAGTCCGACGATCTGATCAAGTCGTCCCGGCAGGCCGAGCAGCGTTCGAACGAGCTGGAGCAGTTGCGGGCCAGCGTCAGTGTCGAGAACTTTCTTCAGAGCGCCGCTTACCTGGTGGAGAAACTGCAATCCTTGTCGGTTGATATCAGCCGCATCTTCAGCTCCGGGGTCGATGACAAGACCTGGCGGGAATTCCATTCCGGTGATCAGTCGGTCTTTTTGCGCAAAATTCTCAAGAATCTCGATAAGAACCAGATCGCCGCGATCCGCACCCGCTACGAGGACGACGGCCAGTTCCGCGACTATGTGAACCGCTATCTGGCCGAGTTCGAAACCCTGCTCGCCCAGGCCAGAGCCGCCGACCGCGCCGATGTACTGACCGGCACCTTCACCAGTGCCGAGGTGGGGAAACTGTATCTGGTGCTGTCGCGCGCACTTGGTCGGTTGGAATAGGCACCCCCGAATCGCGGAGCTTTCGGGCAACGACTTCGGCCAGAATACGCCTTTGGTCTAAAACCCATAAGGGGCGTACGCTCATGGTCTGCCAGCATAAATGCCAGGAATTCCGCTGTTTCCTGGAAACAGTGAGCCGGTCGTCGGTCGCCATGCTGGGCAAACTGATGTCGGCCGACATTCGGTTCCGCGACCCGATCCACGACGTCAGAGGTCTCGATAAGGTCCAGAATGTCTATCTCAGGCTGTTCGATATGGTCGACAGCCCGCGTTTCACGGTGACCCATTCGGCCTGCACCGACGACCTGTGCTTTCTCAGGTGGCAGTTTACCTGTCGGCCGCGGCTGTTCGGCCGCGGTCATCCGTGGATCGTCGAAGCGGTGACCGCTTTGCGCTTCGACCAGGCCGGCCGGGTGCGCGAACAGGCCGATTACTGGGATGCCGGTCAACATCTATATGAACGCATGCGCCTGCTGGGGCCCGTCTTCCGCTTCTTTCGCAAGCGGCGCATGCGGGCTGTTCAGGCGGCGCCTTTGACCTGTCCGTAGGCCTGCAGGGCGCGGAGCCGCGCGGCGGCATGCTCGACGATCGGCGCCGGATAGTCGCGGCCCAGCCTGAGTCCCGCCTTGGCCAGGACATCGGCGGGCGCCGTCCATGGCCGGTGGATGTAAAGGTCCGGCAGGTTGGTCAGTTCCGGCAGCCAGCGGCGGACATAGCGGCCGGTGGGGTCGAATTTCTCGCCCTGGGTGACCGGGTTGAAGATGCGAAAATAGGGCGCCGATTCCATGCCGCAGCCGGCGACCCATTGCCAACCGCAGGCGTTGCTGGCGGTGTCGGCATCCACCAGGGTGTCCCAGAACCAGCTCTCGCCGCGTTGCCAGGGGATCAACAGGTCTTTGACCAGAAAGGAGCCGACCACCATGCGCAGGCGATTGTGCAGCCAGCCGGTCTCCCACAGCGATCGCATCCCGGCATCGACGATCGGGTAGCCGGTGCAGCCGGCGGTAAAGGCATGCCATTGCGTCTCGACGGCATTCCATGGGAATTGGCGGAATTCCGGGCGCAGCGGTTGCACCACGACATCGGGGAAATGGTACAGCGTGTGATGGCAGAATTCCCGCCACCCCAACTCGCGGAGAAAACTTTCGGCCGGATGGGCGCCGGCCATGCGGCAGGCATGCCAGACCTGCCGCGGTGAGATTTCGCCGAAGGCGAGATGGGCCGACAGCCGCGATGTGCCGTCCTGACCCGGACGGTCGCGCCACAGGGCATAGCTGGTCAGCCGCTCTTCGATGAAATCCGCCAGCCGGGCGCCGGCGGCGTCCTCCCCGGGAGTCCAGGCGGCGGTGATGCCGGAGGCCCAGTCCGGCGCGGCCGGCAGCAGATGCCAGTCGGTCAGGCAGTCGCCGGCCGGTAGCGCCGCGTCCTGCAGCTTTCGCGGTCGGGGCAGCGGACGGGCGGGGTCCCGCAGCCCCAGGCAGCAGCGCCAGAACGGTGCGAACACCTGGAACGGTCGGCCGCCGCGGGTGGCCACGGTTTCCGGTTCGAACAGCAGCGAGGCGTTGAAATGGCCGACCCGGGCGCCCTGGCGCACCAGGGCGCCGGCAATGGCGTGATCGATGGCCGCCTCGCCCGGATGGTAGCGGCGGTTCCACAACACCTCGGTGGCGCCGCTGTCCTTGACCAACCGGGTGAGAATGGGCAAGGCGCTGCCGCGGCGAAGATGCAAGGCAATGCCGAGGCAGGACAGTTCACGGCTGAGCGCCAGCAGGCTGTGATGCAGCCACCACCGCCCGGCGCCGCCCGCTGGGCGCGGCAGATCGGTTTCGAGAATATAGACGGCCAGCACCGGCTGGCCCCGCATCGAGGCCTCGAACAATGCCGGATTGTCGGCGACTCTGAGGTCGCGGCGAAACCAGACGATAACGGGGGCCGAGGTCAAGGGCGGACATACCTCTGTGGAAGCTGTTGCCAATCCATTTTGGGTGGCGGGGCCCCGGCTTCAACCTTCGTCTTGTGAAGATCTAACCCGGATGTGTGAGTATTCCGTCAAGGCAATCGGCGACAGCCGACAGGGGGATAAGGCTCATCATCTCGCCGCCGAAGGTCTGGGCGCGGATCACGGTCAGGGTCCGCGTCACCGGAGCGAATTTTTCCGGTGACGTAGGGCCGAACAGCGAGATCAGCGGGATTTCGCCGGCTGCCAGCATGTGGCCGGCACCGCTGTCATTGGCGACGGCGCAGGTCAGGCGTCGCGCCAGGGCGATGGTCAGCGGCGGCGCTGTCCGGGCATCGAGCGGAAAGACGGCATCCGGCAGAGCGTCGCGAATTTCGCTTTCCCAGGACTGTTCCTGCGGTCCGAGAAACATCACCGGTACCCGTCCGGCCTTGCCCTGCCGCATGGCCAGGGCGATGAAATTGTCCAGCGGCCAGCATTTGTGGCGGCCGCCGGCGCCGGGGGCGAAGCCGATATAGACTGGGCCTGCCGGCAGGCGCCGTTCCGCCTCGGCATCATTGGCCGGGTCGAGCCTCAGGGCGGAGTGGGGGTCTGCCGGGCGAGAACTGGCGGCTTCCACCAAGGCCAGCATCTGGCCGATCATCGATGGAGGCTTGCCCCGTCCGCCGGGCGGGCGGCGATCCGACAGCAGCCAGCCGCCGGCGCCGGAGATGAAGGTCCGGTGGCGGATGCGGCGCAGAATCAAGGTGGTCAGCAGTCGGCGCTGGGTGTCGAGGATCAGGTCGAAACGGCGTCCGCGCAACGGCCTGGTCAGCAGTTCCGGCCAGGCAAGGCCGATCTTCGCATCTTCGATCACGTCGTCGAGATAGTGATCGGTCAGCGGCGCCAGGACCCCGGCGAAAACGGTCTTGCCCTGGCCGGCCAGCCAAGTGATATGGGCCTCGGGCCAGGCGGCGCGCAGGGCCCGCAGGAAGGGCAGCTTCATCACGCCGTCGCCCACCAGATCCAGTCCGACATAGACCAGAATGGAAAAGCGGCCATCCGCCATGGCGGTCAGTGATCTGCGCCGTGCAGCAGGCGTCCGGCGGCCGAGGTGTCGTAGGCAAGCCCCGCCACCGTCAGCGTCAGGGCATAGGGGAACTGGCCCCTGGCCAGGCCTTTGCGCTCGAGGGCGGCCCAAACCGACGGATTGGCGAAGCCGGAAGCGTCGCGGGCGGCGACCACCTTGGCGCCGATATGGAAATGGTCGCCATGGGGATGGGGAATCTGCGTCAGCAGGGCTTCGCCCGATTGGGGGTCGATGCTGGCCAGTTCCGGGTTGCGGGCCATTTCCTGCAGCAGCGCCAGGGTGCGCAATTGCAAGGGGTTCAGTTTCAGCGGATTGCTTCTGGCGTTCACGGCGGGCCTCCCGGTTCACCCCCTCTCTGTACAGCGGCGGGCCCGGACCGGCAAGACGGCAACGATCCCATCCCGCTTCAAAATATGACGCGGGATGGGATCGCATCACGGTTTCGCTGTGGCGCTGCCGAGATAGGCCTCGACCACCCGCGGATCGCGCACCAGTTCCGCCGGGGTGCCGGAAAGGGCGATCCGTCCGCCTTCCATGACATAGGCGTAGTCGGCCAGGTCCAGCGCGCTCTTGGCATATTGCTCGACCAGCAGCATGGTGGTTCCCGCCGCTTTCAGGCCGCGGATGGTGGCGAAGACCTCCTGCACCATGACCGGGGCCAGGCCCATGGACGGCTCGTCCAGCAACAGCAGGCGCGGCCGTCCCATCAGCGCCCGGCCGATGGCCAGCATCTGCTGTTCGCCGCCGGACAGGGTCGCCGCCAATTGCCGGCGTCGTTCGAACAAACGCGGAAACAGCGAGAAGATCCGCTCCAGGTCCTCCGCCGCGCGGCGTCTGAAGCCGAACAGCTTGGGCAGCCGGGGATATCCGCCCAGCAGCAGGTTGTCCTCCACCGACAGCGGCCCGAAGACCTTGCGGCCTTCCGGCACATGGGCCAGCCCGGCGCGCGCCAGGCGGTGGGCGGCGACGCCGGCGATGGCCTCGCCGGCCAGGCGGATGCTGCCTCCGGTCGGTCGGATCAGGCCCGATATCGCCCGCATGGTGGTGGTCTTGCCGGCGCCGTTGGGGCCGATGACCGCCACCAGCTGGCCCTCGCCGACGGACAGATCAATGCCGTTGAGGACTTCCGACAGACCGTAGCCGGCGGTCAGCTGTCGCACCTCAAGCATGGGCCGGCTCCGCGTCGCCCTCGGTCCCCAGATAGGCGCGGATCACCTCGGGATCGCGCTGCACCTGCTGGGGGCTTCCCGAGGCGATGACCCGCCCGCCGTCGAGCACCGTCACCTGGTCGCAGAGCCGGCTGACGATATCCATGTGATGTTCGATCAGGATGATGGCGATGCCGCGGTCGCGGATCCGTTCGATGATGCCGGCCAGCAGCCTGGCATCGGGGGAAGACAGGCCGGCCGCCGGTTCGTCGAGGATCAGCAGGCGCGGCCGTCCGGCCAGGGCGCGGGCGATCTCCAGGAAGCGCTGGGCACCGTAGGGCAGGTCGCGGGCCCTGACGGCGGCCAGGCCGGCCAGTCCGACCAGCTCCAGCAGGGCCATGGCGCGGGCTCCGGCGAGACGTTCCTCGCCGCGGCCGAAACCGGCCATCACCGCCGGCAGCGGCAGGCGGTAGAGGCCGCGCAGCGCCACCATGACGTTTTCCAGCGCCGTCATTTCCTTGAACAGCTGCAGGTTCTGGAAGGTGCGGGCGATCCCGGCGCGGGAGGCCCGGGTCATGTTGCCGCCGGCCAGCGGTCTGCCGTCCAGCGCGACCTGTCCCTCGGTTGCCCGGTACAGCCCCGAGATGACGTTGATGGCCGTCGACTTGCCGCTGCCATTGGGCCCGATCAGCCCATGGATGCGACCCTCATGGACCTCCATGCAGAGCCCGTCGAGCGCGGTCAGACCGCCGAACCTGCAGCCGAGACCGGTGACCGTCAGGCAAAGGGCGCCGCCGCCGCCGACCGCCGGCAGCACCTCGTCCAGCCGGGCTGCGGCCGGCAATGGCGGACCGGCGACACGGAACAGGCGCAGCAGGGATTTGCCGACGAAGCCCATGATGCCTTCCGGCAAGCCGACCACCACCGAAAACAGCATCAGGGCGAACACCCCCTTGCGCCAATCCTCAAGGCTGGTGACGAGAAAACTGCCGGCCACCAGCAGCCCCATGGAGACCACCGGCGCCAGCACGCGAAAACCCGGTTTGCCGCCATGGCGGACGGAATGCCAGCCGGCCGCCAGCGAGGCGGCGAAACCGACCATGGCGAAGGCTTCGAACAGCGGGCGTGACGACAGCAGGTTGGGCAGCAGGGCGATCAGGGCGGCACCGGTAAAGGCCCCCCACAGGGACTGGCGGCCGCCGAGGACCACCCCCAGCAACAGGATGACCATCAGGTCGTAGCGGAAACTGTCGGGCTGCAGGTACTGGAAATTGAAGGCATAGAGACCGCCGGCCAGGCCGCCCAAAGCCGAGCCGAGGGCGAAGGCGGCGACCTTGCGGCCATAGGCGCCGAGGCCGACGGCGTCG
>DUZF01000319.1 GCA_013349665.1 Rhodospirillaceae bacterium | reverse complement strand
GGCCTGCCAGCTGGAGGCGGGCGGACTGCTGGCCACGGTGGTGCAGCACGAAATGGATCATCTGGACGGCGTTTTGTTCGTTGATCATCTGTCCAGTCTGCGCCGCAACATGATCCTCAGAAAATTGGGCAAGGCCCGGAAGGTCGCGGAAGGCGCCGCTCCTTGAGCCTGCGCCTGGCGTTCATGGGGTCGCCGGATTTCGCCGTCCCCAGTCTGGAGGCGCTGCTGGCGGCCGGGCACCGGGTGGTGGCCGTCTACAGCCAGCCACCGCGGCCGGCCGGCCGCGGTCAGCGGGAACGCCCCTCGCCGGTGCATGCCCGGGCCCTCGCCGCCGGCCTCGCCGTCCATACCCCGGCCAGCCTCAAGACAGCGGAAGCCCAGGCCGAATTCGCCGGTCTGGAAGCGGATCTGGCGGTGGTTGCCGCCTATGGCCTGATCCTTCCCCAGGCGATCCTCGACGCGCCTGTCCACGGCTGCGTCAATGTCCATGCCTCGCTGCTGCCGCGCTGGCGCGGGGCGGCGCCCATCCAGCGGGCGATCCTCGCCGGCGACGGCGAAACCGGGGTGACCATCATGCGGATGGAGGCCGGCCTGGACACCGGTCCGATGTTGCTGCAGGAGCGCCTGCCCATCGCCGCCGGTACCGACGCCCAGATGCTGCATGACGCCCTGGCCGGCCTCGGTGCCCGCCTGATCGTCGAGGCGCTGGCCGCGCTGGAAGCCGGCCGGCTTACCGCCCTGCCGCAACCGGCCGCCGGAGTGACCTATGCCGCCAAGCTCGGCAAGGACGAGGGGCAACTGGACTGGCAGCGTCCGGCGGTCGAGCTGGAACGCCGGGTGCGGGCCTTCAATCCCTGGCCGGGGGCGTGGTTCGGCCATGCCGGCGAACGTCTCAAGGTGCTGTCCGCGATGGCCGTCGACGGTCAGGGCCCGCCGGGGACGGTGCTCGACGGGCGGTTGACCGTTGCCTGCGGGCAGGGGGCCCTGCGTCTGCTGACGGTGCAACGGGCCGGGCGGGCGCCGCTCGACGCCGAAAGCTTCCTCCGCGGTTATCCCCTGACGGCCGGGACCTCATGCCTCGCTACCGGCTGACCGTCGAATATGACGGCGGTGGTCTGGTCGGCTGGCAGCGCCAGGACAACGGGCCATCGGTGCAGGGGCTGCTGGAAGCCGCGGTGCTGCCCTTCGCCGGCCATGCCGCCGGGGTGGTCGGGGCCGGGCGCACCGATGCCGGCGTCCATGCCCTCGGCCAGGTCGCCCATGTCGACCTGGACCGGGAGTTCGCCGTCGGGGCGGTGCGCGACGGCCTTAATTTCTGGATGCGCCATGTCGATGATCGCTGCCCGGTGACGGTGATCAGCGCCGAGCGTGTCGACGACAGCTTTCACGCCCGTTTTTCCGCCACCGGCCGGCGCTACCGCTATCGCATCCTCAACCGGCGCCCGCCGCCGACGCTGGAGGCCGGCCGCGCCTGGTGGGTGGCCCGGCCTCTGGATGCCGGGGCGATGCAGGAGGCGGCCCTGGTCCTGGTCGGGCATCACGACTTTTCCACCTTTCGGGCCGTCAATTGCCAGGCCAGGTCGGCGTTCAAGACCCTCGACCGGCTGGAGGTGTGCCGTCTGGGCGAGGAGATCGAGATTTTCGCCGCCGCCCGTTCGTTTCTTCACCATCAGGTGCGCAACATGGTGGGCAGCCTCAAGCTGGTGGGCGAGGGACGGTGGTCGGCCGGCGATATCAAACGGATCCTGGCCGCTCGCGACCGTCGCCAGGGCGGGCCGACGGCGCCGCCCGAGGGGCTTTACCTGACGGACGTGGTCTACTGAACCAAGGCTTCGGTGACGCCGTCGATCAGCATGCCGAGCAGGAAGTCGATCAGCACCAGGGCGGCGGCACTGCCGCCGTCGACGCCGAGACCGCGATGGGCGAGGAACCAGCCATAGGCGAACAGCAGGCCGTTGGTCACCAGCCATAAGACGGCGACCAAGCCGCTGGGCTGGGGGCCGCCGTCGGAGACCAGGACCAGCGGCAGCCATAGCAGGCTTTGACAGAGCTGGAACCAGTTATAGGCCACCATGTAATGGAAATAGCGCGGCCAGCGGCCGAGAAAGGCGCTGATCCGCACCATCAGCAGCGGGAAGGCCAGCCAGCCGATGGCGTAGGCGACCGAATGGGCCAGCAGATAGGTCGCCGGTGCCGCGGCTTGCGCCTCGGTCATATGCCGGGTCACCAGCACCAGCCAGATCGGCGCCGTCACCGCGGCGGCCCAGAAGGATTTCCAGAAACCGCCAAGGCTGGCGTCGAAATAACCGAAGGCATCGCTGCGAAAACGCATGACGGCGTTAAGGCCGGCGATCACCGAGGCGATGTCGCGGCGGCTCAACATGGCGTGCCGTGGAGGGTCTCCAGGACCCGGCGGTAGATTTCGGTCAGCGATTCGAGATCGGCCACCGCCACCCGTTCCTCGGCCTTGTGCATGGTCTGGCCAACCAGGCCGAATTCCGCCACCGGGCAGTGGTCTTTGATGAAACGGGCATCGGAGGTGCCGCCCGAGGTCGACAGTTCCGGTTCCTGGCCGGTGACTTCGCGGATCGCCGCGGCCAACACGCCGCTCAACGGTCCCGGCGGGGTGAGGAAACTCTCGCCCGACACCTCCACCTCCAGCCGGTAGTCGCCGCCCACCGCGTCGAAACAGCGGCGCAACCAGGCTTCAAGGCCGGCACCGCTGTGACGGTCGTTGAAGCGGATATTGAAACGGGCATGGGCGACCGAGGGGATGACATTGGAGGCGGTGTTGCCGACATCGATGCTGGTCAGCGCCAAGGTCGAGGGCTGAAAATGCGGCGTTCCGTCGTCGAGCGGCCTTTCGGTGATCGAGCGCAGCATGGCCAGCAGCCGCGGCAGCGGATTATCGGCCAGATGGGGATAGGCGGTATGTCCCTGGACGCCGTCGACCCGCAACTGGGCGACCAGGCTGCCGCGCCGTCCGATCTTGACCATCTCGCCCAGGCGAAGCGGGTTGGTCGGCTCCCCCACCAGGCAGAAATCAAGCTTCTCGCCTTTGGCCGCCAGCCAGTCGAGGACCCGTTTGGTGCCGTCCAGCGCCCGCCCCTCCTCGTCGCCGGTGAGCAGCAGGCTGATGGATCCGGCCGGGCGGCCGGCCTCGAGCAGGCGGGCGACGGCGGCGATAAAACAGGCGATGGCGCCTTTCATGTCGGCGGCGCCGCGACCCCACAGGAACTGACCGTCGATGACGCCGGAGAACGGTTCGTTGCTCCAGCCGCTGCCGGCCGGCACCACATCGGTATGCCCGGCGAAGCAGACATTGGGGGCGCCGTCGCCCAGGCGGGCATAGAGATTCTCGATGCGCGGCCGTCCCTGGTCGTCGCCGAAGGCCAGGCGGGTACAGTGAAAGCCGAGCCGGCCGAGGGCCGCCTCGACCAGGTCCATGGCGCCGGCGTCGTCCGGGGTGACGCTGGGACAGCGGATCAGCGCCTGGGCCAGGGGCAGCGGCGAGGACAGGGTCATTCCCGCAGCAATTCGTTGATCGATATCTTGGACCGGGTCTTTTCGTCGACCCGCTTGACGATGACC
Source organism: Rhodospirillaceae bacterium (assembly GCA_013349665.1). Lineage (GTDB taxonomy): Bacteria > Pseudomonadota > Alphaproteobacteria > Rhodospirillales > Magnetospirillaceae > DUZF01. The sequence continues at coordinate 3,085 of DUZF01000319.1, read as the reverse complement.
GCGCAATAGAGGCCAGGCCCCGGCGAGCCGTCAGGCAGCAGCTTGCCCGGCATGGTGCCGGACACCACCACCGAATAGGCCGGCACCCGGCCGAGGAACACCTCGCCGGTGGCGCGGTCGACGATCTTGGTCGACGCCCCGAGATAAACGCCCATCGACAGCACGGCACCGGTTTCGACGATCACTCCTTCGGCCACCTCGGCCCTGGCGCCGATGAAGCAGTTGTCCTCGATGATCACCGGTCCGGCCTGCAGCGGCTCGAGCACGCCGCCGATGCCGGCGCCGCCGGAAATATGGACATGGCGGCCGATCTGCGCGCAGGAGCCGACGGTGGCCCAGGTGTCGACCATGGTGCCTTCGCCGACATGGGCGCCGAGATTGACGAAGGACGGCATCAGCACCACCCCCGGCGCGATGAAGGCCGAGCGGCGCACGATGGCGCCCGGCAGGGCACGGAAACCGGCGGCTTTGAAACGGGCCTCGTCCCAGCCGCTGAACTTGCAGGGCACCTTGTCGTACCAGGCGCTGCCGCCCGGACCGCCGTCCATGACGGTATTGTCATTGAGCCGGAACGACAGCAGAACCGCCTTCTTGGTCCATTGATTGACCTGCCAGCGTCCGTCGATCTTCTCGGCGGCCCGCACGCGGCCCTGGTCCAGCGCCTCCAGTGCCGCCTCGACGGCGTCGCGGACCGGACCGCGGGTGGCCGGCGACAATTCGGAGCGCAGCTCCCAGGCCTGGTCGATAAGGCTGATGATCTCCGGCGTCGGCATCGCGGTTTTATCCTCTGTTGAAAGCTGAGGTGGTAATCGGCCCCCGGCCGCCTGTCAAGGCAACCGCCCTGGCCGCGGCGAGGATAACCACCAAGCGCCTGCCGCAGGCAGGCTTCACCAAGGCCACCAAGCCGCCGCAGTGTGTGGCTGCGGCTTTTCCCATCTGCACCGTCGCCTTGGTGTTCTTGGTGATCTTGGTGTTAAAAAATGTGCCATCGCGCGTTCAGTCGATTGCCCTGTCCGGCCGCCGCCCCGGCACCGCCCGCAGCCAGCCGGCAAGATCGCTGGTGATGTGGTGCACATGGGAGAGATCCGGATTCTCCGGCCAGATTTTTTCGCTGGCCGGCTCGTGCACCAGGACGGTCACCATGCCGGCCTCGGCCGCCGGCAGGAGATTGCCCGGCAGGTCCTCGAACATGGCCGCCAAGCGGGCTTCCACGCCATGCCGTCTGGCCATCATGGCGTAGGCCTCGGCATTGGGCTTGGGCAGATATCCGGCCGCACGGATATCGAAGATGCCGTCGAAATGCCGGGTCAGGCCGAGGCGTTCGAGGACATTCACCGCATGGCGCTCGGTACCGTTGGTGAAAATGATCTTCCTCCCGGCCAGGCCGTCCAGCGCCCGGTCGAGACCCGGCGACGGGTCCAGCATGCCGCAGTCGATGTCGTGGACATAGGTGAGGAATTCCTCCGGTTCGATGCCGTGGGCCAGCATCAGGCCGCGCAAAGTCGTGCCGTATTGGTGGTAATAGCGTTTTTGCAGCCGATGCGCCTCCATCTCGTCGAGACCGAGCGCGCCGGCGATGAAATGGCGCATCCTGAGGTCAATTTGCGGGAACAAACTGCAGGAGGCCGGGTAAAGTGTGTTGTCCAGGTCGAAGACCCAGCTTTCCACCTGGTCAAGACGGGGCAGGCGGCGGTCGGCGGGGTCGCTGGGAGTCGATTTCATGGTGATCGCTTGAATGTCATTTCACGGATAGACTAAAAATCTCTGTGCCGTCGGACTTCCATATATCGGATTTTGGGCCGCGAAGGAAAAGGCGAACAACAGTGACGAAAAACAAGGCAGCCTCGGTAACGCTGGACAGCACGGCATTGGCGACTTTTCCGAAGCCGGCCATGGTGATCGACAGCACCGGTCGGGTGGTGGCCGCCAATGAGGCCGCCGGCGGCATTTGCGAGGCGATGGATCAGGGGCAGATCCCCGGCATCAATGCCGCGGTTGGCCGGGCCCTGGCCAGCCGGCGGTCGCAAAGCGATGTGATCATGGTTCCCGGCACGCTGGGCCCGATGCTCTACGACGTCAATGTCCTGCCCAATACTGACGGCTGCGCCCTGGTGCTGGCCAAGGACGTAACCCTGGAAAGCAATTTGCGGGCGACGCTGGTGGAATCCCGGCAGAGATACAAAGACCTGGTGGAAATTTCGACCGATTTCGCCTGGGAACTCGGCGATGACGGCAGTTTCGTCTTCGTCTCGCCCAGGGGCGCGCTCGGTCACAGCGCCGATCATCTGGTCGGCCGCAAGCCGGCTGACTTCATCACCGAACAGGCCGGCGACGACGGCCTGCTGCCTTTCGTCTCTGAGATGCCGGTGGAGGAGGCGGAGGTGTGGATGCGCCGCGCCGACGGTACCGTCGCCTGCCTTCTTGTCTCCTCCTCGCCGCTGCTCGATGCCGACGGGCGGTGCCGCGGCAGCCGTGGCGTCTGCCGCGACGTCACCAAGGAACGGGAACGCGATGCCGCCCTGGCCCGGGCCAACAACCGTGAAAGGCTGCTCAACTACATCGTGCGGACCATTCGCGATGTGGTCGATCCTACCGATATCCTGGGCATCGCCGCCAAGGCGACGGCACGCGCGCTGGGCGCCGCCGGCTGCCAGATCTTCCGTCATGACGCCAGCCAGTTCATTCCCGCCGCCACTTTCGGCAAGGTCAGCGTTGCCCAGTCCCTGCTCAGGCAGATGCCCGACGCCGAGATCTTCGAAGGCGTCGTCGACGGCCGACCGGCCCTCGGCTCGATCACCCGTCATCACCATGACGTCAACGGCTCCATCGTGCTGTGGCGGGAAGCCGAGGATCTGCCCTGGGGCGAGGACGAGCGGGCGATGCTGGACGACGTCGCCAACCAGATCGGCATCGCCAATGAACAGATCGCCAATCATGAGCGCATCCTGCTGCTGTCGCGGACCGATGCGCTGACCGGGCTGTTCAATCGCCGCGCCTTTTTTGAGGAACTGGCGCGGCGCTTCTCGCGCCTGGCTCGCGACCGCCGGCCGGCGGCGCTGATCTATGTCGATCTCGACAATTTCAA